>JAIKXQ010000093.1 GCA_024684035.1 Eubacterium sp. | reverse complement strand
GTTTCTCCTGTCCGGAACCGCACAATGGAAAAACGAGCGGTCGATCTTGATCTCATCCACCGGAAGATCTTTCACCAACTCAAAGGATGAGCAGCCTGTTCCGAAATCATCCACAGAGGTTCGGATGCCGTGCTCTGCCAGCCGACGTACAAAGGCATCCACACTCTGCATCTCCACTGAGTTGCTTGTCTCGGTCACCTCAACAACCAGTTCCTCATTTCGAATCCCATACTTCGCCGCTTTCTCGGCAATCTTATCTGCAAGCAACCTGGGCTCGTCCTTTTTGCCGCTGAAGTCCTTTCTGGAAAAATTAACAGAGACAGGAAGCATCTCATATCCGGCAGACCTCCAGCTCAGCATATCTCTCAGTACTTTTTCATAGATGTACATATCCAGCTCTTTGATTTGTCCGTTTCGCTCAATGATCGGGATATAACTGTCCGGCTCAAGCCTTAGTTCCCCGGTTCCCCAGACAGAAAGCGCCTCCGCACCGATAATCGCGCCGGTGGAAATATCGACTTTCGGCTGATAAAGCACTTCGAATTCATTCCTCATCAGAGCCTGCGGGAAAAGATTCTCGATTTCCTTGATCCGATGACTGCGCGCTTCCATTTCCCGTGTCATAATTACCTGTCCGCCGTGGGATTCACGGGCAATATTCAGGGCAAACCCTATGCCGGACATAACCTGTCCCGGGGTATGCACGCTGTCATAGAGGTGCATCACGCCGGCGGCCGAGCGAATCGTAAGGGGATATTTTTTCCCCTGCTGCACAGCAAAAGTGCTGACTCCGTTCAACAGGCTCTGAAATTCCGGATAATTATCCCTGTAAACCAGAAGGGCGAAGTTGTCCCCGCCGAAATGCGCCAGAATTTCGCCCTCTTCCAGCCGGTTTCTGAAGGCATCCGCGTAACGGAGAATCACTTCATTTCCTTCCCGCATGCCGAATCTGGCGTTCACAATGCCAAAGCCGACCACGTTGAAATAAATGGCCGTATACAGACCGACGGACTGTTCATTGATCCGGGCCGCAAGTTCGTTAATATAGCCGCCGCTGTTGGGAAGACCCGTCATGTAATTCAGATACCTGGTCTCTTTGAGTTTGCCAAGAAGATAATATCTGGCCACATGCAGACGCATGGCGGAAAAAACAGCCGCCAGCCGCGTCGATTCCTGAAAATCCCAGGAGCCGCGTCCCGGTTCCGGGTTGGCCGTGAACGCATACCTGCCCGCATCGCCAACCGAAAATTCCTTCCGGAATTCATGTTTTTTGTCATATCCGACTGCTCCCTGATACAGAATTTCAGTTTTTCTTACTTTGTGCAGGGATATATCATTGCGTTCAAGTTCCAGATCAATTTTCACCCGGCCGATTCCAAGATACCCGGCCAGCGGATTCAGCGCAGTCTCAATTGTCGCCACAGAATCCGTATTCTCCTGAATCGCAATCAGAAAGTCCGTAAGCAGATTCTCGAAATTCTTCTTCTCGACAACATTTCCGGCCTCTCTGAGCTGAATACACTTCTTGACCTTCTGCTTATTGCCGTAGAGCATCTGATCCGCTTTTTCCATCACGGCTTTTTCACTCTCTTCTTCTGAGAGCCGGACCGCGAAGCCCCCGGACAGGCCGACTTCGTTCTCCGTGCCATGAGTTCTCGCTGCGCTGCGTCGAATCCTCTGATAGTATTTCTCACACTCTTTTTCCGTGCAGTTCGGAATAATAATGGCAAATTCATCCCCGCCGATTCTGGACACGAAACCTCTCTTGGGAATATTCGCCATCAAAATATGCACGCAATCCTTCAGATACTGATCTCCCCGGCTGTGTCCGTAGACATCGTTGACCTTTTTGAGATTATCCGCATCAAAAAGCATGTAACTGACCGGCATATCTTCGGATCTTCCATAATTGTTTTCACGCATATAGTTCAGATTATAGGCTCCGGTCAATGCGTCGGTAATACTCATGGTCCGGAATTTCTCTTTAAGCTTATATAACTCGGTAATATCCAGAATCGACTCAATGCACAGTTTTCGGCTGCCTGCCTTAATATATTGAGCCTTTACTTCACAAATCCTGTTTTTTCCGTCATGTTGCAGACAACGAACCTCATCGTCCCTGTTGAGAATCAGACAGTTTTCGCAGGGTTCCATCCCTTCGCCGAAGTATTCATAGCATTTCTTTCCCGCATAGGGCACGCCTACTTTTCGGCTCCATTCCAATGCCGGCCTGTTTGCATAGACAAGTTCGAAAGTGTCAAGATCGATGACCCTTACCATTTCGTCAACATTGTCCAATACGTCAAATGCGAGAGTATGCTGTTTTTCCTGTATTCCATTCCTATCTACTATCATATGTATCCCAATGCTGAAAAATTTTACCTGTAGAGATGTGCACGTCGACCGAACAGGTAGAAATATATATCAAGAACGTTCAACTTTATTGTAAATATCTTCTTTACAGAATAACAGTGTGCGCTCACATATCGGTCACGGTTTCTCATTATTTTTCGTATTTTCATGAATTTTTCTCACTTGACTCACGGAAAAGAGGAGAGAGAATACACGTTCATACGAAAGTTTTTGCAGTCCTTCCACAATAACGTAAAACTCCGGGGCAAAATGCCCCGGAACCTGAACTTTCAACCTATGCCCGCACACTTACGTGGTGCTCTTGTCTTCGTCCCCGCAGGGATCTTCCCCGGCTTCCGTCTGTCCGCATTCTTCACACTGACCGATGATAATTGTATCCGAGGGACTCACGTCCAGCCCGTACATGGTACGGATTCTATCGGTGAATTCATCCACAAAGGGTTTCTCGAGATGAAAGATCTTTCCACAGGTACTGCACTGGGCATGCATATGCCGGTTGCAGTGTTTATGTTCGTCAGAATACTGATAATACCAGGCGTTCCGGTTCGGTTCCTTGTATCGGACCAGTTCTCCTTCTTCACAGAGACGATCCATATTTCTGTAGATGGTCGTCTGATTCAGGCTTCCTGCCTGATCCTTGATAGAATCGTAGATTTCTCTCGCGGTAAATCTCCGGTCGCTGTTTGACTTTAAATAGTTGATAATTAGTGTTCTGACCTTTGTTTTATACATTCCTGTTTCTTTCTCACATCCATGGTTTATTTACCGGATACCGTCATCTCGTCTGTGTCACGAAGCGATAGGCCGCCTCATATGCCCCCATATGACAGAGACTGCTGAGTGGAATGGCCACATCCCCGTCCTGGAGATAGACGTGATCCATCATATCCTTTTCCCGGAACTGCCACCGCTCCTTCCTGGACTTGAACTTGTTCTTTTCCCTCTTGTCACAGGCTTCGCGGAATACTTCCGACACGTCGCGCATGGACACCGGCAGAGACAATCTCTGCTCCCGATAGCGGAATTTGGTGGGTGCCTTATTCGACTCCGTCCGGAAATCGAAAATCATCTGCAGATGCGCTTTTTTCAGCATCTCCGGAAGATATTCGATCCCCACCGCTGACTCGATCATTTTGACGTCGGATTTGTAGAACAGTTTGCGGTAACAGTCTTCCATATGCATATTAGCATATTCTTTGAAAACGTCACAGACAAAACTGTTGATCAGCCATGAGATTTTATCCTGATCGTTGTCCTGCCACTCCTGGGGACTCCCCAGCATTTTCTTCATGTAATCCGAAAAAAGCGCCTTGTGATTGATGTTCTTGAAGACTTTCTCTATGATTTTCCGGATATCCTCCTTATCCACCATGGACACGGAACAGGGATTTCCGTCGGCAATCACATCCGTCTTGTCATACAGCTCCTTGTTCATCGCAAAGGTTCGGTCGATGGTCTCGGTGATATCCGCCAGCTTCCGGAAATACCTGCCGAGATCATCCAGTTCTTCCCTCACTCTCTCAATGGACTTGGTGATGCTGGCCAGTTCTTCTCCGTATATGGACAGGACAAGAAGTCTCTCACCGGCGTCAAGATAGTCCCGCAGCCTCTTCTTGTTCGAGTCTCCGAAGCCGCGCCTCGTGCCATTCTCAAAATTCCGCCGCGCCTCGTCAAATTCCTGCTGTATCTTCTCTCCGTAGTGGTACTCAAAGATATGCTCCTCGTTGATCTCCAGTATACCGTCCAGGATCGTGCCGATGTTGAATTTGAAAGAAGGATCCAGCATGGAGGACACGAATTTCATGCCATAGTCGTAGTCGCTGATGAGCTCCTGCATGCGCACGCGAATCTTCGCCACAAGGGGACTTTCCGACGAATAGGAAAACAGCTTTGCCTCTCCGTCGTCCAGGTTGGAGATCAGCCGGTAACTTTGCTGATCAAAGAAATCAGTGACACTCTCCGGATGATCCATGGCATATTTGAGATCATAGGGATACTTTCCGGGAATTCCCACACTTGCCGTGAGTTCTCCGAACAGATCCAGATACAGACGCTCGTAGATCTCATGATTCTTCATCTCCTTGTGGATGGACTCCAGCTCCTGCAGGAATTCAACCTTCTCATATTCGAGATGAGCCAGTTCGTCCTGGATGAGTTCCTGCTCTTCGAGCATCTTGTTTGATCCCTTCCAGCGTCCCTCTGTCACAGGATTCTGTTCCGCGTCGTCTTCCCCGTCCTCTTCTTCACCGCTCTTGTCAGCTTCCGGTGACAGGGTTGAAAAACTGTCATCCCAGACAAGCTCATCGTCCGCGTCATCACTGCGTCTCTGTTCTTCTGCGATCCGCGTCTCTATATCCTTCAAAATATCCGGAAGCGCAGGGTCTCCATCCATCTTGAATCCGGCCTCTTCCAGAATTCTTGCCTCTCTCTCCGCGTTTCGCTTCTCTTTCTCGTCTGCAGCATCCAGAAGTTCCTCAATGTTCGGATCATTCAGGGCCTCCCCGATAAAATGAAAGACTTCCCGCTCGGTGGGTTCCCGCTCTTCTCTCTGGGAGAACAGCGACCAAAGCTCCGTGGCCAGCGCGGTATTCATCTCCCGGAAGGGAACTATCAGCGCCGAATTGCTTAGGGAACTGTAGCGGTGAACCTCATGATCCAGAACGGAGGCTTTCTCCGCAAACCGGATGTGATCATCCAGGGCATTCTCCAACGTGAGATCATTGACATCATTCACCATGTAATCCATCACATGTTCGGCCACTGAATTCAGTGCATACTCATATCCCCGGTGGATCAGCATTCCTTTATCATCCTCAGCTGAGGCCAGATAACACCAGTCCATGGGCACACAAGTCCAGGCAATATGTCCGGGCCCCAATTCCACAAATCCGGCCTTCTTTTCGTCTTCCCTGTCTTCGTCCCGCTCCTCTTCTTCCGAATCCGCTTCTTCATCGACCTTCTTCTTCGGTTTCGGAGTCACCGGCACCTTCTGCTCGTAGCTCCCGCCGTTGAGTTCGATGGACATGAACGTATCCAGTCTTCGAATACCGGCATACCCTTCAGCCATGATGCGGACTTTCATCTTGTCCATGACAAAGGGAAGCTTGGCCATATCAACACTGGGCAGGAAAAAATAACCCAGGACTCTGGCATTCGATGTATCCCTCAGAGCGTAACGAATCCGATAGCAGATCCTGGGAAAAATCTTGGAACCCATACCATCGGCAAGGCTGGTGATGACATGTACATAAACCGTCGGCTCATTCAGACCACGGGTGGCCTCCATCAGAAGTTTCTCGATCCTTCTGGTGAGCGCGATTTCCTTCGCCTCCGACAGTCCCTTCTCGATATCGAACATTTCCCGGAGATCAAGCGTTCTTCTCATGCGCACATGCGTATAGACGTGCCGGTGCTCCAGAGCTTTCTTCAAATCATCCTGAACACCGAGAAAGCGGATATGCTCGTATTCACGGACCGGTATGCCCTTCTTGTTCCGTCTGACGTCGGGACGAATCCTGGAATACAGATGTCCCTTGATGACACGCAGACAATCCACACCGTCCTTACCGAGTCCGACGTAGATATGTACGGAATTGTCCGCCGCCTTTGTCAGCTGATAATCCGATATAATTCCTCCGCCGGATCCGATGAAAATCCGGCTGTAGTACTCTGTCTTTTCCATGGTGTTCTCTCCTGACTCGTAAAACTCCGTGTACATCGTAACTACTTATTATATCGTGATTTTTTAGGATGTTTATTACTACAACTTGCCGATGCTCTATGAAATTACCACCAGATTATTCGCGTGAATCACTTCGTCGTAATCCTTGTAATGAAGGATCTCTTCGATCTCGTCCGTTCCCCGTCCCATGATCAGTCTGATCTCATCGGAGGAGTAATTCACGATGCCTTTGCCGCAGGATTTTCCTTCGCTGTTCACGATCTCCACCACAGCTCCGGAGAGGAAATCCCCGTTTACGCCTGTCACTCCCTTCGGCAGCAGACTGCTTCTCTTGTCACGCACCGAAAGGTACGCACCTTCATCCACAACAATCTGTCCGCGGATCGTGCTCCTGTAGAGAATCCAGTGCTTCTTGGCAGAGAGATCCTTCTCTCTGTGTCCGTCAAAAATAGTACCGATTTCTTCGCCGTCCATCAGCCGCACCAGGGCGTTCGGGGTTCCCGCGTTGATAATGGCCATATCACAGCCATAGGCATTGACCATTTTTGCAGCGTTGAGCTTCGTGATCATGCCGCCGGTTCCCACACTGCTGGAGGAATCCTTTGCAAAAGACTCCACCTCAGCGATGTCGCCGACATAGGGAATGAGCTTTGCCTCCGGATTTTCATTGGGATTGTCATTATACAGGCCGTCGATGTCGCTCATGAGAACCAGAAGATCTCCGCCGGCAGCCGGAACAATCATGGACGCCAGGGTATCATTATCTCCCACCTTGATCTCTTCCACCGCCAGGGAGTCATTCTCGTTGATGATGGGAATCACATCGTAATCAATCAGAGCCCCGAGGGCATTTTCCAGATTCATCAGCCTCTTCCGATTGTCAAAATCGTCATGGTTCAGAAGAATCTGCGCACACTTGAGGTTAAAAATCCTGAAAAGGTTCTCATAATGCTGCATGAGTTTTGCCTGTCCGATGGCCGCCAGAGCCTGCTTCTTCGACATATCTGCCGGCTTCCTGTCAAGTCCCAGAACTCCCATGCCCGCAGCCTGGGCTCCGGAAGAGACAAGAACAACGTGAATCCCTTTTCTTCGGACCGCTGCAATCTGCGACACAATACTGAGCATCTTCTCGTCACTGATATTTCCATTCTCACCGGTCAGTGATGAAGAGCCGACTTTTACAATGATGTTGTGAATATGAGAAAGATCCCGCATAATTCCCCCCGCCTTGCGATATAACGCATGATTTCGCGCAGTCATGCACAAAAACCGCGTTTTGCCGGAATTTGTGCACATTACTGTTCTTTTATTTTTTCACTCCGGCTATTATATCACAAATCTGTAGTATGCACGGGATGAATCGTTCCGGAGGAAGACTCCGCTCTCCATCCTGGGTCTCATTTTCGTCAGAATGCCTAGGTATTCACGCCTCTTTCAACCGTCAAAACCAAAAAGTTACAATTCGTTTCTGTTTTCCCAAAACCTATTGACTGGTATGACCACGATTATGTATAGTTTAATAGTTTTATATCAATTTCTTTTGTTTCTTGAATTGGGGTTCTTACTTTATGACTACAACTATGATTGTATATGCCGTCCTGTACGTCGGTATGTCCTTTTTCATAAGCGCGCTTACCAACTGGCATTATTTCCTGAAACACAGGGAAAACACCGCACGGAAATGGCTTCTCGTCTTCCTGGGAGGCTTCCCTGCCTCCTGTATTCTTCCCTGCTCCACAGCCGGAATCCTGGGCTTTCTCCATCGCAGATTTTTTCCTCATGAAGGAAAAATCTGCCTGTATTTCGTGATGGTAGCCGTGATCAGCATCGTTTATATTCTGACCATCCATATCTACGCAAAGCTACTGGGTATTCGTCACCGGATCCCTGTCCTCATGCTGTATTCCAGCATGACACTTGTGACCAATATTACGAACACGATGCTGCCGCACATGACTTCCCCGAAATTCGTCGTTCTGACCATCCTGATGAACTATCTGTTCCTCATCATCTACTATCTCGGAAAGCACAGGGATTTCGAGGAGTTCATACAGAATCTGGAACACCTGGACAAGGTCAATACGCGCATGCACAGCATCATGATCTACATGATGACCATTCTCACCTATATGTACGGCATTGGTGTCATCATGTTCCGTTCCGTTCACAAGATGAACAAGTGGAATTCACTTCAGCTTGGCATCACGGCCAACGCCCTTCTCGCTCTGATGATCACCTTTGCCTTTATCAAGACCGTTCTCCGGCAGGCAAACGGCTCCATCGAAAACAGGCGTCTGTATCGAGCATCCAAGGAAGCGACACGTCATGCCATCGAAACGCAGGCACAGATGCTTGATTCTCAGGAAAAAGTCATTGAAGCCTTCGCCAACATTCTGGAAAACAAATCTCCAGAAAACGGCGGACACGTGAGACGCGTAGCGCTCTACAGCGAAATCCTGGCAAAGGAAATCGGCCTCTCCGCAGAGAAAGCAAAAACGATCCGCATCGCCTCTATGATGCATGACGTAGGAAAAATCCTGATTCCCAACGAAATTCTGGAAAAAAAAGGCAGTTTCTCCGACGATGAATATGCGATCATGAAACAGCACGTCCTCTACGGCGACCAGATCCTGAAAGCAGCCCGCGGATCGATTCTGGATACGGCCAGAAATATTGCCCGGGAGCACCACGAGCACTGGGACGGAAAAGGTTATCTGCTGGGTCTGAATGGTGACGAAATCAGCATCGAAGCCCAGATTGTGGCAGTGGCAGACGTCTTCGATGCGCTGACAAGCCGACGTAGTTACAAACACGCCTGGGATATCCGTGAAGCCTTTGCAGAAATTCTCAACGGCCGCGGGACACAGTTTTCCCCCCGTGTGGTAGACGCATTCATGCGTTCTGCTGTACAGTTCCGCAGGATCCGTGCCAATATGCCGGACAAGACCCCCTCTGCGGTGGATAGTCCGTAAGATAAACTCTATATTTTTGAATAGGCAGTTTTCACGTTCATGCCTTTTATATTTCCAAGTTTTCCCGTGAGGGCACTGATCACGTCTGTAGGTGCATCAATGGCCACAGAAATCAGAGAAACTTTTTTCTCTCTGTATGGAATGCCCATCCTTCCGATGATGAAACTGCCGTATTCGTGAAGGACTTCATTCATCGCCGCCGTGCATTCCAGATCCTCCACAACAATGGCAATCATTGCCAGTCTCTTATCCATAGAATTCATACGATCCGGCCTCATACAGGCCGGATTTTCTCCTTTCTTCCACTAATTTCCCCGCGCACAGGTTCTTCGGTTTGCCCCGGGCTCACATCTTTTCTCTGCCACTCGTAACCCATGGACTCTATGTATAAACTCTCCGGATCCAGCCGGGAGCGTCACCTCTCGTCCCGGAGATTTCATACCCGATGGACTTCATGCGCAGTTCCATGCAGTGGCTGCACTTCTCCGGGTCGTCACCGGTACAGATCTTGTTGTCGTAGAGCAGATACTTTCCTCTCACCGCCTGTGGGGAGAGATTCGGCATGATCACATTCGCCCCCGCAAGGATTCCCTTCTCCCGCCCTTTTGGATCTACAGTTCCAAGAGCTGTAGTGGCAGGAAGAAGAACCTTCGGAAACATCAGCCGAAGCACCGAGAGCATAAACAGCGTGAGCTCCACTCCGCCTGCCTTCCTGCCGGAAAGAGGAGTGTCACTGTGGGGAATAAAAGGACCGATGCCGATCATATCCGGCTGAAGTTTTTTCAGAAATAATAGATCCTCCACCAGATCCTCCACCGTCTGTCCGGGAGCTTCCAGCATCATGCCTGCGCCGATCTGATATCCAATGTCTCTCAGATCACAGAGACAACGGATCCTGTTCTCCAGGGTCTGCTCCAACGGATGCAGCTTTCTGTACAACACCGGTGATGCCGTCTCGTGCCGGAGCAGATAGCGGTCTGCCCCCGCCTCAAAATACTTCCGGTAACTCTCCTTTGTTTTTTCTCCGATGGACAAGGTGATCGCACAGTCAGGGTATTCCTTGCGGATTCTCCGGATCAGGGCGCAGACTTTCTCATCCGACCACCAGGGATCCTCCCCGCTCTGGAGGACAAAGGTGCGGAAACCGAAAGCATAACCGGCTCTGCAGCAGTCCAGAATTTCTTCCTCTGTCAGGCGATAGCGAACTGCTTTTTTGTTGTCTCTGCGTATGCCGCAATACAGACAGTTTGAGGCGCAGATATTGGAGAACTCTATGAGGCCGCGAAGATAGACATTTTTTCCGAAGTATTCTGCCTGCCGCAGCCTTGCCTTTTCAGCAAGATAGGCTGCCGAGGACTCATCCCTCTCGCTGATGAGTCGAAGGAGGTCATCCCTCTCCAGCATCCCCTCCTCATAGAGGCAGTCAATTCTCTTCTTCTGCTCCTCCGAAGGGTGCAGACAGCCCTCGCGCAGTTGACGGAGAGCCTCTTCTATTCCGCAGTTATCCGGTGTCATCATGGCAGGGTCACCTCATCGAGAATGCCTGTCAGCTGAGCAATGGCCAGGCCGTAATTGGTCATGGGTACCCCCTGCGCCTTCGCCTGCTCCACCCTGCTCATGACATAACGGCGGTTGAACATGCAGCTGCCGCACTGGATGATCAGATCATATTCCGCTGCATCTTCCGGAAAATCCGTGCCGGCTTTGACATCGACAGTCATCGTTTCTCCCGCCACCTTCCGGAGAAGCCTTGGGATCTTGATTCGTCCGATGTCCTCCTCCATGGGAGCGTGGGTACAACACTCCGCAATGAGAACTCTGGAGTCTGCCGTGAGTTCGGGAATTTTTTTCGCACTGTCCGCAAAGAACCTCATGTCCCCTTTGAATCCGGCAAAGAGAACGGAAAAGGAGGTGAGTCTGACTCCTTCCGGAAGCAGATCGTGCACTTCCCGGAAGATCTGGGAATCCGTAATGACAAGATCCGGACGCTTCTTCAGGGCAGCCATCAAACCGGGCAGTTCCTCAAAAGCCGTGCAGTGCACCATACAGTGTTTATCCAGAAGTTCCCGGATGGTCTGGACTTCCGGCTGAATCAGACGGCCTTCCGGCGCCTGGGGATCCTGAGGCATCACAAGAATCACGCTGTCTCCGGCCTTCACCAGATCTCCCGTAATTGTCCGCTCCGAGGCCGTTCCTGCCGCAGCTTCCACCAGAGCCTTCCGGATTTCCGAAGGCGATCCATCCCAGGTCTTTCCAAAGGGTATCACAGGGATTCGAAGATTCTTCTCCAGTTTTGACGCCCGCTCCCAGGCTGCCTCGCGCCCCAGCTCATCCGCATGTCCGAGGACTCCCACCACCGGCACTTTCCGACTTCGGAAATCCTCGATCCAGCGCTTCTCCAGGCTGTCATCCACGCTGCCAAATACCATCACGGCAAGATCCACCTGTGCAGCCGCCTTTTCCGCCGCCTTTACACGTAAAGTCCCCAGTTCTCCGCTGTCATCAATACCGGCCGTATCCAGAAAGGTGCAGGCGCCGATTCCGTGAATCTCCATCGGTTTCTTCACCACATCCGTCGTTGTTCCGGCCCGGTCTGAGACGATCGAAACCTCCTGGGATGTCAGCGCATTCAGCAGTGTGGACTTGCCGGCATTCATTCTTCCGAACAGGCCGATGTGCGTTCGGTTGGCACTGGACGCTTTGTTGTACAGTTCACTCATTCCTTCTCCTCCCTGACGAGCGAGACCGGAAGTATCGACGCGTGAACCCTTCCGTTCTCCTCCTGTCTCACAATGCGGATCTTCACAGAGAACACTTTTTCCATGTTCTCCGTGGTCAGAACTTCCTCCGTTTTTCCGAAAATCGCCTTCCCGCAGTTGTCCAAAAGCAGCGTCTGGTTCGCGACTTCCAGGGCGTGCTCCGGATAATGAGTATTGAAAACAACCGTCAGTTTTTCCTCCCTGGAAAGTCTCTCGATCAGATTCAGAATGATCAGCTGATTGCGGAAATCCAGACCGGTCTCCGGTTCATCCATGATGAGAATCGACGGTTCTGCGCAGAGCGCCCGGGCAATGAGCACAAGCTGCAACTCCCCGCCGCTAAGATCCGAACAGTTTCTGTTCCGAAGCTGATCAACTCCTGTCATCCGCATTGCTTTGTCCGCAATCAACCGGTCTTTTTCGCCGGGCTTTCCGAAAATACCCAGATACGGGCTTCTTCCCAGCAGCACCGTCTCTTCCACCGTGCAGGGAAAGGTCTGTTTTCTCGCCTGGGGAACATAGGCCACCTCCTTCCAGAAGGACGACCCGTGAAAACTTCGCTGGGATTTTCCCATGAAGGAAGCCGAACCGCGCTGCCACTTCAGAAAACCAAGCAGGCACTTCAGAAGGGTTGTTTTGCCCACGCCGTTGGGGCCGAGCACCGCAAGGACTTCCCCCCGATCCACTTCAAAACTGATATCCTCAAATACCGGCTGCTCCTTCTCATAGGAAAAACAGCCCTTTGACACCGATAAATTCATGCCTGAATTCCTCCCGTCTTTCGAAGCAGAAGAATGAACACCGGGGCGCCGATCACTGCCGTGAGAATCGACACCGGAATTTCTGCCGCGGACGCACAGCGCGCCACCGTATCTGTCAGCAACATAAAGATCGCCCCGGTCAACATACTTCCGGGAACCACCCGTGCATTGCTGTTACCGAAGATCATACGCACGATATGGGGAATCAGAAGTCCCACCCAGCCGATGACTCCACAGAGGGCAACCACACTGGCCGTAATCCCCGAGGCGGCAAAAATAATCAGCCCACGTGTCAGGGGAAGATTGATTCCCAGAGATCTGGCCTCATCCTCGGAAAGAGACAGGGCATCCATCCGGTAGCGCATCAGAAAAAGAATCAAGAGTCCCGCGACGATAAGTGGAATTCCGATGGTCAGGGATTTCATGGTTGTGCCGGAAAAACTGCCCATGAGCCAGAAGGTTATGACCGGGAGGACGTCGTTGGGATCTGCCACATATTTCACCAGTGAGACAAGGGCAGAGAACATGGAGGAAATGACCATGCCGGCAAGAATCACCATGATCAGCGAAGTGCTGCGGATCCCCGGTACGGCTCTGGTCAGAAAGAGAACCAGAAGAACGGCCAGTACTCCCATCCCCAGGGCGAGAAGCTGAACACCGAAGGCAGGGAACCCGAGAAGAATCCCGAAGGCGGCACCGAAGCTGGCTCCGTTGGCCGTCCCCAGCGTATCCGGGGTGGCCAGAGGATTGGCAAAGAGACTCTGAAAGGCCGCACCCGCCGCAGAGAGTCCGGCTCCCGCAAGGATCGTGAGCACGATCCTCGGAATCCTGACCATGCGGATGGTAGTCTCCGCATTTCGTATGCTGCTGCCCTTTCCTGCCAGAATGGAGATCACGTCACCTGCGGGGACATGAAACTGACCGGCACAGAGGGCGGCCAGCGCAGATGCCAGCAGTATGATTCCCATGATCATCATCCACAGATGAAATTTCCGCTTCATTTTTCTCTCCTGTTCCCGATTCTCAGATATTTACTCAGTTCATCTTCCCGGCTGCACGGTTCGGTGTGTACATACGATTCACCTGCTCGTCTGTCAGCGTTACGCCGTAGATGGTCTTGTAGTAGTCCTTGACCTTTTCTTTCACATCATAATCCGTGAAGATCTCCGGATACACAGCCTGCGCCAGCCACTGCAAGGTCATGGGCGTATCAACGCCGGGTGTATAGGAGCGGTAGGATCCCATGGGCATTTTGTAGACTCTTTTTTCCTTTACTGCCTTTACGCCGGACCAGTCATCGTCACCGATGGCGTTGTTGTAGATGTCCTCCGGCTGAGTGCCGGTGAAATTCGTTATGATGATCACATCCGGATCCCACTTGTAGATCTGTTCCATGGTGATCTTCGCGTTGGAATTGTCCGCGGCCACTTCTTCTGCCGCATTTTTCGCGCCCACAGCATCGCACCACCACTGACCGAAGAAACTGGAGCCGGAGGTGATCATGGTATTCTCATCGTACTGGAAGAGGAAGAGGACTTTCTGTCTGTCTTTTTCCTCCAGAGACGCAACTCTGCCCTGAATTTCGTCATAAATCTCATTCGCATAGGCGTCGACGGTCTTCTCATTTCCTGCCGTCCGGTCCGGATAGATCTGATCCAGAAGGGCGATCCACTCGTTGTAGGTGCGAATACAATCGTAGTTCCACTTCACCGGGGAGACGCCCACACAGGTCAAACCTGCGTTTTCCAGTTTTTCGCAGAGTTCTTTATTTCCTGCATTGAAGAATACGACATCCGGGTTCATGGCCATCAGGGACTCGATGTTCACATCCTCATTGCTCATGATATCTGTGCTCACGTCCCGGATTTCCGGGAAGAGGTCGCCAAGGACACTGTTCTTTGCCGCGTTCATGGAGGCGGGCTCCATGGCTTTGATGGTCTTCGCTGAGCCGAGGTATATGGTCAGCACGGACGGAAGGGGTAGGATGTCCAGGATCACGACGTTCTGAGGATTGGTGGGCACGGTGACCTGACGATCCATGTGGTCTGTGAGTTCGACAGTTTTTGCATCCTCTGCAACTGAAGTAACCGCAGAGCCAGATCGCACTTCGCCGGTGACACCATTGTCAGCGGAGGCGCTTCCGCAGCCCGACAGGAGTAGCAGGGAAAGAAGACAGGTTGCCAGTTTCAAAGGTTTGTTTCTTCTGATTATTCTTTTCATTATAAAAACCCCTCTCATTTTTTCTGCGCGGATGTGAACAGAGCATATGACTCTGTCCCCATCCGCGTGTTACAATCCTCTGTTTTGTATGAACTCCCCAATCCGGAATTCCTCGTGCAGAAACCGCGGGATCTGCTTGCGGTAGATTCTGCCGGAGTAGCCTTCATGGGGTAGTTCCACGAAGGTTGTATCCTTGTTTCTGCAGGCTGCCCGGAAGAGGGGATCGGCTATGACGATTTTTGCCTTTCCGATTTCCTCTAGCAGTTTGTCCTCGTCCAGACCTTCGTTCACGTCCGGCCAGAGTGCCCGGGCTTTTCTTGTGGAATTATCGGACTCCCGGCTTTGTGGATCGGGCAGATGGTTGATCTCGGTGGCCAGGGATTTGGCAAAGATTTCTTCCCCGATGACCAGCACTTCGCTCTCGTCCGGCAGTTTCTCATAGGCGCGGAGGTTCTTTCCTGTTGTCTCTGCTTCGACAAGGGCGGTCTGCAGGCGAGACCGCATCCAGGATCCTACGGGGAGTCCTTCGACGGATGGGATCTTTCCCTTTCCGTAGAGAAATCTCGCCGGTATCCTGCCCGCGGAAGAAGCTACCAGACTGACGGATCCTTTGTAGATGTTCTGAAGGTTCTCAAAGGTATCGCCCATGGCAAAGCAGGTGGTGACTTCCCGTCCGATTGTCGAACAGAATGCCTTCAGATCTTCCACATTTTCCTTTGTGGAGAAGTCGATGGGCGTTATGCCAAGAAGGTTTACGCTGCCGCTCCTTTTCTCTGCGCGGACGCAGGCGAATCTGCGGATCCACTCACGGGTGGCAAGGCCGACGCCGGAGACATAGGATTTCATTCCGTCGGTGGGCACCGGAAATACCGGAATTCCTGTCTCTTTTTCGATCAGATGAGCTACTCCCTTGTAATCAAAGGCGATGACGTGTGGGATGGACGCCCCGCAGAGGGTAATGAATTTCGGCTTCAGTTCGCCCGCCGCCCGGATGACGTCCGCGATCAGCACGGAGTCATCGCCGTAGATCGCGCTCATCTCATCCAGACCGGACACGTACATCAACGAATCCGAATCGTACCAGCGGGGCTCGTCGTGGGTCGTGTAGGTGGAATTGCAGCCGCTCGGATCGTGAAGGATTGTCATTCCCCCCAGCTCATACATGACTGAGCAGACTCCGGAGACGTCCGCCGTATATGTCGATGTGAAAACGTGTGTGTGCCAGTCTCTCATACTTACTCTCCCGAAACTTCTTTGTCATCGTCCGAACCCATTATGTGGACGCAACTATTCTGTGCTCGTTTGGAATCCGCTTTTTTCTTTATTCTGCATCCAAGCCCCTTCTGCTGAATCAGCGTTTCCATATCCTTTTCATATAGATATGCATCCTTCATCAGTTGCAACAGCTGCAGGATTCCCCGGTATCCGTACATGTCAGTCCCGTTGATGATATTTACGAAGTGGGCGGTGTCCGTATAGTAGGCGGCTTTCTGCCCGATCGCCAGGATGCTTCCCTCGTGTCCACGGGACAGTTTACGCATCAAAAAGGAATCGGCAGCGTAAATCTTCAATTCCGGAACCATTTGCTGCAGTTTGCAGAAGACTTCCTCTGTCTCCGCAAGGGATTCAATGAAACAGGAATCCAACCGGAAGCCCTGCCGGGCAAGAAACAGACAGAGCCCCAGGGGCTGATCCACCGACGTGTAATCCACTGCGATCTTCGTGTCTCCAAGCAGCTCCCGCAGTTCCTTCGACTTCTCCTCCACCTGTTCTCTTAAACTGCGGATCTCGTCCTCTTCCGGTGCGGGAATGGAGAGTTGTTCACAAACGCTTTCCATGTCTTTGTCGATTTCTTCGTAATCAAAAGACGGACGAACTTTCAGATGCTTCTGGCCGAGGCGGATCTCCAGATCTTTTCCCGCACGGGACGCATAGTTGTGGAAGGTCAGGTTTACACTGCTCTCCTGCATCTGACGGAATCGGTCATACTCCGTTTCCTCTGACAGATCTCTGACATCGATGCCGCTTCTTCGCAGATGCACGGTCATGTCATTGTATTCGGGAGAAGCGAACCAGTTGCCGATGTAGTTGACCTGCCGACTCTTTTTTTCTCCTTTTTCCATTACCCGGTAGATCTGACGGATCAGACAGGGAATGGGCGGGGTCTTTTTTCTCATGATAGGATCCATGTAGGCGTCCACAAAATCGATGTCCGGGTACTTCTTTCGAAGAACGCGATAGACTCTCTGATAATTCGCCGCAAGGAAATGATGAATGCAGCTGATAAAGATCAGGATCATCCGGGGACGCTCCGGAAGTGTCTCGATGATTTTTTCCACGCCCCTCTGGAGAGTTTCTTCCATGTCCCCTTCCAGGATGTTGTCTTCGCCAACGGCTATGGTGGAGAGTCTGTCCATGGCTCCCATCTCCGCGGTGGTCAGCACCACTCCCCGAAGACAGCTTGTGGGACAGACAAAGATCTGATGAGCGTCCGGGATCTGCGTGGCGATGTGAACGATGTTCCACATTCCTCTGCAGGGAGAGGAATAGGACAGGCTGTCCTCCGCCTTTTTCTCATAGGTCATATCCCGGATGAGCCGGTATTCATTCATGATGATCCACGCCCTTTCTGATCATGTGCTCTGCCAACTGCCGGATTGCCGCCGCGTAATCACTGTCCGGATAGGCCTCCAGCACGGGCTTTTTTTCCGTCTCCGCCCGGGATACCCGGTCATCTCTTGGCAGATCAGCGGCGATCTCCGTATGAATATCGCGGCAGAGAGTCTCTACCTTTTCACGCTCATCCGGCACATTGCGCCGGTTCAGGATCACGCCACCCAGGGACGCATAGCCTCTCTCCCGGAAATTTTCTACGGCCACAGCAATATTCGCCGCCGCGTAGATGGACATGTTTTCTCCGGAGGTCACGATGTATACCTGATCGGCGTATCCTTCCCGGATGGGCATGGCAAAACCACCGCAGACCACATCTCCGAGGACATCGTAGAGTACAATGTCCGGCTCCAGAATATCAAAGGCGCTGCGCTCCTCCAGGGCTTCAAAGGCGGCTCCGATGCCGCGTCCCGCACAGCCAAGTCCCGGCGTGGGGCCTCCGCACTCCGCGCAGTAGATGCCTTTGTAGCCGCCATGAACCAGATCCTCAAGCTCAGCATCATCCTTTTTCTTTTTCAGCACTTCAAGGATCGAAGAGATCCGCTCTCCTCCGTGAAGATACAGGGTCGAATCCGCCTTCGGATCACAGCCCACCTGAAGAACCTTGTAGCCCATTTCGGCAAAGGCACAGGACAGGGACGCGCAGGTGGTTGATTTCCCAATGCCGCCTTTCCCGTATATTGCAAATCTGTACATAGGATTCACCTCATTAAAAAAGTCGAGAACAAAGTCCGCAAGCGGACTTCGACTCCCCCATCCCCTCACTCCTGAGGGGAGCGTAGTTGGACTTTGGCGCGCGAGCAGAATCGCGTAAGCGATCTTCTTATCTGCGAGCTGCGCATCCCGCGGAGCGTTTTTTGTTATAGAAATTCCGGAGGAATTTTCTATAACAAAAAAAACAGGGTCAGATCGACCCTGTAGAGAATAATTCATTATACATAGATTGCGACAACCGTCTGCACACTCAATAAACCGGTCCGGATTCGTCCAGCTCATTATGCTTCGTCACACTGATATCTGTATCATTCATATACTCTCTTTCCGGTTAGATCGCTCTTTCCGGTCGGATCATTTATCCCCATTATGACAGCATGACAACAAAATATCAATTGTTTATATTGTGCTCTTTATAATATCCCATGTATTTCATCCACTTCAAATCACTTAGGCAATCTGAGCCGCTTTCATTCTCGAGCTGCAATGAAACTCACTTTCCTTTATCTCTGTTCTTTCTCTTCGTCTTTTTCTTCGCTGCTTTTCTTGTTCAGTGCCTTCTCCTCATTCTTAATCTCCCAGTGGATCAGGAAGGTAAGGGCCGCACGAAGAGCGATGATGGCACCGAGAATGCCAAGCTCCGACCATTCTCTGACGACAACGGTACGCAAGACCTCTCCTCCAAGCTTGAACTCAAGAGCGAGGGCAATTCCCTCCGCGAGTTTCAGCCGAACTGCATCGTCCTCTTTTCGAAGCCATGTAAAAAAGCATTTCAAGGTAGTCCAAACCAACACGAAGATTCCGAACATCTCCAGGATCAGGGTGGAGTATTCCACCACATACCCCAGTATCATTTCTGCGCTCTCATAGATTTCCTGCATATACAGTCCTCCGGAATACATTTTATATCTATAATGTCGTCAGCTTATGCTTTTTTAAGAACACCTTCCGCCGCTTTCGGGGCAGCCCATGATTTTTTGCCGTGGTAACGGCTTATGCTTCTTTTTGCTTGCGGTTCAGAAGTACCAGCACCAGACTGATGCAGACCATTCCGCCGATGATGTTTCCGATGGTGACGGGAAGCTCATTGTTCACAAAGAAGGTGCCCCAGTTCAGGGACGCAAGCTGATCCTTTGTGATGCCATATTCTTTTGCAGCGACTTCCGCGTAGGTCGCGTTGCCGGCCGCAAAGATTCCGGAGGGAATATAATACATGTTCGCCACGCAGTGCTCAAAGCCTCCGATGACGAAGGACATGATGGGGAAAAAGATCGCCATGATTTTTCCCGCCATATCTTTTGCCATTGCCGCCATCAATACTGCCGCGCAGACAAAGATATTGCAGAGGATTCCCGAGCACACGCCTGTGCCGAAGTCGATTCCAGCCTTACCCACTGCGAGCTTGATCGTGAAAGCTCCGAGCAGATTGTTGGAATAGGCGAGCTGACCGGAGTGCGCGATCAGAAGCGCCATCAGAAATCCACCGGCCAGGTTTGTGATCCACACAAGGATCAGTATTCCGATCATCTTTGTCACTTTGACTTTGCCTCTGAGACAGGCCATAGCGATCATGCAGTCTCCGGTAAAGAGCTCACCGCCGAGAAAGACGATCATCATAAGACCGATGGGGAAGGTACAACCGGCCACCAGTCGCGCCACGCCCACCGACGGGATGGAATGCATGGCAACATTGCTGATCGCGGCTCCTGCGCCAATAAAAAATCCTGCCATAATTCCCAGCAGGATGAACTTCCACAGCGGATTCTTCGTCTTCGCCACTGCGCCTTCTATATAACCATCGATTGTTTCCGAGATACTTTTTAACATTTCAGGTTCTCCCTCCTCATTGAAACCCCTTAAAACTGACTACAAACTCGATATTATAACACAAGCTGCCGGTTCCCTCAATCAGAAGTCACCGACAGCCTGTCGTCTATCATCTATACCATTATTTTCTGTGCCAGCTGTTCGCTGAGGGCTACCCTAGCCTCCTTGACTTTGAGGATCAGGTTCCCTCCCAGGGAACTCACAATGCAGACATCACCGCCTACATAGAATCCCAGATCCTCCAGATGTTTCTTCACCTCGGCTGTGCCGCCGATTTTCTTAATCACCAGTGTCTGTCCCACGTCAGCCATATTCAATGGTAGCATATACATCTCTCCTGTCATCTGAGCCGGCAGTGCCGCGCCCCATAATTAAACTTAAGTTAACATTAAGTAACCCGTACTAATTATAGTTAACCGATTTTTACCAGTCAAGATGTATTCTGCTCTGATTTGCGCTTGCTGTCACGCATCCCAGCCGAGTGCTTTCCGCTTCTCTTTCATATCTGCGACGATCTGCTTCGCAAGTTGTACCGGATCTGTGTTTACATTCATGGTAGACCCAAGGATCTCTTTGGTTCCATGCTTCAGGAATTCAATGACATTCTTCGAGCCGTGAATCTGTGCCTCCACGCAGTGATAGGAACTGATTCCGTTGAGGCGGAAGCCGAGCGCCGCGTCAATTCCCTTTTCATTCCCCCACTCCGGAGAGGAGAAGGCGTAGGGGAGCTCATACATATCTTTTCCAAGCTCCATGGCAACACCGGCGAAGATTCCGCTGGATCTCGTGTTGTCGATACACTCGCCCACATGCCATACCGGCGGGAGATCCGGCTCCAGAAATTCTCTTAAGGAATCGCCGGCCTTCTCTTTTCCGGACACCGCGCAGTAGCCGAGCTTCATGAGCGGGAAGGAGGCGCAACCGTTGGAGATGATCAGAACGTTGTTTTTCAGAAGTTCGTCTGCCACGTCCACAATGCATTTCTCGTAGAGCACCTTGGGGTTGTTGCAACCTACCATATTGACGATACCGAGAATTCTTCCGTCACGGATGGCCTCGGCCAGAGGTTTCATGCTGCCGAATCTTCTGTGGATATATTCTACGGAGAAGCCGACTTCCGCCTCCACCTCATAGGGCGGAATGTAAACCGGAATTCCCTTCCGGTTCTCGAAGCTCTCGATGGCTCTTCTTACGATCTTTTCTGCCAGTTCTTTTGTCTCCGAGATATTGCTGTGACGATGGTCATACTCAAATCTCTCCGCGCCTGGCAGACGTGCTGACTCACTGGTGGTGATCACTGTTGTCTTAAAGCACTTCGCCACGTCCATAATGGAAGGGAATACGTCCTGCACGTCAGCAACCCACAGATCCAGCGCTCCTGTTCCCAGCACCAGCTCCGCGGAAACCGCGTTGGAGAGTGGGATCACGCCGGCGTAACGGTACATGGCAGACAGACCGGAACAGCAGATACCGTAGAAACGGATTCCCTTTGCGCCCTTGGACTTCGCCAGTTCCACCAGGTCTTCTCTCTTTCCGGCCTCCACGATCTGGCTGACCAGAAGGGGCAGATGACCGTGAACAGCGATATTGACATAGCCTTTCTGAAGAGCGCCGATGTTGACCTTTGAAGTCACACGGTCGCCCACCCCGAAGAGGGCGTCCGTGGCGATGGAAGCTCCGACAACTCCGGAGAAGGTGAAAGCAAGACCACAGCGAAGGAACTGCTGCATGATGCTCTTCCAGTCTCCGTCCGTCGCGCAGCCGGATTTGTGATAAGCCTCAAAAACCTCGTGATAGGCGCTGATGGGGAGGATATCCAGATCCTTCCAAGTCTTCTGTCTCTCCGGCAGAGCGCAGGCGGAAATGGTCTTGTATTCCGCAGGAACACTTCTGGAGAGATCCTCGAGAAGCGCGTCTGCCAGATCCCTTGCCACGTTCTTCAGCTGTCTGTTCTTCTGTTTGATACCGAAGGCCTCGGCGGTGGAACGAATCTTCTGCTCTCCCAGAATCGGAATATCCAGCTCGCCCTCCGCAGCCTTCTTCAGCGCCAGCATGACTTCTCTGGCATGCATGCCGTGCTGCGCAGTACCGGCAGCGGCTGCACGGAGAAGATTACGTGCAACAATGAGATCCGCGTCCGCTCCGCAGACACCCTTGGGCGCCTTTGCGGTGATCCTGCAGGGTCCCATATTACAGACCTTACAGCAGATTCCGGCAAGGCCGAAGTTACACTGCGGCTTCTGCTGATCAAAGCGGTCAAAGGTCGTATCTATCCCCAGCTGTTCCATGCGCAGCAGCATCTCTCTGACTGCAGGATCAGGAGTCTGATCAATGACATCCTGCTTGGACGGAAAGGTCTTTCTGTATTCCGTCACTGCCTGCATGTAGTCTTTGGTAAAGTCACCGGGTTCCTCACCCCCGTGACTGCTTGCCTTGAGGGTCACGGTCGGTATGCCGTGCTCATCGAACCCGATGAGGTTCCGATGAGAGTGAATGTGTGACAGTCCGTCCTTTCCGGAGCCATGGTGCTCCTGTACGTGCGTTCCATGTCCCGAATGCTGATGATCATGCTGCGCGTGCGCCTCATGATCATGAGTGTGCTGCTGTGTGTGTTCCTTTGCCATGATAGTTAATACCTCTCCCGCCTGTGTTTCTTTAAATCGTATACTCGATATTTGTCTCTTTCTTCATGCTGAGTACATCAAAGATCTTGTCTCTGACATGAAGAAAGTCTCCGCTTGTCCTGTCCCTGAAGTGACGCATGGGAACGTCGATGACCGCACTGATTTTTCCCGGATTCGGGGTCATTACCACCACACGGTCAGCCAGATAAGTGGCCTCGTCAATGTCATGAGTGACAAAAATGATGGTCTTCTTCTCGTTCTGACAGATGTCCAAAATGTCATCCTGCAGCTTCATCCTGGTGATGGCATCCAGGGCACCGAAAGGCTCATCCATGAAAATAATATCCGGTCCCACAGCCAACGCTCTGGCGATGGCTACTCTCTGCTTCATTCCACCGGAAAGCTGCCTCGGAAAACTGTCCTTGAAGTTCTCCAGTTTTACCATCTTCAGGTATTTTTCCGCAATTTTTCTTCTCTCATCCTTCGGAATCTTTAAAGGTTCCAGTCCAAGTTCAACATTATTTATAACATTTCTCCAGGGTAAGAGTCCATAATTCTGAAAAATCGTAACGTTTTTCGGACTTGGCTCTTTCACTTCCCGACCGTCGATCTCAATCTTGCCCTCTGTCACCAGATCAAAGCCGGCGATGGCGTTGAGCAGGGTGGACTTGCCGCAGCCGGAGGCTCCCAGAAGACAAATGAGCTCGCCTTTCTCAATGTCGAGGTTTACTCCGGAGAATACGGAGTAATCCTTTCCCTCGGATCGGAATGTTTTTCCGGCGTTTTCAATATGAATATAAGACATCTCATTCACCTCCCCAGGCCTTGTTGATTCTTTTCTCGACTCTGCCGATCACAAAGTCAAGGAAGAGTCCGATAAGACCGATGACGAGGATGGTTGCCAGCAGGTAATCGGCTCTCACATTGTTTCTGGCGTCGATGATCTGATAGCCGAGACCCGACTGGGCACCTACCATCTCACCGGCCACCAGGAAAATCCAGGCACTTCCCAGACTCACGTGCATCGCATTGGCAATGGACGGGAAGATGGCCGGCAGAATCACTTTCCACAGAAGTGCCGGCTGACGGATGCCGAAGTTTCGGGAAACCCGGAAATAAATCGGATCAATCTTGCCCACCGCCGAAGCTGTGGTCAGCAGTACCGGAAAAAACGCCGCGATAAAAATTATGACGATGGCCGGCAGGTCACCGATGCCCACCAGCAACACCACAAACGGCATCCATGCCGTGGG
This sequence comes from Eubacterium sp., assembly GCA_024684035.1. Taxonomy (GTDB): domain Bacteria; phylum Bacillota; class Clostridia; order Lachnospirales; family Lachnospiraceae; genus Bilifractor. The sequence goes on along the minus strand of JAIKXQ010000093.1, from coordinate 6,159 downwards.
GGAGATGGGACGAAGCACCTGCAGCAGCGGGTTTATGTATTTGAAAACTTCACCGAAGCATCCCAAAAGCAGTCCCAGGAGAACCGCTGCCAGAACGGACAGCCCGTAGCCGATCAGGAACCGGCGCATACTTGTGAGAATGGATTCCCACAACTGCCCTGAAACGACCATCTCCCCCAAGGCCTTGAAGGCCATCAGGGGAGACGGAAAGAGAGCAGAACTATAATCACTGAGCAGAAAGGCGATTTCCCAGACTGCCAGAAGGAGGATCATTGATACAACAGCATATCTGATGTTCAGTATTTTTTTCATTTTCTGCATTCCTTTAACAATCGCTCATTAGAAATCATTCTTGACAAACTCAGAGTAACCCGGCGGGTTATCGAGCAGTCCGTAGGATTTCACCTTCTCCGTCAGATCTTCATACATCTCTTCCGTGATCTCCAGATCATCGTAAGAAATCCATTTCAACGAGAGATCCAGAACCTCATCCTTCTGGTTCAGATACTCTTTGGCGATGCTCTTCGCCTCCTCTTTGGACAGATCATTACCTGCCTTCTTGTAGGCGTCGACGAAGGTCTTTGCAGTCTCCGGTTTCTTGTCGATAAAACTGTCCGTAAGAACCAGACCGCAGCATATGGAATCGTCCCAGAGTTCTTCTGACTCGTAGAGAACCTTTCCGGCTCCGATGGAAACTCCCATAGCTCCGAAGGGCTCTGCCACGCAGTAGCCGTCGATGGTTCCGGCCGCGAGGGCGGAGGGCATTTCTGTTGGTGCAAGCTCCACGATATTCACATCATCAATGGTCAGTCCATTCTCTTTCAACATATCGTTCACGAGAATGAAGTGTGAGGACTGTCTGTGGGGAATGGCAATGGTTTTGCCCTTCAGAGCCTTCGCGTCCGCGATGTCATTGGAGACAACGATCACGTTTCCGTCTCTGTGTCCCAGGGCCACGGCCTTCAGTCCCACGCCTTCCGCTTTCGATTTCATCGCAAGCTCGATCAGCACAGAGGCGCCGTCTACTTTTCCGGCATTCAGCGCGTCCAAAAGTTCCGGCCAGGAGCCGTACTTTACAAGCTCCACCTTCACGTCTGAGCTGTCCTCCAGCTGTTTTGCCTCTTCCAGAACAGCCAGGGAATGTGTGATGGGCAGATAGGCGATCTTCACTGTCTCCGCCTGATTTGCCTCCGCTTTGCTTCCGCAGGCAGCCGCTGACAATGTCAGCAGAGCCGCCAGTGCTACACCCAAAAATCTCTTCATATTAACCACCCTCGTATGTCGCCCTTTCCAAAATATAGACCCTCTGTTTCACTTCCTACGCCGGACATTTTCCCGGCAATGGATGCTGCTTATACTGCAGCAAAACCATTTTCCAGATCCGCGATGATATCGTCTACGTGCTCGGTTCCGATGGAGAGACGGATCGTGCTCTGTGTGATACCCTGATCCAGAAGTTCCGCATCGGAAAGCTGGGAATGTGTCGTGGACGCCGGATGAATCACAAGGCTCTTCACATCGGCAACGTTTGCCAGAAGAGAGAAGATCTTCAGGTTGTCAATGAACTTCCATGCCTCATCTTTTCCGCCCTTGATCTCAAAGGTAAAAATGGATGCTCCGCCGTTCGGGAAATATCTCTCATAGAGGGTGTGATCCGGATGATCTGCGAGAGACGGATGATTTACTTTCTCAACCTTCGGATGATTCTTCAGGAACTCAACGACTTTCTTTGTGTTCTCTGCGTGTCTCTCCAGTCTGAGGGAAAGTGTCTCTACACCCTGCAGAAGAAGGAAGGCGTTGAACGGTGAAATGGTCGCTCCTGTATCACGAAGCAGGATTGCTCTGATGTAGGTAACGAAAGCAGCAGGTCCTACTACATCATAAAAAGATACGCCGTGATAGCTGGGGTTCGGCTCAGCAATGTTCGGATACTTGCCGCTTGCTTTCCAGTTGAATTTGCCGGACTCTACGATGATACCGCCAAGGGTTGTTCCATGTCCGCCGATGAACTTTGTAGCGGAGTGAACAACGATGTCTGCGCCGTGCTCGATCGGACGGATCAGATAAGGTGTACCGAAGGTGTTGTCTACTACCAGCGGCAGGCCGTGCTTGTGCGCGATCTCTGCGATGGCGTCGATATCCGGGATATCACTGTTGGGGTTTCCAAGTGTCTCCAGGTAGATCGCTCTTGTGTTCTCCTGAATTGCCCCCTCTACCTCGGAGAGGTTATGAGCATCTACGAACGTTGTATTGATGCCGTACTGGGGAAGTGTGTGTGCCAGAAGGTTGTAGCTTCCTCCGTAGATAGTCTTCTGCGCAACGATGTGTCCGCCGTTGGCCGCGAGAGCCTCGATGGTATAAGTGATGGCTGCGGATCCGGATGCAAGTGCGAGTGCCGCGCTTCCGCCCTCCAGAGCGGCTATTCTCTTCTCGAGAACGTCCTGTGTGGAGTTTGTAAGTCTTCCGTAGATGTTTCCTGCATCGGCAAGTCCGAAACGGTCTGCCGCATGTTTGCTGTTGTGGAATACATAGGATGTCGTCTGGTAAATCGGCACTGCTCTGGAATCTGTAGCCGGATCTGCCTCTTCCTGTCCAACGTGTAACTGTAATGTTTCGAATCTGTAATCGCTCATAAGATTTATCTCCTTCTCATCTGTGTTGTGTTCGGTCTTCGTTTCGATGTCTATATCCTATCATTCCAGTATGAAATTGAAAAATCCTTAAAACTTATCGTCTGCAATAAGCTGTGTTTATCACCACGCATTTCTTGCGCGTTATGGTATAAGGATTGCGCATCTAGGCGACGCGTTTTTTCTCACAGGGAATGCAAAGAAATTTCCTATGAGACAATAAAAATCCCCTCAGGGGAAACGTCATCTTAATCAATGACCTTTCCCTTGAGGGGAGTTCACTCTTTTCGCAGAAGTTCTCTGCCTGTGACAGGATCAATCCTGTATTTCCTTGTATTTCAGCAATTCATTGACGTAGTCGACTCCGTAGGAGGAAAGGGTTCCGCCCTTCCTCACGATATAACCGATCATCAACGGATCTTCCTCTTTGAGCTTGATGGAAACCATACCCTTCAGAATAACCTTGTCGCCGGAGAGCATGCCGGAACCGATGGAATAGCCGTGCAGTTCCGAAATCAGCTCCATCGTGGTCGCCCTGTCATCGGATTTGATGTGCCTGGGGAAATCGTAGTCCGCCATAGCTTCCTCCGTCAGATAGTAATTGCTGTCGTCACTCTGATCAAAGGTAATGCAGGGGTAGTCCGCAAGCTCTTCAATGGAGATTTCTTTTCTTCCGGCGAACTCGTGATCCTTCCATACATAGATATAAGTCTCCCGCACCATCAGCGGCGTAAACACCAGGCCGTATTCCTTCATCAGTTTCTTGATGATCGCCTCATTCGCCCCGGAAAAAGAGATGACACCGACTTCACTCTTCAGGTTCCTCACGTCCTCCAGTACTTTTTTCGTCTTCGTCTCGTGGATGGAAAATGAGAACTTTTCCGGATTATTCTTCTTGATTACATTCGTGAAAGCCTTGATGGAAAAATTGTAGTGCTGGGTAGAGACTGAGAACCGCTCTTTGTTGACGTCCCTGGAAAAGTATCTCTCCTCCATAATCTCATACTGGCCGACAACTTTTTTCGCGTAGGTGACGAATTCTCTTCCATCTTCCGTGAGGGATATTCCCTTATTCGTCCTCTCGAAAATCAGAATCCCCAGTTCCTCCTCCAACTCGCGGATACTGGACGAAAGCGCCGGCTGCGTGATAAACAGCTTCGTCGCAGCCTCCCGGATGGATGAAGAGTTGGACACCTCCAACACATACTTGATCTGTGATATATTCATTTCATTTCTCTCCTCTGATCCGCATATTCCACGGATCAACTGCCGAATCATACGGCACACTTATCGGGGACACGAATCCGTGTCCCCATATAATTCTATATCGATTGGAGAGCTCCATCAAGCTTTTTCATATTCGAACAGTATGTAAATAGGAGGCAACTCCCTCCTCTCAGGATTCCGCTACCGGAGATGTGATCGTCTTCTTGCGGATCTGATTCTTCATTAAATGATTATAGAGAATCCTCCAGCATCCGGTCCGGATGATCAGCAACTTCATGATTTCCGAGAACGAAAAGCCCTGCCGGAGGGCACGCATCCGTTTGATGCAGTCAAAGAGCCGATATTGCCTGAACACTTGTATAATGTCCAGAAACTGCCGGTAAGTCGTATCCGGTTCCACCAGTTCCAGAAGCCTCTCGTAGGTCAGTGAAAAAAAGCAAACCGACGCCCGGTTCACCATTGCCGGATCATCACCCACCGCCCGGTAGATTTCATCCCGAAGGATCGCCTGCCTGTACAGCTCTTCCACCCGGCAGGTGTGCATCAGGGAAGAAGGCTGCAGCCGGTAATGATAGCCGCTGTAATCCGAGGCCGCCACTGACTGTACCTGACGCATCATGTAGAGAAACGCCACCAGGTCATCGCCTTTTTCCACACGCTCATTCACGTTCGCAATACTCTCTTTATAAATAGAAGTCTTTATAACCTTTGACCAGGTGCTGAAAGTCACACAGCCGCAGTTAAATCCCGCTCTGTCTTTATCATAGAGAAGCTTCGACCGGAACCTGGGTAAAGTCTCACCGGCATAGTAACCGGCCTTGATGTCGCTTAGTCTCTCAAAGGAAAAGTTACCGTTTTCATCCACCACCTTGAAACCGATGGTGATCATATCCGGCTGTTTCTCCAGGATAAGGCGGTGCATCTCGTAGAGGAGATCTTCTTCAATCTCATCATCTCCGTCGACGGTCACCAGATATTCTCCACAGGCGCGCTCTGCTCCCGCTTTTCTTGCAGAAACAACCCCGCCGTTTTCCTTGTGTATCACATGAAACCTCTGATCCATCCAGGCATATTCATCGCAGATCTCCGGAGACGCGTCCGTCGATCCGTCGTCCACAAGGAGTACCTCGTAGTCTTCAAAGGTCTGCCTCCGGATACTTTCCAGACAGTTTCTCAGATACTTCTCCACATTGTATGCAGGAACAAGAATTGAAAAAAACATGGCCATCCCCCTCTGATTCTCAGGTTCTCCAACGGAGCAGTTCCTTCTCTTTTCCCTTTAAATACGAGATACATCCTTCCAGCTCTTCGCCATTTGAACTCTCCGATAATTCGCAAACTTTGCTTGAATACAGCAAAACCATGCGAAGGAAATAATTAATCCAAATCTCCGGATGAGGAGGATTATCTCGTCCCGAATAATACAGTGCAGGAAGCCCCATCTGAATTGATTCATAATATTCATCTATATCATATGCGAAATACTCTTCCAGAGAGCCAATTCCAATAAAACCATATCCGTTGATGTCTAAATTTCCGCAATTTACTGGCGACAGCAACCGGCAATGTAACCTCAGATACTTTATATCTGTTTTTATCAATCTCCGTAATAAACTTTAATATCTCATTTGATAAAGTGGGTTTAATCATTAAAAATCGCCCTCCTGACACATTTATTATATCTCGAGACCGTCTATTTTTTTCATTAAAATCACACTATTTTTTCACTATTTTACATTATTCCCTTCACTATCCCTTTTCGGTTACAAAAAAAAGCAAAGAACCTTGACTTACTTTGTCAAAAATTCTTTACTTTTTTAATAGTTTGTCTTAAGACAGCCGGTTTTACTCCATCTTCCTAGTTCCATATCTTTTTCTGATGTAAAACTATGGTAAAATCGGTATCTCATCAATTAGACTCTATTTATTCCATATTTCCTGCAAATATCCTTTCTATTACGATCTGTGTCATATCCTGCACCGACTCGGCATAACCATTCCTTGCCCACTTCATGAATATTCCGAAGGAGAAACTGATAAGCCTGCTCTACCTGTTCCCAAAGATTACCCTCATACTCTCTTTTATCTACAAAAATCCCAACGTATACATATTATTATCTGAGAGGTTTAGATGGCGTAATGTCTCAGATTCAGTGTGCTGTATTTAAAGGCAATACACGTGGTATTTTTGTAGATAAAAGAGAGTATGAGGGTAATCTTTGGGAACAGGTAGAGCAGGCATATCAGTTTGTTCTTCGGAATATTCATCTTGGAGCAAGGATTAAGGGGATTCACAGACAGG
>JAIKXQ010000047.1 GCA_024684035.1 Eubacterium sp. | reverse complement strand
CGGACTTTGTTCTGTTATAAGAAATTCTTCCGGAATTTCCATAACACAACACGCTTCGCCGGGATGCGTGGGTTTACCGTTTGGATTTTTTGTGCTAAACTTACGGCGACTGTCAACTGCCCGTTTTGGGGGAAACGGAATGCGGAATTCATCCGCACATACCCGAAGGGCACAGCGAAAGGTGAATATATGTTAGATGTTTGTTTGCTGGGGACCGGCGGCATGATGCCGTTGCCGGACAGATGGCTGACCTCCCTGCTTACACGATATAATGGAAGCAGTCTGTTGATCGACTGCGGAGAAGGAACACAGATTACACTCAAGAAGAACGGATGGACGTTTAAGCCCATTGATACTATCTGTTTTACGCATTATCACGCGGATCATATCAGCGGACTTCCCGGAATTCTGCTCGCCATGGCGAACGCCGAGAGAAGTGAGCCGCTGACGATGATCGGCCCGAAAGGAATCGGACGAGTTGTGAGCGGCCTTCGAACCATTGCGCCGGAGCTTCCGTTTGAGATCGAGTACATAGAACTGAACGGGCCGGAGCAGGTTATTGAGAAGAACGGCTACAGGATCACGGCCTTCCGTGTGCAGCACAACATGGTGTGTTACGGTTACAGCGTAGAGATCCTCCGGACCGGAAAGTTTGATGTGGAGAGAGCGAAGGCTCTGGAAATTCCATTGAAGTTCTGGAATCCTCTTCAGAAAGGAAAGACCATCGAAGAGAACGGTGTTGTTTACACTCCGGATATGGTTCTCGGTGCAGACCGGAAGGGACTGAAGGTGACCTACTGTACGGACACCCGTCCGGTAAAAACCATTGCGGAGCATGCAAAGGGCTCGGATCTGATGATCTTTGAAGGAATGTACGGCGAGCCTGAGAAAACGGAAAAAGCAAAAGAACACAAACATATGACGATGTACGAATCGGCGGCGATTGCCGCAGAAGTGGGAAGCGGACCGCTCTGGCTAACCCATTTTTCTCCGTCCATGGTACATCCGGAATGGTTCCTCAAGGATGTTCGCAAGATTTATCCGGACACCTGGCTCGGTGAGGATGGAAAATTCCTTGAACTGAATTTCGAAGATGAATAAGGAAGATACAAAAATTATGAGTGATACATTAATTCTGGGAATCGAGAGTTCCTGTGACGAGACGGCCGCCGCCGTTGTAAAGAACGGGCGGGAGGTTCTCTCGAATGTGATTTCTTCGCAGATCGACCTTCACACTATTTACGGCGGTGTGGTTCCGGAGATTGCGTCCCGCAAACACATCGAAAAAATCAATCAGGTGATCGAACTGGCGCTGGAAAAAGCGGGGGTGACTCTTGATGACATCGACGCGGTGGCTGTCACCTACGGCCCCGGGCTTGTGGGAGCCCTCCTCGTGGGTGTGTCGGCAGCCAAGGCGATTGCCTATGCGAAGAAGCTGCCGCTGATTGGCGTGCATCATATCGAAGGGCATGTTTCCGCCAATTACATCGAACACCCGGATCTGGAACCGCCTTTTATGTGTGAGATCATCTCCGGCGGACACACTCATCTGGTGATTGTACGGGATTACGGAGAGTTTGAGATTCTCGGACGGACAAGGGATGATGCGGCGGGAGAAGCGTTTGATAAAGTGGCGCGCGCCATAGGACTTGGATATCCCGGAGGTCCGAAGATCGATAAGGCTGCCAGGGAAGGTAATCCGGAAGCAGTGGATTTTCCGAAGCCGAAGGTTCTGGATACAGGGAAGACGTCCCTGACCTTTGCCCGGGGAAGCCATGAGATGAGTAACTATGATTTCAGTTTCAGCGGCGTCAAGTCTGCTGTTTTGAATTATCTCAACAAATGTGAGATGACTCATGAGAAGTGGGACGTGGCAGATGTGGCCGCCTCCTTCCAGAAGGTTGTGGTAGATTCTCTGGTGGAGACTGCCATGAGAGGCGTAAAAGATCATAACGTGAAGAAGTTTGCCATTGCCGGCGGCGTAGCATCCAACACAGCTCTCCGGGCGGCCATGGAAAAAGCCTGCGCGGAAAACGGACTTAACTTCTATTGTCCGTCGCCGGTGTACTGCACCGACAATGCGGCGATGATCGCGGCAGCAGGTTACTATGAATTCAAAAAAGGTAACCGGAGCGGCTGGGATCTCAATGCAGTACCGAACCTCAAGCTGGGTGAGAGATAAGGAGAATGAACGTGAAAGAGAGATGTGCAGCGGTTATTGTCGCGGCCGGCAGCGGAAAACGCATGGGCACGAAAATCAGCAAACAGTATCTCGAGATCAACGGGAAACCCATCCTTGCCCATACGTTGGAGGTCTTTGAGCAAGCTGATAGGATTACGGATATTTATCTGGTGGTAGGCGCGGAGCAGACAGCCTATGTGTCAGAACAGATTGTGGAGAAATACGGCTACGGAAAGGTCAGAGCAGTTCTCGCCGGCGGTGCGGAGCGCTATGATTCCGTGTATCGGGGAATTCTGGCCGCCGAAGGGGCGGAATATCTTTTTATTCACGATGGCGTCCGTCCTTTTGTGACAGAGGAGATCATTGAGGAGGGATACCGGACGGCCGGTACGTACGGCTGCGCGATCTGTGGAGTTCCTTCTAAAGATACTGTAAAAATCACGGATGAGAATGGCTGCGTCGTACAGACACCCCTTCGCTCCAATGTCTGGAATGTGCAGACACCGCAGATCTTTCGCTATGATCTGATCCGCAGAGCCTACGACAGAATTCAGAATGAAGACAGAACCGGAGTGACAGACGATGCGATGGTGCTGGAGCGGATGGGAGAAGTTCCGGTACGCATGTACCGGGGATCCTACATGAATATCAAGATCACGACACCGGAAGATCTGGCTGTCGCTGCTGAATTCATAAGGGAACGGGAAAAGAATTAATTGTTGTTGAAATATAGGATGTACTGTGCTATATTATACAAGTCGTCGATGGTTTGGCGACGAATTGTATATGCAGCGGTATCGAAGCGGTCATAACGAGGCGGTCTTGAAAACCGTTTGTCCGAAAGGGCGCGAGGGTTCGAATCCCTCCCGCTGCGCTCTCAAGAACCTGAAAGTCAGATGGCTTTCAGGTTCTTTTCAACTCATAGGAAATTGCTCGCGTTCCCTATGAGACAAAACGCTCCACATTTCCGGTTCTTAATGGAGAAGAAAAATGCAGAACGATTATGTATATCTTATAAGGGAAAAATTGAAGGATCATGCACCTGTGTTTACCGGAATTTCGGACGCCGAGATATCAGCAGTGGTCATTCCGCTGATCCGGGGAGAAAGAGGGGTGGAGATCCTTTTTGAAAAAAGAGCGGGAGCACTGAGCTCACAGCCCGGCGAAATCTGTCTTCCGGGAGGGAGGCTGGACAAAGGGGAGACTGCGGAAGAAGCGGGGATTCGGGAAATCTGCGAAGAGCTTCTGATTGATTCCAGGAGAGTTCATGTAATCGGAAAAATGAACGCGGTCATGGGGCCTTCGGGCGCACCGGTCTGGCCGATGGTCGCTTTACTGGAGGATTACAGTTTTACATATTCGGATGAGGAAGTTGCAGAAGTCTTCACTGTTCCACTGGAGTGGTTTGTAAACACAAAGCCGGAAGTTTACATGACCTGGCTTGAGACAAAACCGGAGGAGGGTTTTCCTTATGAGTTGATTCCGGGAGGACAGAAATATCCCTGGCGTAGGAAAAAGAACCCTGTGTATTTTTACAGGGCAGATCCTCATGTCATATGGGGAATGACTGCAAAAGTCATCGTAGATCTGATGTCTCTCCTGGCAGTGAAAACTGCGCGCGAAAAAAAATAAAAAAAGTTTCAAAAAACACTTGCATAGCCAAGAAAGGTGTGCTATTATACTTTTTGTTCGCGCGACATAGTAACAAACAAGTCACAGCGAACGAATTGAATATGTTCGAATAAGATTCGAGCAGTTATGGAGATGTACCCAAGCTGGCCGAAGGGGCTCCCCTGGAAAGGGAGTAGGTCGTTAACGCGGCGCAAGAGTTCAAATCTCTTCATCTCCGCTTCTCGGAACATGGTCTTCTGAATGGCAGGCATGATCCGGGTGATTGATCTTTGACAACTGAACAGTAAAACACATCCTCGAAAATTCAAAAACATTTTTGAACGATCGATGAGTATTCAACAATTTATTGTTAATACAAATCCTTTAAAACAGTAATAACGGGATGAATTAGCCAAGTGTTAATTCTGACTGAATCAAATCTTAATCATGAGAGTTTGATCCTGGCTCAGGATGAACGCTGGCGGCGTGCTTAACACATGCAAGTCGAGCGAAGCACTCTGGAAGATTCCTTCGGGATGATTCCTTAGTGACTTAGCGGCGGACGGGTGAGTAACGCGTGGGCAAC
>JAIKXQ010000078.1 GCA_024684035.1 Eubacterium sp. | reverse complement strand
TGTCTTTGGACGTGGAAAGGGGATTACCTTAATCTTGGAACCGGTATGGAAGGGGGAATCTACAAAGCGTCAAATCCAGGGGGAAAGAAAAGGGTAAATGATATAGCATTTTGGGATTGTATGCGTGATAATACAACGACGTTGGAAATGGTCATGATTGACAAGAATGGCCGTGTATTGGCCTACGCTCCAGAAAAAGCACACTGGTGGGCAACGGCATTTAATCCTTATGAGTATAATCTGGGCAAAAAAGCTCTTGGATCAAATACGACGGTATATGCAAAGCTTGATTTGGATGGATTTGATCCTCAAATGAGAAAAAAACTATACAAGGAATTTTGGGACAAGGCAAGAGCAAATGATTCTGGTAGAGGACATATTGATGGGATGACTCTATGCTTTGAGGCGAATAAAGAAACCGGGCAGTATATAATTTATTATAGCTATTAAATACTTTGGTTATAAAGGAAGTAAAATTAAAATGTGTGATGTGAATAAGAAAATAAAGATGATCTGTCTGTTTATATGTGTTCTTTTGTTTTGTGGACTATGTGGGTGCGGTATTCCGCATATTGGAAGAGTGTTGTTTATGAATGGTAATGATAAATCAACATTAGAGACAAAGGGGTTGTTTCAAAAATCGTCTGATGGATCGGAGAAATGCATAGAAGAATTTATTCGTGCATTAGACAAACACGATAAGGAAACAATACGGGATTGTTTTTGCGAATATGTAAGAAAAAATGACAATGAATTGGATCAGGAAATAGAGGCGTTATTTGCTGCATATGATGGTCCGACGGATTCATGGAGATGGGATGGCAGTTCTACTGAAAGCTATAGCACTGCTCCGGAAGAGAATAGAGAGTATATCACATGCACCGCAGTATTGAAATCTAAGGGCAAGAATTATTACTTATATGTGGAATATACGACTATAGACATGGGTAATAAAGGGAGGGATGGCCTTTGTTGTGCTGATTTTACAACGCCTGAAGTGCAGGCGGCAATTTCAGATGGCAGACGTGAGCTGACCAGCTATAAAGGTGAGAATATGTGGAAGGGTGAAGACCGTTATAAGTTGCACGTAACAACAGATCATAAAGGCGGGTATCAGACACGTAGGATAGAGGGAAGAGAAACTATATATACTCCAACAGATACAATGGTTTCATCAACTGATTTTGTGAATTTTGCCAAGACGAATCGTTCGTTGAAGGATTTGAGAGGAAAATTTGGTCCAGAAAACTCAAATCAAAAGTATTTGCAGACCATCAATTATAAGGTGACGGATGGCGATGATTTGTATGTGTGTATTTATGTAGACGGAATAGAAGGACAGGAAATTACTATGATAGATCTTGTCAATGAAGAGAAAGACATAAAGACGATATTTATAAAAGAGTGAATGGTGAACGGTATACACGGCATTACGGGCGTTCCCTTCCTATTGATTGCGGATATGGTTTTGCCCAGAGGGAGTGTTTTTGATTATCCATTGTGGAATTCATTATGAAAAAACAGGCGGTAGACAGCGGTGGCCTTATGCTAAGCGAGTACATTGGCAGCCGAGGACAGAAGCGGGCGCATATCCGTTTGAACAGGAGCTGTTGGTTTCGTAGAAAAAGAATGCGAAGATTTGTCGGAATCTTCGAAATACTTTCGGTTGCAGTCGGTGTGTTTGCACTTGAACTAAAAGTGTTCATTATGTTATAATTGTTTGCGAAATATCAAAAACTTCACACAATTCCGCATGGTCATGAGGATGGAAAACCTGCGTGGGTATCCGGCGGATACTGATCTATCTGCGTTTGCTCGAGGATGCAGACCTGTCGTTTTTTCGATGTCGGATTGTGGAAGCAATGTTCTTTTAAAACTAAATAATAAGGTGAGTAAAATGAAAAGAAAGCAGTTACTTAAGAATCTTCCCGGTATGATGATGGCCGGGGCGCTTTGCTTTTGTATGACTGTGCAGGCTCCGCAGGCCGGAGTACCGGGCGTGGGTGCGCAAAGCGTGGAAGCTGCGGAGAATGGCGAGGAAGTAAAGGTTGTCAGCAGTTCTTCTTCAAAAGGGGATGCGAAGAAGCATACCTCTGAAATGATCGCCGTAGTCAACCTTGACGAGGGAATCAAGGAAGATGGAAAGACCGTTGTTTACGCGGATCGTATTGTCTCACTGCCGAATGAGAAGACTTATCGGTTTACTTCTCTTTCGGATGCCAAGGAGGGTGTGGAGAACGGAACCTACGGCGCATACATCCTGATTCCGGCAACCTTTTCCAAAACGGTGGCGAGCATCAATTCGTCGCCGCAGACTTGTCAGCTCAGCTATGCCGTCGACAGGAATATGGAGGCGGATCTTCAGTATAAACTGCTCCACGAGATTTTTTCTTTTAACACGGATCTGAACAATGACCTGAGTTATATGTACCTGGAAAACATCATGAATGAGTTCCACACGGCCCAGGACAATGCCCGCCAGGTTATGAGCAATGACAAGCGGGATAAAGAGGCCATTGACAACATCAGCCCGAACGATCTGGTATCGATGGTAAAGCTTCCGGAGATGAAGCAGAAAGAGAACGACGTTCCGGTGCTTGATATCAGCAGCTATACATCGAACATCACCTCGACTCTAGGGGAAATTGACTCGTCTCTGAATGCCGGCGTGCAGGAAGTGAACGAGAATCTTCAGCTGATCCTTCAGACCGGATCCGAGCTGCAGAAGCAGCTTACCGAGATCTGGACGGGAGTGGATGAGCTGCCGAAGCTGGACAAGATCGAAGCGAAGCAGTACATGGAGACTGCCGCTGAGAATTTCAAAAAAGTGTCGGATGAGGCGAAGACCTTTGCCGATGGCTGCGACCGGCAGCTTGTGGAGACGGGGGATGAGATTTCGACGCTGGTGGACAAGATCAATCAGTCCCTCGGGGCGAATCATGGAGATCTCTCTGATGATATGCAGTCGGCAATTCCCTACGTATCAGCGGAGAAGGCTGAAGATGATCAGTCGTATATTCTGTGTTACAAAGACAGAAACAGCGGGCAGAAGATTCAGAACGCGCCGCAGCTCACACTGTCCTTACAGAGTGATGAGAGTGATATCAACCGGGCAAACAGAGTCCGCGGAGCCTATGAAATCATCATGAAGGCGATCCGGAGCGGCGGAAGCAAGGATGGCAGTACCGTCAGCTATACCAGCTATGAGATGCATCAGCAGGATACGGTGGAGATCACCTATGTGGATGAGAACGGTGAAACCCATACGGTTTCCGGCACACCTACAAGTCCGGTGTATACTTACACTGCGTCTGAGGAGACCATCAATGTAGATGGGGGAGCAAAAACAACAGAGCAGATCCTGGCGGAACTCGACAGAGATCCCAACCTTGATCTTGGGGGATATACTTCCTGCGAGGAGCTTTTGGATAATGTGCAGAAGGATCCGTCGGTGCTTGAACCGAAGAAGGTCATCCGGATCACATCAGGAAATGAGAATTCTTTCCAGACCTATATGGAAACTGTTCGCGGAAACGTGGATCGTATTTCGAAAAAAGGCGCGGTTCGCGTGGATGTCAGCAGCCTGACGGAATATGATGATCAGGGCAATCCTGTCTACGAGGACGGTCAGAGAGTTACCATTCAGAGCAGGATCACAGAGCTGAAGGATAACAAAATCGCTCAGATGAGAAAGGATTTTTCTGAGGGCGTAAAAAAGAATGCCATTGCGTTTGAAAAGACCGGAGAAGAGCTGACCGGATCGGTGGATGAGGCCGTGGACAAGGTCAACGAGGATATCAAAACCAAGTCCGGCAAGATCAAAGAAAATATCGACAACTCCAGGGATGCGGTGCAGACCTATCATCAGGGAGTAAATGAACACCGTCCGACCTTCAACAGTGAGGCGGCAGGAAAAGCGGGGGATATTCATTCCAATGCCTCCGAGATGCAGTCGAAAGTCATGGAGAATAATGCCGCTCATGTAGAGTACGCAAATGATGTCTTTACCACAGCGAATGACAATGTCAACAGCCTGCGGCAGAGTATCATCGACAATCAGAATGCATCCAATGAGGCGGTGGAAAAAGGTCTCGAGGACGCAAAAACGGTGAAAGAGTCAACAAGCGGACAGAATCAGGATCTGATGAAGTCCTTTACGGAGAAACTCTCCTATACAAGACTTGGATCACTGGAGAACACCACGACGTATAAGTTCATTGCAAACCCCATGGTGGGCGTGGATGAATCAAAAGACGCCGTGAAGATTCTGGACAGTGTGAAGATCGGCGGAGCAGATGAGGTGAAGTCGGCTGTCGGGCAGGAGACCGGAAGCACGGACAGCACAAAGAAGCGCACGGTTAACGTGGATAAGGCCGCAGAACCGGTGAAAGTCATCACCTATGTTCTGGTTGCGGCACTTGTACTGGCACTGGCCGGTCTGGGGGGCTACATCTGTTACCTGAGAAAAGCCCGCCGCAGACATCAGATGGATTATTAATTATGAATTAATAATATAGCGTCAGGCAGGAAGCCTTTCGCAACGTAACTGTCAACCAGCAAAAACTATAATATGTACGAAAAGAGGAGGAAGAATTATGGCAGGTTATTTAAAAGTCACAGATGCGGAGATGGCAGCAGCAGCAAGTAAGTTTGATCAGGAGTCAGCTGAGGTAGAGAACCTGAATCAGGCAATTACAAGACTGGTAGGAAATCTGACAACCAATGTATGGGAGGGAGCCGGAAGTGAGGCCTTCGCTGCACAGTGGCAGCAGATTTCACCCAGCTTCACAAAAGCATCCCAGCTTCTGGCAGATGTTGCGAACCAGCTGAGAAATATCAGCAATGCTTACGCACAGCAGGATCAGGACATTGCATCAAGACTTATGGTTTAATCATTTATAGAAACATTTTGTGCAGGTCGTCCGGAATACTCCGGCGGCCTGTGCTTTTTATCTCATAGGAAATTGCTTCGCATTCCCTATGAGACAAAACGCTCCGCGGGATGCGCAGCTCGCAGATGGGAAGATCGCTTCGCGATTCTGCTCGCGCGCCAAAGTCCTGCAGCGCTCACCGGGAGGAATGAGGGGCTGGGGGAGTCGAAGTCCGCTTGCGGACTTTGTTCTGAGTTGAAAGGCGTGTACAGCGCATGAACTGTTTCGTGCGCTGTACAGACTGATTCAAAAAGAAGGGAGACCGAAAGTCTGGTATGAACAAGATAATATGTACCCTCCGGGAACCGGAGGACCGGGAGAATACAGAATCCGTGACGGCGTTCTCTTCCGGTGAGGAGCAGGCGTCCGGAGATGCCGGTTCCGCCATCAAAATTGATCCGGGAGTTCTCCACGAAAAGCATGAGAGATACTCTTCGCTGACAGACGAAAACCATGTGGCTCTTTTCACCAACCGTTACGAAGAGGCAGTGAAGAGAACTCTGGCAAATGAGAAAAAAAAGAGCGAGGCGCTGGAACAAAGGCTGTTTACGCCCCAGATGCAGGATTTGCCGGACCGGGAGGCAAAGCTGAAGTCACAGCTGTTTGTGAACGCAGGTACGGAATATAAAAAGGCGGGCTATGTGACGGAGACTTCCTATGACGGAATCGTATATGCTTCCATCGGGCTTGCCTGCGTGATTTTTGCGGCGGTTATGATCACAAGATGGGACAAAAGAAAGAAGAGAAGACAGAAAGATGCAGCTGACAATTACACTTATCGATAAAAAGAGCAGTTTCAACAAGGATATCATGGTGAATGAGGATCAGAAGATCGGAGAGACCCTTGCGATTCTGGGAAATGCAGGGTTTTTCAGAGGGACAGACCGGAAACAGTCCGACCTGAGAATCCGCTCCGGCAGAACCGGGAAGTATGTGGATCCTGGAAAAAGTTACGCCGAGGAGCATATCTATTACGGTGATATTCTAAATATTATTTGATTGTATGGAGACATGAGTTATGGGGTTATTCAAAGGAAATAAGAACGCAAAGGCGAAGGGAGCGGGCAGCCTTCCGGCGGAGGCATCGCAGGAATTACAGGTCACACCAACCGCTGCGTCAGAGAACGGATCCGGGGAGAAGGCAGAGTATCTCACCCTCAAGAAATCCGCATTGAACGCGTCCACGGAGTACGATTACCGCTTTCTTACCTACAAAAATGAACTGTTGCTCCCGGCCCAGATCCATCCGGAAGGGGAAGAGATACACATCACCTATCAGACCGGTGACCGCAATCCTTTTGCTTCGGCTGTGACAGAAGACCTGCCGGAACGCCTTCAGCTTTTGATCAGCTGTGCGGCGCTTGCGCAGCTCCTGGAGGAATACAGCTTTTCTCTGGAACCGTCAAATCTCTATTATGACGCGCAGTACAGAACGGTCGTGAAGATGCGGGATATCTATGCCGCAGGCGTGCAGACGTCCGAAGAGGATTTCTGCAGGCAATATCGCGCGCTGATCGGTTTTGTCCTTCAGAAGAAGTACAGTTACATGGATTACCTTCAGGGAGGAGAACAGCTGCTTGCGGAGAGCAGATTTTTGTCCGGCCTGCTGAATCTTCACACGGTGGAGGAAATCCGACAGTATCTGTTGACGGAGTATCTGCGTGTCAAAAAAGACCGGCGAGGAAACTATGAACTGTTTCCGAAAAAGGCGCACAAGGCGCTGAAAATTGCCACCGTCTCCCTTTCTGTGCTTCTGGCAGCGACTGTTGGCTTCATCGCATACCATATGTTTTTTGTAGAACCCTATAAAGATGCTGAGATCGGACTTTCCAGAGCCTATACGAAGTCGGAATATGAGACGAGTATCCGGGCCATGGAGAAGGTGTCCGTGAGCCGGATGTCGGACGTAGAGAAGTATATGCTGGCGACAGCCTACGTCCGCACCGAAGATCTGACAAGTGAGCAGAAGGAAAATATCATTGAGACCTTCAGCCTCAACAATGCTCCGGAGCGTATGGAATACTGGATTTATACCGGAAGAAATCAGACAGAGGAGGCCGTGGATATCGGCATCCGTCTGTCGGACGGACAGCTGCAGCTCTATGCATATATGAAGGCAAAGGCTGTGACAGAGGCGGATACGTCCATGGATGCCGAGAAGAAGAAGGACATGCTGGAGAAGCTTGATAAAAAGATCGAAGAACTCTCCAAAGAATACAGCCTTGATGAGGAAGATAAGTGATGCAGGAAAATGAAAGAACACTGATCCTGAAGCGACCGGGGGAGTTCCGTATTTCCGGAGACGGAGCGGAAATCGGCATCTCCGGTCTTCGGGCGTCGATCATTGTGGGACGGGATGCGATTTATTGCAACCATCCATCAGAGATCCGGGTAGACGGAGCAGTCCCGGACAGTGAGAAAACAGAGATTCGAAGTGGCTGCGATCTGGAGGCCGGTGGCGTCCGGATCACACTGCTGGATCAACGGATCATCGTGGATCCGGGAAGTACTGAGGTTCAGACCACCCTGGCCATGTTGGAAAAGGCGGAGATTCCTTTCGACGGTTTTCCGAACTACAAGAGATCTCCCCGCATCGTCAAGCGCGTCGAGGATGTGAAGATCCAGCTGGCAAATCCGAAGGATCCGGCATCGTCCAGGAGCGGCGGCCTGTTGATGCTGATTCTTCCTCCTCTGGTTATGGTAATTGTCACAGTGCTTGTCAGCGTTCTGATGAAGAGGGGACTCTTCATTCTTATGGCGGTGGCCGGAACGGGAATGTCGCTGATCGTCTCCGTGACAAAGTATGTGACAGACAAGAAGGAGACAAAAGAGGACGCGGTTCTCCGCCGCACCACCTATGACCGGTATCTGCTTCAGAAGAGAAAAGAGATTTATCGGGCTTTCGAAAAGGAGAAAGAGGCCTACCGCTACAACTATCCTTCTCTTGAGAACATTGACCGGATGGTCACTGACTTCAGCCCCCGACTGTACGAGCGCACCAGCATGGATGATGACTTTCTCAAAGTCTCTCTCGGAACAGCGAAGACTGCGCCCGGTCTTACGGTAGAGTTTCAGGAGGACGAGCTTCGGACGAAAAAAGATGAACTGGTGGATCAGGCAGAAGCACTCCGCAGTGAGTATGCAGCCATTGAAAAACCGGTGGTCATCGATCTGAAGAAGGCTCATCTTGGTCTTGTGGGCGAGGAAAAAGTTGTCCACGAGCAGATCAAGGCCATCCTGACCCAGCTGACATTTTTCCACAGCTACCATGATCTGGAAGTGGTGGTGATCTACAATCAGAAATACGATGAAGATTTCCAGTGGATGAAGTGGTATCCGCACCTTCGGATCCACGCCATCAACTGTGTGGGACTGATCAATTCCGAGAGGAAGAGAGACCAGATTCTCGGGAGCATGCATCAGATTCTCAAAGAGCGGAAAAACAGGGTGGAAGAGAGTAAGAAGGAAAGCATGTTCCTTCCGCATTTTCTCTTCATTATTGATGAACCGAAGCTGATCATCGATCACTCCATCATGGAATACCTGGACAAGGACGGTTACAACATCGGCTTCTCTATCATTTATACGTCGCTGATCCGGGCAAACCTTCCTGAGAATATCGGAACGGTAGCTGAGCTCCTGAACTCGGAAGAGGGACGGCTGGTGATCGAGGAGAAGACGGAGAAGGGACAGGATTTCCGTCTTGCCTCCGTGAAGGGGCTGGATCTTCCCTGGATTTCCAGAAACATCGGCATGCTGAATCATCTCCAGGGAATCAGTGCGCAGATACCGAAGAGCATTACGTTCTTCGCTATGTACGGTGTGCAGAAACCGGAAGAACTTATGATTCCGCAGCGCTGGAAGAGAAGCGATTCCTCGAAGTCACTGGCGGTGCCCATCGGTGTCCGCGCGGAGGAGGACTATGTTTTCCTGAACCTTCACGAGAAGGCTCACGGTCCACACGGACTTGTGGCCGGAACAACCGGATCCGGTAAATCGGAGCTGGTACAGACCTACATCATGAGTCTGGCAGTGAACTTCAGCCCCTACGAGGTGGCCTTCCTTCTCATCGACTATAAGGGAGGAGGAATGGCAGATCTGTTCCGGAATCTGCCTCATCTTCTGGGAACCATCACAAACCTTGACGGCTCACAGAGTATGCGTGCCATGGCGTCCATTCATGCGGAGCTCGCCCGCAGACAGGAAATTTTCAACCGGTATCATGTGAACCATATCAACTCCTACAACACACTGTTCCGGAATGGCGAGGTCAAAGAGCCTCTGCCACATCTGTTCATCATCAGTGACGAGTTTGCGGAGCTGAAGAAAGAGCAGCCGGACTTCATGAAAGAGCTGGTTTCCACGGCCCGTATCGGACGAAGCCTCGGCGTGCATCTGATCCTGGCGACACAGAAACCTTCCGGTGTTGTAGATGATCAGATCTGGTCCAACAGTAAATTCAAGCTGGCGCTGAAAGTGCAGAACGAGGCGGATTCCAAGGAAATCCTGAAGACACCGGACGCTGCAAATATCACGGAGCCGGGACGGGCATATCTGCAGGTCGGAAACAACGAGATCTACGAGCTCTTCCAGTCGGCCTGGAGCGGTGCTCCCTACAATCAGGAAGAGGGACACGACCGTGTGGACGACAGAGTCTATATTGTGAATGAACTGGGACAGGGCGAACTGGTCAACCGGGATCTCAGTGATTTCGGTGGCGGTGAAAAACTTCTGAAGACCCAGCTGGATGTTCTCTGTGATTACATTCATAATTACTACGCATCGCTGGAGACTCTGGAGATCACCAAACCCTGGCTGCCTCCGCTTGCTGATCAGATTGTCAGTGACCAGACCCTCGTGGACGCCCACAAAAAAGGACTGGATCTCTCCATTCCTGTGGGACTTATTGATATTCCGGAGGAACAGAAGCAGATTTCCTTCGTGCACAATCCGGTAAAGGACGGCAACCTGCTCTATGTAGCTGCGCCGGGCTTCGGAAAGACGATGTTCCTTATGACGGCGGCTCTCACACTGGCCATGAAGAACAGCGTGAGCCGTCTGAATATGTATGTTCTGGACTTCGGAAACAGCGGATTGATTCCGTTGAAAAAACTCCATCATGTGGCGGACTATATTGCCTTCGATGACACGGAGCGCTTCACGAAGGTTCAGGGAATTCTGGAGAGAGAAATGACAGCCCGCAAGAAGCTTCTGGCTGAAGCTGCGGTGCAGAGTTTTGAAGTGTATAACCAGGTTGCCGCCCATCCTCTCAAATCCATCGTAATCCTTCTGGACAATATGGATGCGGTGAAGGAAATGGGCATTGAGGTGGAAGAGTACTTCACTAAGCTGATCCGTGACGGCGTGGGTCTTGGTATCTATGTCATCGGCACAAGCACCAGAGGTGGCGGCATCCGTTACGCGACGCTCACCAGTTTCCGCAACAAGATCTGCGGCTATGTGGTGGATGAGTCGGATATCCCTACCATTGTGGGAAGGACGAAGTACAAGCAGACAGAAATCCGCGGCCGTGCCTTCACAAAGGTCGGCGAGGAAGTCTGCTTCATGCAGATCTATTCCATGGTGGGCTTTGTCAATGAAATTGAATACAACAAGAAGACAGAGGAACTCATCGCGAAGATCAATGATGTCTATCCGGATGAGAGGGCACCGAAGATTCCGGTTCTTCCGGAGGAACTGCCCTATACAGACTTCGAGAAGTACTTCGAAACGGGTGTCCCGGACGAAAACGGAGGGGAGGAGAAAAAGATGCAGACCGGAACCTTCGACAAAAAGGATATCTATCTTGGTCTCGACAAGGAGATGGTGGTTCCCTGCGGCATGAACAACGGGGACTCACCCTTCCTGATTATCGGAGAGGCGAAGAGGGGAAGAACCAATGCGCTGAAGATTGCCCTGGCACAGCTTGTGAAAAAAGAGGAAGCTTCGATCCTTCTCGTGGATTCCAGAGCTCTGGATCTCTTCTACGCGAATGCGGATGAGAGGGTTAACTATTTCGGTCCGGAACGTGTGGCCGAGGAGTTCCCGGGAGTATTTGAGGAAATGGTCAAAGCCCGGGAGGAGATGATGCGCGGAGCACTGGCGGAAAACCGTGGACTCAGTCCCAAGAAGATCCTGGAGACCTTCCCGCCCTCCTACCTGCTCATCGACGATGTGGATGATTTCGCAGCTGCGTTTGCGGCGAATATTCTGTCGGCCAATAAGGTGGCAGAACTTCTGGATCGCGCGGCCAATGTGGGCATCTGCGTGATCGTCACGGCGAATGCAGGAAAATTCAAGGGCTTTGACGCCGTGACCAAGTTCTTCCGTAATACGACGGAGGGACTTATGGTGGGTAATCAGGGAACGGCGGCGATCTTCCCGATAAATTCCATGAAAGATATGCCGGCACAAAAGGACGGACTTCTCTGGCACAACGGAAGCTGTGTGCGGATCCGGATCCCAAGGTGCTGAAAGAATCAGCGGATGTTATTATCTCGAATGCCCATCCATAGTTGCGTAAAAATACGCATTTGTCTGTGCCTGGGGATCGGGTTTATAAAAAATGAATGAAAGGGGGCAGAAAAAATGAGCGATGCAAGTGGAGTACAGCAGAGTGACCTGGCCATGGCGGCCGGGGATTCCTCGAACATTAAAAGTGCTTCGGACGCGCTGGAACTCTCACAATATATGCGGGATGTGAACAGTAATATTTCGGCAGTAGGAAATGGAGCGGCTGCTTTTGCCTCGGCTCAGACAGCCATTGCCAAACTGAAAACTACCCTGGATGCGGACGCTGCGTGCATCATATCCGTGGCGAATGCGCTGGACAGTGTGGACAACAGGCTGGCGGATGAGGTGAAGAAGCAGTTTCAGTAGAAAGGTATAAGATGGGGGATGCAGTGACGACATGGGATTAAGACTATTACCCGGCAGTGTGAGACTGCAGTGCAGTACGATGGTACAATCCGTGCAGGCTGCCCAAAAGCAGCTGGCGGTGATACTGTCGCAGATCGGCACATTTACAAATAACACAGAACAAAAGGCTGCCTCATGGACGAATATGCGCAGCCATTTCCAGGATTATGAGATGATCATCAGCGCCATCAACGGCGCCCTTGATCAGATCACGGCGGACTGCCAGTCGGTGAGCAGTCTGGTGGGAAGCGAGATGCTGGACGAGGATCAGCTGAATGCTTCGATTCAGTACCTGCAGCAGTGCAATGCCTCTCTGCAGGGGTGCATTGACAGCTGCAACAGCGCGCTGTCGACACCGAATATAGACAGCAACTACGCCAGCGCGCTTCGCTCGTCGATCTCGCATTATCAGAGCATGATCAACTCGAATAACGCGAAGATTCAGGAACTACAGAATAAGATTCAAACTCTTTATCAGATTGAGGGGGCGACTTCCAAGCAGTTTACGTCGGTCAGCGCCCTGTTTTCCGCGGCAGTCTCAGGCCTTCAGGCGGTATCGCTGTCCTATGACGTCAACAGCGCGACCTTCGCCACAGTCAGCGACCAGAGCTGGAAGGCTGTGCTGGGAGAATCCTATATGGATTATCTGAAGGGCAAAATGATCGATGATCAGAACGGACATCTTGTTTTCAACGAACAGATTATCATGGAGTATCTCAAAAAGAATGAGAAAGATCTGAGTGAATACGAGAAGCGGGCGATTACAGAGACCATGGCTCTTATAAAAGATGAGGCGATCCGGTATGAATCCTATGAAGAAACAGGTTTGGACGGCATGAGTATCGATGAGCTTCAGTCTGTCGCCTGGCTTGCGAATAACACGGATTACAGCAGCTTCAATGATGTGAGCAACAGCTATAAGCAGTTGTATGTGAACATTCTGCACGGAATC
>JAIKXQ010000054.1 GCA_024684035.1 Eubacterium sp. | reverse complement strand
AGTCATATGCATTTGCTCACCTTTACATAAATAGCGTATCACATGTCCTCTCTCTTGAGAAGACATTACGATACTGCTCATGTGCAGTGATTCATCCATCTTTACGGAAATGCATTCATCAAATCACGATATTTCTTCCCCGATTTAAGTATATATCATCGGGTCAAAACTTTTAATTGATATATTCAAAAAAGAACACAATCCGTTCATCGCTTTGTTTTCTTAAAACCACACGCAATGTATACGTCTGCAAACGAAAATGCAACGCATCCTGCTTATTGCGCGAATGCGCTTCCCGCCGAGCGTTGTGTTAAGGAAATTCCTGAGGATTTTCCTTAACACAAAAAACGACTCATATCCATCCGGATATGAGCCGACTGCTCCGTTTCATGTCGCGTTTAATGTTTGATTACTGACTGTCTCTGACGATCGTATACCAGGTATACATTGCCATCACACCGACAACTGCTGCAAACAATACTCCAAATGTCATCATATGTAACACCTCCTGTCACGCAGGTTTTCACGTTCTTTGTATATACATATCATAACACTTTCATTTATAAAATAAAGTTTCGCAAACCAAAATTATCTGACAGATCTTTTGTTTTCTCTTTATTCGTTGTTCTCTTTTCTTGCGCGGACTGCGTTTTTTTCACCGGAATTCGAAACTACAAAAATATTTGCATTCTTGTTATGATAGGCTTAGTTATTTAACAAACTTTTCGTTCGGGATTTGTATAGAATAACGAAGATCTCCCTGGATTTCGCAGAATAGATTATTCTGCGAAAAAATAAGACAATTATCACTTGTTTTCTCAATCTTTAACGACATGCCTCTAGATGGGATGGGGCGCATTTTCAATGAGTGTTTACTCTCATCATCTCAATACTCCGCCCATGTTTTTGTAAACATCATTCAACTGTTTTTTCTTCATCTCATTCGTAGGATGAACATATCTGTTTAACGTAATCGTCACGCTTGAATGTCCAAGCAGTTCACTCAAAACCTTCGGATCCATACCGCCGGCCACGCAGTTGGTGGCAAATGTATGACGCAGAGTGTGGAAGTTCTTTGGCTTTATCTTCGCCATTTTCTGATAGGTCGCAAACTTATTCTCATATGTCCTCGGCTCCATCAGTTTCGTAGAATTCACCACGTATTCACCGTACAACGGATGCTCTAATAGAAATGAATGCAGATAATCCGGAAGCGGAATAATTCTGTCAGACTTCTGAGATTTCGGAGCTGTAACCAGTAGCATCGTTTTGGAGGTTCCCGGCATATCTTCATCGCAAAGAGCCTCGGCCGGACGCTGGATTCTCTGTACCGTCGAGTGAATATGAATCGTCTCGTTCTCCATCGAAATATCTTCTGTTTTAAGAGCGCATATTTCCCCCAGTCTGCATCCGGTCAGCAGACAAATGAGAATGCCCGTTTTATAAGAATCCGGTTGTTGCTCAAGAACACAAAGAAGCCTTCTTTGTTCTTCAGCAGTGAAAACTTCGATTGCTTTCTGAACCGGTTTTGGTTTTATTATTCCATGCATCAGATTCTCGGTATTGATCGTCGGATCAGCATACAGAAGAATCTGACGCATGATATTCATCGTCGAATTGACGTAACTTGCCGAAGGTCTGGGACCTGCATTCCCACCAAGCCCCAGACAACGTTTGACCATTATCTGCGAAATTTCGGTTGGCAAACAATCGCCGATCACAGGTTGAATTCTTCTCCTGTATATGGATTGATACCGTACGTATGTGGAATGTTTGAGTACTTTTTGTACAGCTATCAACCAATCCTCTGCCACTTCATTAACAGTCTTCAATGATTCTCCTAACTATGCACATTCATTATGATGGGTACAGTTTCCAGTAGAAAAGTATTTCCTTCATCAATGCATACAGCCTGCCCCTACGAACGTATTGCTGTATTACATTGGACACAATATAGATTTCGCAGAATAATCTATATTGCGGTATCTAGACACATGCATACCAGGCATTTGAATCATTGCGTTGACAAGTATACATATGGTATAAGACAAAATCAATAGTTTTTGTGTTATTTTTTAGCGATTCATTACTTTTTGTATATTTGCAACATAATTTCAATTATTTGACGTTATTTTTGGTATATTCGGAAATAATCATGACAATATTTTCAGTTCTATATCTTACTATTTGTATATTATAAGCCCACGGATATATCCTTGCAATGCTATATTTCTTTATGATATATTATCGCTATAGATTTTAGCGATGATAAAACAAGGTGCCACCGGTCTTTTATTCCAAGTTCTGATTCTATCACCTCTCGCACACGAAAGCCTTTCTCTGTCCGGGCAGCTTATTTAAAATGTATGTTACAGAGGAAGACGTTAAAGCAAACATCTGAAGAGTGTCGAATATCGATGAGTACGGCCTTTACATGGCGTCACAAGATACTGGATACCTTCAGTGAGTTGCAAGAGAAAACTTATCTGACGGGGATTGTCGAAGCTGATGAATCGTTTTTTAATGTATCTTTTAAGGGAAACCATAGTATAAGCCGGAATTTTACCATGCCGCGCAAGGCGCATAAGCGAGGAAGCGATGTTCATGCGAAAGGACTATCATCCGAGAAAGTCTGTGTTCCCTGCGCAGTCAACGATGCCGGTATTTCCTACGCCAAACCTGGAAAGCTTGGAAAAATTAGTTCAAACATTATTCGGAAACCACAGGAAAACGGAGGAATTTATAAGCCAATTGTGGGGACACTTGCTATGCGCCCGGATCACGAGATATGGACGTGATATTCCTCATCGTCCACCTCTGCCACTTGGCGTTTGAATGTCATATAAGATTATCTTGCTGATTTCTGCCGGAAACGAGGTGTCAGAGTATGATATTGACCGAAAGCCACAGGATAAATCGAACCGGACATCATGATCTGTTCAAAAAAATTGATGCATACTGCTACTGCTCAAAGAACTTGTCAAACTCTGTGCAATACCTGATCTGCCAGTGCTACCGCATCCATCAGAAACTCAGGAATGCGGAGATGATGGAAGCATGGGAACATAAGACAGATTCGTATCAGAACCGATCGGAACAGCATAAAGATCCAGCTCATGTATGAACAGCAGACGGAAGAGGCAAAAGAGCACGGAAACATCATGGGGATCGATCTTGGGGTGAATAATCTGATCACAGCCTGTCTGTCCTCAGACGATGCACCGGTCATCATCAACGGACGGCCGTTGAAATCCATCAACAGATATTACAACAAAAAGAAAGCCAATCTGCAGGAAAAGGCAAAGAAGAGTAATCGCCTGGATTCTACAAACAGGATGGAGAGACTGACAAAGAAAAGGAACCATAAGATAACAGACTATCTACATAAAGCAAGTCGGAGAGTAATTACATTGGCTCAGACAAGTAATGTAGATCGAATCGTCATTGGGACCAACAGTGGATGGAAACAAAAAGTGAATCTGGGAAAACGAACAAATCAGATATTCGTATTCATCCCATACAGGAAGTTGATTGATATGATCTGTTATAAAGCTGAATTGGCCGGGATCAAAGTATATGTCGTGCAAGAGAACTATACGAGCGGAACCCGCTACCTTGATGGAGAAATTCCCAATAAGGCATCTTATGATAAGTCGAGACGGATCAAAAGGGGAATATTTAAAAGCAACAAGGGAACGCTGATTAATGCAGATGTGAATGCGGCATATCAGATCATAAAAGCGGGTGGTTTCAATGATTTTCCCATTAAGGAACGAGAGAAAATCAGAAAACTCCATGTAGCCTGAATTATATCGGGTAGAGGCATCAGGCTAATGCCATTAAAGACCGGGGCAAAATGCTTCGGGGATTTATAAATATCAACCATGAGTTGGTAAATAGCCAATAGCCATCGCAATCTCGAGCTATCGTGGAAATAATCAAAGGGGGTGTCGTTAGAGACACCCCCTTCATCGTACTTTCCTCTATTCGTTTTCTGACTGCCGTCAGAATGAATCCTCAAAATCCGCCGTTCTGATAGGCTCTTGCGATCACATATGAGGGTTCATAAAAGGCACTGCAATTATAGTTATCGATCACATCACAGAGCTCATTGTTGTATACTCTGATGATGCCGTCTGCGTAATCTTCACTAGTGTTCAACGTATCCACGATTAGACGCTTATATACGTTTCCCATCTCAAGTGGCGTCGGTATTCTTTCCGCCAAATCCTTATCTACGTCCGTGATATCAAAGTCTCCTGGTTTAAGATCATATTTCCTAATCCAATCGTCTTCCACCTTTAACGGATTTTCTGCATGCAGGACATTCGCAACACTGAGCAGATGATACAGTTCATTTTTTCCAATGGCATTAACCACGTACCGGTTTCTTTGATGTATATGGCGTGCCACACGCTCTATCATATAACAGACAAAAAACAAATCATCCTTTTCTATATCTTCATTCGGAAAATACTTGTTTTTCACAACCTATCCGCTCCTTCAAACTCAATTGTTTTCAATGCTCTCTCCGTACAAAAAACGATCTGATGCGTTGGATGATCAAACTTTACAAGTTCCCAAAACGCCGCTCTGGTAAAACGACCATCAATAAAGTCTTCAACAAAATTCCATATCTGGTCGTCGGCCATCGGTCCTTCAACGATGTCATAGTCGTGAACTGTTCCACTTCTACATCCTGCGACAAAATCAAGCCATTCATCTGTCATTTCCGGAAATACCTTGATCTTCAAGTCTGTATTCTCAGAATACTGATACCTGTTGATAATTGAATGTCCGCTTCTGGTCAATGCCCATCGCTTTGCCTGTTTTTCAAATTTGGTACAGTAGAATCCGTAGCCGAAATCCTTGTAAAAACCATTTTGGAGAATACGAGGTTCTGCTACTTCTACATTGCTTCCATGATAAACGATAGCGTTCACAATATCCCTCCTTATCCGGGAAGATGTCTGCTTCGAGCAATCCCTTTATACACAATCGAACGTTTTCAATCATGAGTAATACACAATCACCGGCATCTCAAAGTTGATTTTACTATATAACTGTTCAGCTTTATCCAGCGGAACGTTGATGCAGCCATGGGAACCAAAACCGTCCCTGTATCTGGTGCCGCCGAAGGCTGCCTGCCAGGTGGCGTCATGAATTCCGATTCCCATACCGATGAACGGCATGAAGTATTTGACCGGCTGTCGGTACATGACTTTGTTATTCGAATCTCTTCCTACTAGAAGGGATGGACTCTCTTTTGTCACAAACATATAGACACCGGTCGGTGTGATGGTGTCTCCGCTCATGGCGCCGGACACAATATCGGTTTCAACAGCAACTTTTCCGTTCTCGTAGAGCCAGAGGTGCTGTCTGGTACAATCGATCTCCACATAAGTATCGCCGTAGCCGTTGTTTTCATCGGAGGTCTGCCAGTTGGAATATACCGGTTTGCGCTCAACCGCCTCGCCGCTCTTGATGTCCTTTCGAAGCTGTTCAATTTCTCCGGCCTGGTCAATCAGATATCCATAGGTCATATTGTGAACCTTGACTTTTCCGATGCCTGTGGCCTCGAATTCCCGGTCCCTGTCATATGTATCAACGGAAGCCGCCATCTCTCCAACGTAATCCGTCAGGTGTTTCGTCCACTCCGTCTCATCCTGCTTATACTTTCCTTCCTTGTCCTTCGTAAGCCAATCCTTCAGAGTCGTACCATCCAGAGTTTTTTTCTCGCCTCCCGGAAGATCATAGGTGACGCTGGCGGACACAAGCTCATTCAGCTGTTTCATTTCCTCATTCATCGCCTTGTCATCCGACAGCTTTTTGGGTTTTGCATAGAGATCCGGAATCTCCTTCTCAAGATCCAGTTCCTTCTCCTCCGCCTTCACTGCCTCTTCGATAGCCGCAAGCACACGGTCTTTTCCGGTGATCTTCGTCCCCTGTATCTCAGGTACAATCCGGAACTTCGTATCCTTAAACTCCATGAAAGCGTCCTTCGGCTCCTCCATCTTTCCATCCTGCAGTTCAGGCATCGCGCTCACCACATCGATCAGCGCTTCCACGGAATAGGTCATCTTCACATTGACCTTCTGCGTGGTCTTGTGCAGATATCCGTCCAACCAGTTCAGAGAATTCTGCTTCTCCTTGAGCTTCTGCACAGTGCCGTCCGGCTGGTAGCGATAACCAATGGCTTTGTCAGTGATCTCCTCTTTTCCGTCCCCGCGGAATTTTACAGTCAGCGTGTAAGAATCTACACTTTCCGCGATTTTCTTCTCTACTTCGTCAACCGTCATTCCGCTGACATCCATTCCGTTGATGGATGTCCCGTGGAAAAATACACTGCTGTAGTAGTGTGCAAAATATGCAAAAACTCCGCCTGATCCAAGCAGCAAAGCGATCAGTGTTCCTATACCGATCTTCAACGCAAGATGTTTCTTCATGTTTCCCCTCAATACCTTTCGTTTTATCACAATCTTTTTAATCATATCATATCTATATCGGGAAAACACTTAAAAAAAGACCATTCCCGCAAAAATGAATGATCTTTTCTCTATTTTTATGTAATTGTATCGAAAAGGACGGGAATTCAGAGGAATTCCGGGCTAAGCCGAGGCTTTCTGATGCGTGCTATTCGGGCAAGCAGGCAAGTATTTGGTCGAGTTATTTAAGAACGGCTATACTAGAGATGAAATATTCTCAAATACAGCCAAATTCTTCCATCGCAGCCTGCAGACTCTTCTGATGCTCCGCCGTCATTTCTGTCAACGGAAGTCTTGGTTTTCCGGCCGCAAAGCCCATCTTGTTGAGAGCTGCCTTCACCGGAATCGGGTTTACTTCAATAAAGAGCTGTCTCACCAGTTCCAGAGCCTTGAGCTGCATCTTTCTCGCCGCAGCAAAATCACCGTTCAGACAGTTCCGGCACAGATCATGGGTGAACTGTGGAGCCACGTTGGAGAGAACCGAAATAACGCCGACGCCGCCCAGTGACATAATGGGAACGATCTGGTCATCATTTCCAGAGTAAATATCCATGTAGTCCCCAGCCAGTTCCGCGAGTCTTGCCACCTGGCTGATATCTCCGGAAGCTTCTTTGATTCCCACAATGTTTTTCACATTTTTTCCCAGATACGCAGCCGTCTCCGGAAGAATGTTTGTACCTGTTCTTGACGGAACATTGTACAGGATACAGGGAATTTCGACAGACTCTGCAATCGCCGTGAAGCTTGCGATCAAGCCATCCTGTGTCGCCTTGTTGTAATAGGGTGCCACAAGCAGACAGCCGTCCGCTCCCACGCGCTGAGCCTCCCGGCTCATCATGATGGCGTGTGCCGTATTATTTGATCCGGTTCCCGCAATGACCGGAATCCTTCCGGCCGTCTTCTCTACGCAGAAACGGATCGCCTCGATATGTTCATCATCATCCAGTGTCGGAGCCTCTCCGGAAGTTCCGCAGACAATGATCGCGTCCGTGCGATTCTTGATCTGATACTCAATCAAGTCCGCGAATGCTTCATAATTGATTTCTCCGTTATCCTTCATGGGCGTAGCCAGCGCTACTCCCGCTCCCCTAAAAACAGACATTTCAGACCTCCATTTTTTCACAAGAATATCTCTATTATAATACGAACACACGACGATTCAACACACGGATGAAACTTCAGCAGAATTCCTGTGCATCCACAATTCTTCGGAAGAATCTTTGCTTTATGCACACGTACAACACAAAGAACACCGGCATTGGCGGCGGAACGCTGAGGACGAGAGCGACGTGTGAGAGTGTGTGCTCTGTTCAGGAAGCGTACTCTTCATCAACGCAAAGACTGCACACATATACCGTGTGCAGTCCCGCAAATCTCCTTATGAGATAACGTATTCAATTTCTGTCTGTTCTGTGAGCAGCTCTGCCGGTACGTAGCAGCCGTCCACTTCTTTTCCGTTTACTTTCATGCTCTTGCATCCGCTCTCTGCATGACCGTCATTGCGGAAGGTGATGTGAAGGTGACATCCGCGGAAATCCTTGTCGATGGTGAAGCTTTCCCACTCGGAAGGAATCGACGGTGCGATCTTGAGTCCCTTTGCATCCGGACGGAGACCAAGGATACCCTCTACGCAGCCGACCATGACGGTGGATGCGGTTCCTGTCAGCCAGTGTACATGGGAACGTCCGAAGTGCGGACTTGCTTTTCCCTCTGTGAACTGTCCGTGGCAGTAGGGCTCCAGTTTGCGGATCTCTGCCTTGTCGTTCATTGCGGAAGGCGCTGACTCCATGAAGTACTTGAAGGCGCGGTTTCCGTGTCCGCGAAGAGCCTCTGCGAGAATGATCCATCCCTGCGGCTGAGAGAAGATTCCGCCGTTCTCTTTCTCACCCTGGTTGTAGATAACCATGAGGGCTCCGTCGAAGGAGTGTTTGTGATATGGCGGATCCATCAGCATAACACCGTACTCGGTGTTGAGGATATTGTAAACGCTGTCCAGCGCCTTGTCCGCCTGCTCATCGGATGCAAAACCACTGATGACAGACCAGCTCTGCGGGTTCAGCCACATATTTGCTTCCGGATCGGTTCTCTTTCCGATTGTCTGACCGTCCTCTGTAAATCCACGGACGAAACGATCCTCGTTCCAGCAGTTCTCCTGAAGGATCTTTGCCAGCTTGTCCGCGTTTTCTTCCAGATACTTCACATACTCTGTGTCATTTCTGTCTGCGGCATATTTTCCGAGAATCTTCATAGCCAGATAGAACTGGAAGGCAACGAAGGTGGACTCTCCGTTTGCTCCGAGACGGAGACAGTCGTTCCAGTCAGCGTAAAGACCTGCCGGCATTCCGTGATTTCCCAGATGATTCATGGAGAAATCGATGGCCATCTTCAGATGCTCATAAACCGTTGCCTCTCCCTTGTTCGCGTAAGGAATCACCTCATCGAGGAAGGCTGTATTTCCGGACTCTCCGATGTATTTGTTTACCGTCGGGAAGAGCCAGAGCGCATCGTCCGCTCTGTAAGCCGGATGTCCTGTCTCCTGTACATAGGAAGCATCGTCCGGTGTATCCTCATGTCCCGGATTGTGTGTGAACTTAACAAGCGGAAGTCCGCCGCCGTTGTCTACCTGGGCGGAGAGCATGAAACGGATCTGCTCCACAGCCATTTCCGGAGCGAGATGGATGACACCCTGAATATCCTGTACGGTGTCGCGGTATCCGTAACCGTTCCGGAGTCCGCAGTAAATGAAGGAAGCTGCCCTGGACCAGGTGAAGGTCATAAAGCAGTTGTATGCGTTCCATGTATTGATCATGGTGTTGAATTCCGGGCTCGGAGTCTGCACGTGAAGATGTGCAAGTTTTCCGTGCCAGTAGTTGATGAGCTCAGAAAGCTCCTCTTCTACCTTCTTCTCCGGATCAGCCTCGTAGCTTCCCACAATCTCAGCTGCCTCCTCGTCACTCTTCATTCCGAGGATGAAGGCAAGATCCTTACTCTCGCCGGGCTGAAGGGTAATAACAGCAGAAAGTGCACCGCAGCTGTTCTCGTTGTAGTTCAGCTCATTTCCAAGATCGCCGCTCTCAATTCCTACCGGATTTCCGTAGTTGTGGTATCTTCCAAGGAATTTCTCCTTGTCACCACAGTAGGAAGCAACCTCAGTGCCTGCCATTCCAAAGAATCTGTCTTCTGCAACGGAACCGTCTGCCTTGTCTTTTCCCGGCTGATTCTCATTGATGGTCTGACGGATACGGTTACCCATGAAATGAGTCTGTGTGATAAACAATGTGTACTGAAGGTTTACCTGATCCTGCTCGTAATTGCAGTCGTTTGTAAACTCGGCGAAACCGGTCACAGTCAGGTTTCTCGGACGATCCGATGTATTTGTAACCTTCAGGTTCCATACCTCATAGGCACGGTTCAGCGGTACATAGTAGTCCGCCTCGGAATGAATGCCGCTGTAATCAGCAAACATCTTTGTGTATGCTGTTCCATGGTGACACTCACATTTATATGTGTCCAGAGATTTTCCGACCGGCTGCCAGGATGCTGACCAGTAGTCCGCAGTATCATTATCCCTGAGATAAATATATCTTCCCGGCTGATCAAAATCATTGAACACGTAGCGTAAGATACGTCCGTTGGCTCCGGATTTTGCAAAACTGTATCCGCCTGCGTTGTTGGAAATAATTGCTCCGTATGCCGGAGAGCCGAGATAATTCGCCCACGGTGCCGGAGTATCCGGTCTCGTGATCACATATTCCTGCTTTTCGTCGTCAAAATATCCGTATTTCATAAAAAAAGCTTCTCCTCATCCCTTTTATTATTGTCGGTCAATTCTCTTTATTGCACAAATCTCACCTAAATATAACATACCTATAACGTTTTCGCTATTTGTTTTCGTAGCTTGCACTGTCAGATTTATCACCTTTTTCCAGGTTCTGTCACCAGATCTGATCAGACTGACGACATCCGCTTCCGGAGTACGAGCGTTATGGTATAGGGATTGCGGAGCAATTTCCTATACCACACAAAACGTCCATGCACGCGTCGTTCCCGACACCTCAAACACGTACGGTGAACTTTTCATCGTTGAACTGCGTTTGAAAACTCAATATAATTAAACTCATCATTTTTTCCAACAGGAGGTAAGCATGGGAGAGACCATAAAGAACGAGGGACACAAACGAAGACCCCACTACAGCGGAAAGTATCCCCGCAAATTTCATGAAAAATATAAAGAACTCCAGCCCGAGAAGTACGGCTGTGAGATTGAACATATCATATCAAAGGGAAATACACCTGCCGGCATGCACATTCCCATCATGGTGGACGAGATTCTCGACTGCCTGAAGATTGAGCCGGGGATGACCGGACTGGACTGTACCCTCGGCTACGGCGGCCACAGCTCCAGAATGCTTGAACGCCTGCAGGGAAGCGGTCATCTCTACTCTCTGGATGTGGATCCCATCGAAATCCAAAAGACCACGGAGCGAATGCGCGCGAAAGGTTTCTCCGAAGAGATCTGGACACCTGTTCACACCAATTTCGCAAATATCGACCGGGTCTGTGAACAGTACGGTCCCTTTGACTTCGTCCTTGCCGACCTCGGCGTGTCCTCCATGCAAATCGACAACCCGGAGCGTGGTTTTTCCTACAAGACAGACGGACCTCTGGATCTGCGCTTCAACCCGAACAAGGGAGAGAGTGCCGCCGAACGCCTGCGCTCCCTTGATACAGAAGAACTCATTGGGCTTCTCATCGACAATTCCGATGAACCCTATGCAGAAGAAATCGCCGCTTCCGTTGCGTCAGCCTTCCGCAAAAAAGAGCCGCTGGACACAACCACTGCCCTGCGTGAACTGATCACCAAAACACTTCTGGAGGATACGCCCCTCAGAAATGCCTCAAAGACCGATCAGACAGAAGCGGTCAAAAAATCCTGCGCCCGGGTATTCCAGGCACTTCGTATCGATGTAAACAGCGAGTTCGAGGTGCTGGTGGAATTCATGGATAAACTGCCCCACATCCTCAAAGAGGGCGGCCGCGCAGCTATCCTCACCTTCCACTCCGGCGAAGACCGCATCGTGAAAAAGGAATTCAAGCGCAATCAGAAAGACGGTCTCTACGCCGAAGTCAGCCGGGATGTGATCCGCCCCTCGAAGGAGGAGTGCTTCCGCAATCCCCGCGCCCACTCGACGAAGCTCCGCTGGGCGATCCGCTAAAACTGGATTTGCCGACAGAATTTCGGACGGAGCCAGAGCATACACGCTCACACGTCACTCTCGTCCTCAGCGCTCCGCCGCCTATCGCGGGGTGCTCCCGCAAAAAGCTCACCCGCTTTGTCTTATGCCCTTCGGGCGATGTACAAAGCGGTTTCAGACATTGCACGTCTACGCTCCGCTCCGGTCCGCGCTAAACGAACGTCCCCCGGACGTTCAGCGCCGCACCCACGCTATGCTCGCGCTTCGTCCTCCGCTCCTATCGTTCGCGCTGTATGACTCTGTCCCCGTCCTCGACTCACAGTCCCTGCCCGCTCAGCTGGTCCACCAGCTCCTGGAGCTCAAAAAACCGCTCCATCCGCTCTTCCAGCCGGGCATCCACCTCTTCTTTTTCTTTTGTCAATTCTGCCAGTTTCGTGTACTGGGTGGCACATTCCGCCATCTGTGCCTCCAGTTCACTGCTTTTCTGCTCCAGTTCACTGATTTCATCTTCGATGTGATCGTATTCCCTCTGCTCTTTATAAGAAAGCTTTGTCTTCTTTTTATTTTCCTGTTTCTGTTCCGCGTAGCGTTCTGCTCCGGATTTCCCTTCCGTATCCGCGCCGCTTCCGGAGATGGCACCCTTTTTTTTATTGATACCGGCGCCTACCGTTCCGAAATCCAGTTCCCGTCCCGCTGCCTTCGCGTGTTCAAGAAGATCCGTATAGCCGCCCTCGCTCTGATGCAGCACTCCGTCTTCCCCGAAAGCAAATATCCTCGTCACCACACGATCCAGGAAATAACGGTCGTGGGAAACCGTGATAATGATTCCCGCAAACCGGTCCAGGTAGTCCTCCAAAATCCGCAGAGTCTGAATATCCAGATCGTTGGTCGGCTCGTCGAAAATCAGCACATTCGGTGCTTCCATGAGAACCTTCAGCAGATACAGTCTTCTTTTCTCTCCACCGGACAATTTCTCGATTCTTGAGTATTGCATCTCCCCGTCAAAGAGAAATCTCTCACACATATTGGAGGCTGTGATCACGCCGTCCGTGGTTTGTATGTACTCTGCCGTATCTCTGATACAGTCAATCACCCGCTGTGAGGGATCAAGCTCCTCGTTTTCCTGGGAAAAATATCCGATTCGCACGGTCTGTCCGATCTCCACATGACCTGCATCCGGAGCCACTCTTCCGGTGATGATCTTCATCAGAGTGGACTTTCCGCATCCGTTGGGGCCCACAATTCCGATGCGATCCGTCTTATTGAAGGTATAGGTGAAATCCCGGATCAGCGTCCGGTTCCCGTACTGTTTCTGTATATCTGTGAGCCCAATGGTCTTGCCGCCAAGTCTGGAGGAGAGAGAATTCAATTCCACCTGTCTCTCTTCCACAATCTTTTCCCGATCCCGCAGAGCCTCGAATCTCTGAATATGAGCCTTCTGCTTGGTCGATCTCGCCCGGGCGCCTCTCTGAATCCATGCCAGATCTTTCCGGTACAGAGCTGCCGCTTTTCGCTCGGCGGCCAGTGCGAAGTTCATCCGCTCCTGCTTTTTCTCCAGATATCCGGAATAGTTTTCCTCGTAGCGATAGGTCTTTCCCCTGTCGATCTCCAGAATCTGATTGGTTACCTGATCCAGAAAATACCGGTCGTGGGTCACCATCAGAATGGCTCCCTTATAATTCTGCAGATAGGTCTGCAGCCACTCGATCATTCCGTGATCCAGATGGTTCGTGGGCTCGTCGAGAATCAGCAGCTCGCAGGGCGTAAGAATCGCCGCAACCAGCGCCGCCCTTTTCTTCTGCCCTCCGGACAGAGTCGAAGGCCGGCAGTCCGGATCCGGGATTCCGAAATCCAGCAGTCTTGCCCGGACTTCTCCGGTGACATCCCAGTGCGCATCTTTTCCGCTGATGGCGGCCGCCACATTTTCCAGCACTGTTTTCTTGTCGTCGAACACCGGATTCTGTGACAGATAGGAAATCCGCACACTCTTTCCCTTTACAACCTGTCCCTCATCCGGTTCCAGAGCACCCGCAGCGATTGAGAGCAACGTAGACTTACCCGTTCCGTTGACGCCGATCACTCCGATTTTATCCGTGTCGCTGATTCCCACCGTGACACCATCCAGAAGAACCCTGGACACAAAAGCTTTACTTACATTTTCAAGATTTAATATATTCACGTATTCCTACCTTCCAGATCTTCCAACTACTCTATTGCACCGAAGTCTTCCCCGAAATGCCTCAGGCCTTCTCACTCTCCAGGAACTCCAGTAACTTTACGGCCAGCTCCGTCCGTCTGCCGTTCTGCGCAAAGCCAAGGACACTGACGGTATCCGGATACATTTTTTCCTCCCGGATCAGCTTCATATCATCCATGAAAATTCCGATGGGAACCGGTTCCTCCATCTGCGAGGGATCCGGTTTCCGGTAAGAGCTCTTCTGTTCCTTCTGAACCGCCTCATCCTTTGGAATCACCGGATACTCATACTGGGGATCCGCCATCTTTTTCTGCTGCTCCCTGACACTGGCCAGATCCACATAGTAGATCCTGTCGTCGTATTTCTTCAACTGCTCCTCCGTCAGTACATCCCGAAGGTCAACGAAGGAGGTCAGAGACAGATAATACTCAAAATTGGCAGTGTCCGCCGCCAGCACATCCAGTTCTTTCAATGAGATCTGCGTATTCACCTCGGCGGCCACCGCCATGTCATACTGGGTTCCGATGGGGGACCCCGGCGTCTCGTATTCAGACAGGTTGATCAGCACCTGTTTCTCTGACATATCAATCCCCGCATATTCCGCAAAGCTTTTTGCCAGCTCCACCTCCTGATTATCACTCTGCTTGGCGGCATTCACGAAGATCGCCTGAAAGCCAATGTCCTTGTGCCTGCTGATGGATGTCACCAGATACACAATAAAAAATAAGACACCGACGATCACCAGTGTCAGTATTCTGTAATAGTCCCAGAAATATCTCAGATAGGCTCCAGGTCCTTTTCCCTTTAACTGTTTCCATTGACCTTTGCTCATAATGATTCACCTCATATATTCTCACTGTCACCGTTCATACACTTCCGGCAGACCGTTGACCGTTTTCTGCGCGAAAGCTGTGTCCGTCTGCCGGTTACACCGACAGCTTCCCTCAGTATACCAATTTCACTTTGACAATTCCACTGCGATTCAGCCCGAAAGTGGTATAATAGAATGGCTTGTAATAACAAAGTATAATCTTAATTTCATGTATTTATGAGGTAACATATGGAACAAAAATGGTGGCAGAATCAGATCGCCTATCAAATATGGCCAAAGAGCTTCTGTGACTCCGACGGCGATGGAATCGGTGACATCCAGGGAATCATCAGCAAACTGGATTATCTGAAAGAACTCGGCATCGGAATTCTGTGGATTTCTCCGATGTACAGCTCCCCTCTCGCCGATGAAGGATACGATATTTCCGATTACTACGATATTGATCCCCGCTTCGGCAATCTGATCAATTTCGATATCCTGCTTCTGGAAGCACGCTCCCGGAATATCCATGTCGTCATGGATCTGGTAGTCAACCACTGCTCCGATGAGCACGAATGGTTCCGGAAGGCCTGTGAAGATCCTGAGGGACCTTACGGAAAGTTCTTCTACATTCGCGATCTTAAAGACGGCAGGCCTCCGACCAACTGGCGCTCCTATTTCGGCGGTTCTGTCTGGGAGCCGCTTCCGGGGCATCCGGACAAGGTCTACCTACACTTCTTCCATAAAAAGCAGCCGGAGCTGAACTGGGAGAATCCGGAGCTCCGGGAAGAAATCTACCGCATGATGAACTGGTGGATGGATCGGGGAATCTCCGGCTTCCGAATCGATGCGATTATGAACATCCGCAAACCGGAGATCTTCCGCGATTATCCGGCAGACCGTGAGGATGGACTCTGCTCCCTGCACCATGTGCTTCACGATCAGATGGACGTGAAAGTCTATCTCAACGAGATGAGAGACAAGGTTTTTCTTCCGCACGACGCCTTTACCGTCGGCGAAGTCTTTGACAATGATCCGGAGGCTTTGGAGCAGTTCATCGGAAGCAATGGATGTTTCAGCTCCATGTTTGATTTCTCCGGCGAGGTGTTCAACCGCTCCGGCAAAGGCTGGTACGCAGATCCCGCCTTTCTCACCCCGGATCAGTACAAGGAATGTATTTTCCACGCGCAGCGAGCTGTGAAGGACAAGGGCTTTTTGTCCAATATCATAGAGAATCACGATGAACCCCGTGGCGTCAGCCGCTACCTGCCTCAGAATTTTACAGATGTGCATACCCCTGCAGCAAAAAAGGCTCTCGCCGGCATCTATTTCCTGCTGCGTGGTATCCCCTTCATCTATCAGGGACAGGAGCTCGGTATGGAAAATGTGCCTTTCACCTCTATGGACGATATTACCGACTGCAGCACGCTGGATCAGTACAGGGTAGCCCTCGACGCAGGACTGACCCCCGACGAGGCTTTCGCAGGTGTCACCTCTCTCTCGAGAGACAACGCCCGTACGCCCTTCCCCTGGGACGACAGTGAAAACGGCGGTTTTACAACAGGAATCCCCTGGGCGAAGCCACACCCGGCTTATCCGGAGATCAATGCTGCAGCGCAGCTCCGGGATCCGGATTCCGTACTGAGTTTCTACAAAAAACTGACGGCACTCCGCCACGACCCGGAATACGGCAATGTGCTCTGTTACGGTGAGTTTCTTCCTTTTCTGGAGGAACAGACCAACCTCATTGCCTACTACCGCTGGAACGGCATCCGGACCGTTCTCGTTCTCGCCAACTTCCAGCCGGAATGCCAGAACGTGGAACTTCCGGAGAAGAACTACCACCCGATCCTGATAAACGAGGGCTCTCTCCACTTCTACAACCGGACGCTGACTCTCCTGGGCTGGCAGTTCTGCGTACTGGAAGTAACCTGAGAAAGCACGGGGTGTTTTATATATTTTCAACACTGTTTCCGTTTTAATTTCATCTTTTTTGTGCACTTTTGCATTTATTGTGATATAATCATTCCATGATTTGAATAGAATCGCTCTGATTCAAAGAGGAAGGAGTACTATATGGATAATTCTTATATTAAAATCCCATCACCAATGAACTCTAGTGTGCAGCTGAAGGTCATTCGCGGTCACTTCGCAACCTCTCACTCACACATCACCTGCTACGTAGATATCACAACGATGAAATCCCGATGCAGTGAAGCTCACAATGTAGCCACTCTGCTGGCGACACGTTATTCCTTCAACACCCCGGTTGACACCATCGTCTGCATGGACGGAACGGAAGTCATCGGTACTTTTCTCGCTGAAGAGCTTACCAAGAGCGGAATTCTTTCCCTCAATGCTCACAAGACCATCTACGTTGTTTCTCCCGAGTACGGAACAAACGGACGGATTCTCTTCCGTGACAACATGCAGATGGCCATCCGCGGCAAGAACGTCCTCGTTCTCCTCGGTTCGATCACGACAGGAAAATCTCTGCAGTCCATCACCGAGAGTTTGGAGTACTATCAGGCAAAGATTTCCGGAGCAGCAGCACTCTTCAGTGCCATCGATTCCATTGGTGACGTACATGTCATCTCCGCCTTCAGCGCATCGGATGTACCGGATTTCAAATCCTACAGACATCATGAGTGCCCTCTCTGCAAAGCCGGCGTAAAGATTGACGCACTCGCAAACAGCTACGGATATTCCGTATTGTAATAAGCCTGCCGGAGACGCTGTCGCTGCATCCGCAGGTAATTGAGCCGGATCCTTTGAGGCCGGTTATATCGACAATATACAAAGAGCCGCCATGTGAAGACTGTCGCAGTTTTGTCTGCGACAAGCCCCACATGGCGGCTCTTTTTATGTTTTTATAGCATTCTTATTCCGGCAATCACTCCGTCAGTCTTTGCCCTCGAGAAGCTCCTCGTACCGGTCAGCCACATCCGCTTTGAACTGTTTCCACGCATCTTCATCCCGGACGTAAAAGCGCGGACAGTCTTTACCGGTGATGTCGTAATGCCGGATAACATTCTCCACAGGTACATGGAAGGCTTTGCAGAGCCAGGCTGTGAGCTTCACACAGGATGCATAGGTTTCCTCCGTGAACTCTCCCGTATCGTCCGGATGACAGCATTCGATGGCTATGGAGTCTGTATTCCTGTCGTTAGAGGCATAGGACATCTCCGAGCATGGAATACACTGAATGATCTCTCCCTCCAGTCCTATAACAAAATGACTGCTCACGTGCTCCCCTGAGATTCCATGCTTCAGGCTCTCAAAGTAGTCACGATTCTCCTGGGCCGAAGTTCCCGGATTCGCTGTGTAATGGATCACGATAGCATTTGTTTCCATCAGTGGAAGCTGCGGTCTGGAATACTGATTCGGCGTCAAAAGCTCCACCGTCAGCTCCGGCGCCCCCTGCCAGAACGATTCCCCTCTCGGATCGTCATCCTGTTGTTCGGCCTCTCTTGCCGCCTTCGCCTCCGCGGCTTTTTTCTCCCGGTAGTCCTTCATCCGGAACGCAAAGACAGCTACGACGATCAGGAGTACCGCAAAGAAGAACAAGCGGACTCTGATGTCCGTTTTTTTCTTTTTATTTTTCTTTTTCATCTCGCTCTCCTCTTTTCGGATCGTTCTTCCAATCCCCGTGTCGTCCCTTGATACCTACTGCCACACAAAGGGCTGCCACACCGGAATCCAAATCCGCTGTGACAGCCCTTCTCCGGTTCGCCGCGGGAATCTCAGCTTCCTCAAGCGATTTACCGTTTCTTTATTATTAGTCCTCTACGCTGTAGTTCGGAGCCTCTTTTGTGATGTGAATATCATGAGGATGAGACTCTTTGAGTGATGCGGAAGAAATCTTTACAAACTGTCCTGTCTCCTGAAGAGTAGGAACATCCTTGGCTCCGCAGTAACCCATACCGGAACGAAGTCCTCCGATGAGCTGGAATACAGTATCCTCTACACGACCCTTATATGCCACACGTCCCTCGACACCTTCCGGAACCAGCTTTCTTGCTCCGGCCTGGAAGTAACGGTCTGCACTTCCGTGTGCCTGCTGCATAGCTCCCATGGATCCCATGCCGCGGTATACTTTGTATTTACGTCCCTGATAGAGCTCGAAGTCTCCGGGTGCCTCGTCGCATCCTGCAAACATGGATCCCATCATGGTCACGCTTGCTCCTGCTGCGATTGCCTTTGTAATATCGCCGGAGTACTTGATTCCACCGTCAGCGATGATCGGTGTGCCGGTCTTCTTTGCTTCCTCATAGCAGTTCATGATTGCAGTTATCTGCGGTACACCGATACCTGCTACGACACGGGTAGTACAGATGGATCCGGGTCCGATTCCAACCTTTACGCAGTCAGCGCCTGCCTCAATGAGATCATGAGTAGCAGCTGCTGTGGCAACATTTCCTGCAATAACCTGAAGCTCCGGATATGCATTCTTTACCATCTTCAGGCACTTGAAGATGTTCTCGGAATGACCGTGAGCAGAATCGATAACAACTGCATCCACGTGTGCATTTACGAGAGCCTCTACACGATCCAGAACGTCATCTGTAATTCCGATTGCGGCTCCGCAGAGAAGACGTCCCTGGGAATCCTTGGCTGCGTTCGGATACTGGATCTGCTTCTCGATATCTTTAATTGTAATGAGACCTTTCAGATTACCGTCTTTGTCAACGATCGGAAGCTTCTCTTTTCTTGCCTTCGCAAGGATTGTCTTTGCCTCCTCGATAGTTACACCTTCCAGAGCTGTGATCAGTCCCTCAGAAGTCATGGATTCTTTGATCTTCTTGGTAAAGTCTCTCTCAAAGAGAAGATCACGGTTTGTAATGATACCAACCAGCTTCTTGCCCTCTGTGATCGGAACACCGGAAATGCGGTATTTCGCCATCAGAGCATTGGCATCCGCCAGTGTATGCTCAGCTGAAAGATAGAAGGGATCTGTGATGACACCGTTCTCTGAACGTTTTACCTTGTCGACTTCATCCGCCTGCTGCTCGATCGTCATATTCTTGTGGATAATTCCGATTCCACCCTGACGAGCCATGGCGATTGCCATACGATGCTCAGTTACAGTGTCCATGCCGGCACTCATCATAGGAATATTCAGCCTGATCTTTTTTGTGAGCCAAGTTCCTACGTTTACAATGTTCGGTGTTACAGTAGAAAACTGCGGCACAAGCAAAACGTCGTCAAATGTAATTCCTTCACCGATAATCTGTCCCATTCTATTCTCCTTACATACTTACATTGTTGCATTGTTGAAAACAGCCGATACTTCGTAAAAAAAGACTTCCCGCGCAACAATCACAGCCGTTACCATACGGGAAACCATTCAAGACGAGTATAGTTTTCAAAAAGTTTAACAAACGAATCATCAAAAGTCAATCTGCAAAAAGTACTGAATCCACAGCGTGAATCCGCTGATTTTTTGCTTATGATGGCATGAGCCGGCGGAAAACCGCCGGCTCAACTGTTAACCATTTTCAGTTTCTTTTGAATTTAGAAGCACCTCTCATCCGGAGATCTTCCAGCATCGTTTTGTTGGGCGAGAAGATGACTGTTTTTCTCTTTCCTCCCACGCTGATCACAAAAGCCCAGGCATTGGCAAGATCCTCCGAACGGCCGGAAGTATAATCGAGCACCGGGAGTTTTTTATACTCAGCGAGGCTGTCCGATCCCACCGGCGCCAGAATTTCCATTTCCTTCATATCAAAGACAGCAACCTCTTTCCGGATCTTCTTTGAATAGATTTCCGCAATATCCAGCTCACCGTTGACGTAGCTGTACTCATACTCCACATTCTGTCTGGGGAGCAGCCACATATCCGCCAGGATCATAGCCATGCCCGCAATCAGGAACAGCGGGTTGATCAACAGTCCTGTCAGAAAGAAAAGAACCGTAATCACCACCGGAAGAACCTTCATCGCAAGATTTAACGGTGTCATCTTTCGTGGAATACATACCTCAGTAAACAGATCATTCATTTGTAAAAATCCTCCTATTGCATTATCTGTAA
This sequence comes from Eubacterium sp., assembly GCA_024684035.1. Lineage (GTDB taxonomy): Bacteria > Bacillota > Clostridia > Lachnospirales > Lachnospiraceae > Bilifractor. The sequence goes on along the minus strand of JAIKXQ010000054.1, from coordinate 23,694 downwards.
TCGTTAATCCCAGGCCGGATCCCCGGCTCTTTCTGCAAGGATCGTTCTTCTGCTGTCAATTGCCTTCAACACGTCTTCCGGCCTCATATCCCCCAGCAGAAGGGATGCAAGATCCGTCGACAGATCCGTCATCTGTTCATTCAGATACAAAACCTTATCGCCCAGGACGTTTTTTACGGAATAATCGTCAAAGGACTTCCGGAACACATGAAAAACATCCGTGTTGTCTTTTGACTGCCCGCTTTTAAAAGGAAGAGATGATATCATGGGATCCTGCTCAATCATAGCCTGCACCTGGTCACCGGAAGCCAGGAACTCCAAGTACTTCAGCGCGTATTTTTTCTTCTTGCTGTTGGCATTGACAAATCTCGCCGGAACAGAATTCCGTACATTCAGAATGTCATTGTCATTCAATGGAAGAATTCCAAGTCCGAAATCATCTTCTTCATAAGAAGCCCCGTTCTGTTCAGAGGCAACAATCCTGCTGATCTCTCCCGGACGCATCATGCACATGGCATACTCTCCGGACGCCATTTTGTCATAGGCATCCGCATAGCTGTCGCTTGCAAAGCTGTCCCCGAAACACTGCAAATCCGCCAGTTCCTTCAACTGCCCCAGCGCCTGCAGCATCAGCGGATTATCCGCGAATTTTTCCGTATTGTTGTTCAGCTGCACGGAAATTCCCGGCTGATTGGCCTCATACATCTGACTTGTCTCAGTAAAAAGAAGCGCCGTGTGCCATCCGTCAACCGCAGGTTCGTAGATTGGAGTCACCTGAATATCCTTCAGCCGCTCACAGTCGTTCTTTAATTCCTCGAAGGTCGTGGGAAACTCCGAAATTCCGGCCTCCTCGAAAACTCTTCTATTATATACCATGTAATAGCCGGCTTCCATATCGTCATAGGCCATTCCATAGTTTATTCCGTCCACACTCGTCACAGCCTTCGCCTCTTCCAGATATTCGTCCGGCGCCGCATCCGGCAGCGCATTCTCTCCGACCCGGAGCGCCGATCCCATGGAAGGCCCCGAAAAGGCACAGTACACGTCGGGAAGATCCTCCTTTTCCACACCATCCAGAAGGACTCTTTCATACTGATCATCTTCGATTATCACATATTTGACATTAATTCCGGTCTCATGAAAAAAAGACTTGACGCCGTTTTTTTCCGTATCCCGGATCCAGCTCGAAGGCCCCATGACGGTTATCGTCACAGCAGAATTTTTCTTTTTCTTCCCGGCCTTCTCCTCTGAACCGGAAGACACAACGGAAGACTGTCCGGCAGATTTCCACTGTACGTTATCATCCTTATTTGACTGAAAAGGAAACGTACATGCAGTCATCAATGCCATCCCGGTAATGAAGCACGCCCGCAAAAGCAATTTCTTCATCTGACATCCCTCTCTGTCTGCGTATTTTCTCACACCTATCGATCATTATACCCTATTTTTGCCATATATTCTTCTGCTTTTTCACGTCCATGTCATTTTGACGAAAGAAAACGAAAAAGATTGGTCAGTCTGACGTGGAAGATCAAAACACAATCTCTTATACTGTTCATTGTGGACAGGGGGAGTTCTTTCTGTCCCGGGGATATGAAAAAGAAATAATATACTATGATCCGGATCGATCCGGACACCCTAAGGAGGATTATTTAGTATGTCTAGTTTAAATCTTGAGCACATCGGCAAAAAATACCCGAACGGCTTTGAGGCTGTAAAGGATTTCAACCTTGATATCGAAGACAAAGAGTTCATCATCTTCGTAGGACCTTCCGGATGCGGAAAATCCACAACTCTTCGTATGGTTGCAGGTCTGGAGGACATCTCTTCCGGTACTCTGAAAATCGGCGGAAAGGTAATGAACGACGTTGACCCTAAAGACAGAGATATCGCGATGGTATTCCAGAACTACGCTCTGTATCCGCATATGACAGTTTATGATAACATGGCATTCGGTCTGAAACTCCGTAAAGTTCCGAAGGATCAGATTGACAAGATGGTTAAAGAGGCAGCTAAGATCCTTGACCTTGAGCACCTTCTTGATCGTAAGCCGAAAGCTCTTTCCGGTGGTCAGAGACAGCGAGTTGCCATGGGACGTGCAATCGTACGTAACCCTCGTGTATTCCTTATGGACGAGCCGCTCTCCAACCTGGATGCAAAACTTCGTGTACAGATGAGAACTGAGATCGCTAAGCTTCATGACAGACTCGGCGCTACAATCATCTACGTAACACATGACCAGACAGAGGCTATGACTCTTGGTTCCAGAATCGTAGTTATGAAGGCCGGTGTAGTTCAGCAGTGCGATACACCTCAGGTTCTTTACAACGAGCCTTGCAACCTCTTCGTTGCAGGATTCATCGGTTCTCCGCAGATGAACTTCCTTGACGCTGTTGTTGAGAAAAACGGAGACAAGATCCAGCTCAACATTGCTGGTCAGAAATTCACTGTACCGGCTGCAAAGGCAAAAGTTCTTGAGACAAAGGGCTATGTAGGCAAGACAGTTGTTGCAGGTATCCGTCCTGAGCATCTCTCTGATGATCCGGAAGATATCGCTAAGAGCAACGGCGAGACCTTCAAGGCAACAATCAACGTTTACGAGCTTCTCGGAGCTGAGACATTCCTGTACTTCGATTTCGGCGGCACAGCTATGACAGCTCGCGTTAACCCGTCTTCTACAGCAAGAACAGGCGATGCAGTTGAGTTCGCAATCGACATTGATAAGCTTCACGTATTCGACAAAGATACAGAGGAAGCTATCACTCACTAATTTGAATACAGTGCTTATATTGAAGGCCACTTCCGCGTTGCGGAGGTGGCCTTTTTTGTTCTGCTAAATCCGCTGAGAACGGAAGGAACCGTAGCATACTCGCGCACACGTCGCTCTCATCCATCAGCGCTCCGCCGCCTATTGCGGGGTGCTCCTCTGCTCTCAAATCTCGCACAAATACTACTTCACACAAACAGATTAGTTGCAGAAGCTAATATTTCGGCATAAAATAGTTTGTAAATGCGAATTACACAAATTTGAACAGGAATCACGCCTGATCAATTCCAGCAATCGGAGGGTATTTCATGATTTCAGCCAGAATTCTAGGCAAGACACTACAGGATCTTCACAACATCACCGGTTCTCTGCTGACGCTTGTCAATCGCAACGGAGAGACTGTATTCACCTGCGCGGGAAAGAGCAGCGACCGTACGGCTTCTGTTCATTCGTTTATCGAATCAGCCGCCGACACCATGTATGTCGGAAATGATTTTTATCTGAAAGTCACCGATAATGACAGGATTGAATACGTAGTTATTGCCAGCGGGGAGAATGCGGAAATGTCCGGACGGATTGCCGTCAGCGAACTCCAGAGTATTCTGACTGTGTCTCATGAGCGTTCTGACCGGAATCACTTTATGCAGAATGTGCTGATGGACAATATGCTTCCGGTTGATCTCCGGGACGAGGCGAGACGTCTGAAGATCCACAACGATGTCATCCGCACCGTCTTCCTCGCCGAGACTTCGGAAATTGACAACGCACCTGCCCTTCAGATTCTCAAGGCCATGTACACAACGTCGGGAAGCACCTCCTTCGTGTGTTCTCTGGATGCCACGCATATCGCCATCGTCGTCGAGGGCAACGACCTGGAGAAACAGGCCTTTACCATTGCAGACACCCTTAACACGGAAGCAATGATTTCCGTCCGCGTGGCCTGTGGCGAACCGACAGATCAGCTGGCCCACCTCTCACAGTGCTACAAGGAAGCACAGCTGGCCATGGAAGTGGGACGGATTTTTCTTCCGGACCGCCACGTTTTATCCTACGCAAAACTCGGCATCGGACGGCTGATCTATCAGCTTCCCCTCAACCTCTGCAAGGTCTTTCTGAACGAAACCTTCGAGCACGATGTCTTCAGCGAACTGGATGACGAGACGCTTCTCACCATCCGTAATTTCTTCGAAAACGATCTGAACATTTCCGAGACTGCCCGACAGCTCTTCATCCACAGAAATACGCTGGTCTACCGGCTGGAGAAACTCCAGAAAACCACCGGCCTTGATATACGGAAATTCGACGAGGCCATGACCTTCAAGATCGCGATGATGGTGTACGACTATGTGCAGCATATGGAGGAGAAGGAAGAGTAGAAACTACAGAAGCCTACGTCTGTTTACAAATGGAAACGTCTCTTCCACTGATCTAATCGATAAGGGTTGCGGGTCTTTTGCGCACTGACAGCATCGCGGAAAGGGGACAATGTCATACGCACGAACGATAGGAAGCGAATGACGAATGCGCGAGCATAGCGCCGGTGCGGCGCTGAACGTCCGGGGGACGTTCGTTTAGCGCGGACCGGAGCGGAGCGTAGACGAGCATGTCCGAGGGCGCTATTCGGAACGTAGACCCTCAATTTGGACAGCGCCCGCGGCCGCCCGAGTTTGCGAGGAGCACCGGCAATAAGCGGCGGAGCGCTGAGGAAATGAGCGACGTGTGAGGGCGTATAACTTGTCCCCTTCCGCGTAACGAAAACCCAGCGGTCTCTACTTCGACCGCTTATCGTCCGTACTTCGTACGTCCGATATCCGTCTGTCGACGGATATTACGGTCTAAAAAGGCAGGGCCATGGGATTAAAGCTTTCAGCTTTTTCCCATGGCCCTGCCTTTTTATTCCTATAAGCGGTCTCGTTACTCGCTTACATCATTCCCGGGGCGCCTGCGCCTGCCGGCATTGCCGGAGCGGGCTCTTTGATGATGGATACTGCGGACTCTGTTGTCAGCAGTGAGGATGCTACGGATGTTGCGTTCTGAAGTGCGCTTCTTGTTACTTTGACCGGATCGAGGATTCCTGCCTCTACCATGTCAACGTACTCTTCTTTGTATGCGTCGAAGCCTACGCCTGTCTTTGCCTCTTTTACTTTGTTGATGATTACAGAACCATCAAGGCCGGCGTTCTCGGAGATGATGCGAAGAGGTGCTTCCAGTGCTTTTACGATGATCTTTGCACCGGTCTTCTCGTCTCCCTCAAGGGTATCAGCGAATGCGGCAAGCTCTACGGTTGCGTGTACGTATGCGGATCCGCCTCCTGCGATGATTCCCTCTTCTACAGCTGCGCGTGTTGCGTTGAGAGCGTCCTCCATGCGGAGCTTTGCCTCTTTCATCTCTGTCTCTGTAGCTGCGCCTACACGGATTACTGCTACGCCGCCTGCGAGTTTTGCGAGTCTCTCCTGAAGTTTCTCACGATCGAAATCGGATTTTGTCTCAGCGATCTGTGCTTTGATCTGAGCAACTCTGTCGGCAATTGCTTTCTTGTCGCCTGCTCCGTCAACGATTGTTGTTGTGTCTTTCTTAACCTGAACGGATTTTGCCCTTCCAAGCATATCCAGAGTAGCATCTTTGAGCTCGATTCCAAGCTCAGAGGATACAACCTGTCCGCCTGTAAGGATGGCGATATCCTGAAGCATCTCTTTTCTTCTGTCACCGTATCCCGGTGCTTTTACTGCGCAGACTTTGAAGGTTCCGCGAAGTTTGTTTACGATGAGTGTGGAGAGTGCCTCACCCTCTACGTCCTCAGCGATGATCAGAAGGCTTGCGCCGCTCTGAACGATCTGCTCGAGCATCGGAAGGATCTCCTGGATGTTGCTGATCTTCTTATCTGTGATAAGGATGTAGGGATTGTCGAGTCCGGCCTCCATCTTCTCCATATCTGTAGCGAGATATGCAGATACATATCCGCGATCGAACTGCATTCCTTCTACGCAGTCAAGCTCTGTCTGCATAGTCTTGGACTCCTCGATGGTGATAACGCCGTCGTTGGATACTTTCTCCATAGCGTCTGCTACCATCTGTCCTACCTGATCATCTCCGGAAGATACAGCTGCAACTCTTGCGATCTGCTCTTTTCCTTTTACCTTCTGGCTCATACCCTTGATCAGCTCTACAGCTTTGTCTGTGGCCTTCTTCATTCCCTTGCGGAGTACGATCGGATTTGCGCCTGCAGCCAGGTTTCTCATACCCTCCTGTACCATTGCCTGTGCAAGTACGGTAGCTGTTGTTGTTCCGTCTCCGGCAACATCGTTTGTCTTGGAAGCAACTTCACGGATGAGCTGTGCGCCCATGTTCTCGAATCCGTCTTCCAGCTCAACCTCTTTGGCGATGGAAACACCGTCGTTTGTGATCGTCGGTGCGCCATAGGACTTCTCAAGAACTACATTTCTTCCCTTCGGTCCAAGTGTTACGCGTACGGTATTTGCAAGTTTATCTACACCGGCCTGAAGTGCCGCTCTGGCCTCTGCGCCATATTTAATCTCTTTAGCCATGATTTTTACCTCCCTGTGGTTTTAATTATTTGATAATTGCGAGAATGTCATCCTGTCTTGCTACAATATACTCTTCATCATCCAGTTTGAATTTTGTTCCGGCATACTGTGCAAATACGACACGATCGCCTTCTTTAACTTCCATCGGCTCATCTTTCTTACCGGCTCCAACAGCCACAACAACAGCTTCCTGCGGTTTTTCCTGTGCACCGGATGTGAGGATGATTCCGGACTTTGTAGTCTCCTCTGCCTCAACCTGCTTCAGTACAACGTGATTACCAACTGCAACCAGTTTGCTCATTTTATATGCCTCCTTGGAATTATAATCTCTCTTTGGTGTTATTAGCACTCGATACTCATGAGTGCTACTCAACAATATATATAATAGTGAATAGACGATCTTTTGGCAAACAGAAAAAAAGCTGCAATTACTCACTATTCTTATGTATTACTCTTTATATCTCATGTTTTCTCTGTTTTTCTCATAGTTGGTAAAGTTTACACAATTTCTATCATATTTTAAATATGACAGGCGCCTCCTTGGCTCGTTGCCTCTGTGTTATTTTTGTGTGCCGGGAAATTCCTCCGGATTTCCCTACGTACATCTCAAGGCTTCGCCTTTCGATGTACCGCACTCGCCAAATATGCGCCGCTTCGCGCAAGCGCGGTGGCGCCTCCTTGGCTCGTTGCCACACAAAAATCCGCCGGTGGTTGCTCTCCCCATCTCCCTAACATGAGAAAGCATCCATCAGCGGATCTTATATTTAATCCATATCGTTGATTTCCGAACCGGAAAAACGGATACAGCTTATATTCGTATTTCTTATTTTTTCTTCTTATCTGCTTCCTTGCTTCGCTTCTCTTTTATCTCATTAAGCTCATCAAAGATAAAATCATTGAGGACTTTAATGTATGTTCCCTTCATACCGCTGGATCTGGACTCGATCACACCGGCGCTTTCGAATTTACGGAGTGCGTTGACAATTACGGAACGTGTGATTCCAACTCTGTCTGCAATCTTGCTGGCTACGAGGATACCTTCTTCGCCGTTCAGCTCTTCGAAAATATGAATGATTGCCTCCATCTCGGAGAACGAAAGTGTACTGAATGCAGATTTGACAACCTGAATTTTTCTGTTCTCTTCAACATTCTCCTCATTAACGGAACGCATCATCTCAAGTCCGACAACGGTCGTGCCATACTCGCTCACGATGATATCATCGATGTCATACAGCGGTCCGAGACGATACATGAATACGGTACCGAGCCTCTCTCCTGCAATCTCAATCGGATTGATGACTGCTGTATACTTCGCTGCCTCCTCCGACAGGAATCCGAGTGTTCCGAGGTTTACGTTCTCTTTTGTGGATAATACATTGAGAAAACGGTCATTTAAAAGGGAATCTACATGAGAACCAACTTCATCAGTAATAAGTTCTTCAATTCTGTCAACGCCTTCACAGGCACCTACACCGAGGACTTTTCCCTTTTTACTGATTACCAGGATGTTGGAGTCCAGGCAATCCACAAGAACATCACAAATGTCGTTGAATACAACTTTTGTGGAGCTGTTGTTGTGTAAAAGTTTGTTAATTTTTCTGGTCTTATCTAATAACTGTACGCTCATCTCGATCTCCTTTCATAAGATTAAGCTGCTGAGCATATACTTAGATGTAAACCAATCGTGAAACAGGTCTGGAATGGAAAAAAATGAAGGCAGACCTTGTCCGAACGCACAACGTCCCGACAGATTGTCATACATCTCTACCAACGAGTTACAATTACAACCGTACCTAATGGTAAGCGGCTCGATGTACACCCCCAGCATCTAGCTTCGCTATATACAGCATAACATGAAATATTTTCGAAAACAAGTACTTTTCTGATTATTTATACAATAATCTGATTTCAAGCACTTTATGAAATTTAAACAAATTTCATATTTGCGTACAGAAGACTGCTATTTCAACATTTTATCCGTGAAAAGACAGGCTGCATACCTGTCTTTCACAAATAAACATTTACTTTTCTTCATCGTCCTTCTCACGAACACTCACGTAGCCGCATTCTTTGTTCGCACAGACGATCTTGTTGCCTTTCTCCAGCATATAGCTTCCGCACTTCGGACACTTGTCCTTCGTCGGCTTCTGCCACGACATAAAATCACAGTCCGGATTATTTTCGCAGCCGTAGTACTTTCGTCCCTTTCGTGTCTTCTTCAGGAGGATTTCGCCTCCGCACTTCGGACACTGAACACCGGTCTTCTCAAGATACGGTTTTGTGTTCCGACAGTCCGGGAATCCCGGGCACGCGAGGAATTTTCCGTGAGGACCGTATTTGATCACCATATGCCGGCCACAGTTTTCACAGACCACATCGGTCTCTTCATCTGCGATTTTTACCTCGGCCAGCTCCTCTTCCGCCTTCTTGACAGAACCGTCCAGATCCGGCCAGAAATTCTCAATAACGGTCTTCCAGCCGAGTTTTCCGGTTCCCACCGCATCCAGGAGCTGCTCAAGATTTGCTGTAAAATCCACGTCAACGATACTCGGGAAGGCCTGCTTCATCATATCGTTAACCACTTCACCCAATTCTGTTATATAGAGATTCTTCTTCTCTCTTGTCACATAGTGCCTTGCGATGATCGTTGTAATGGTAGGCGCATATGTACTCGGACGTCCGATTCCAAGCTCTTCCATCGTCTTGACCAGCGAAGCCTCTGTGTAATGAGCCGGCGGCTGTGTGAAATGCTGCTCAGGATCGAGGGACTCCAGCCGGAGATCACTGTCCTTCGTGATACCGTTCAGATGATCGTTCTCCAGTTTCTTTTCGTCATCCTGTACGTAAACGGAGAGGAAACCTTCGAATTTGATCCGGGAGGAAGATGCGTTGAAGACGTAATTTCCATCGGAAATCTTTACGGTATTTGTCTCGTATTTCGCGGGAGCCATGCGGCTCGCAACAAAGCGTTTCCAGATCAGCTGATACAGTCGGAACTGATCTCTGGAAAGGAATTCCTTGATGGACGCAGGTGTGCGTGTCACGTCGGTGGGACGGATCGCCTCGTGGGCATCCTGGGAATTCTTGTTCTTATTCTCCGTCGTGGCGCCCTGTGCCATGAATTCTTCACCATACTGATCGTGAATGTAGGTTCTTGCCGCCTGATCCGCCTCCTCGGAGATACGGGTGGAATCCGTACGCAGGTAGGAAATCAGACCTACAGAACCGCTCTTCTTCAGGTCAATTCCCTCATAGAGCTGCTGCGCAATCTGCATGGTCTTGTAGGTACTCATATTCAGTACTTTGGAAGCTTCCTGCTGCAAAGTACTTGTTGTAAAAGGAAGCGGCGCTTTTCTGGATCTCTCGCTCACGCGGATATCCGTCACAGAAAACTTCGCGTTCTTGATGGCGTCCTGAATTTTCAGGAGCTGCTCCTCTGATTCTATTTCAATTTTCTTCTTCGTATCGCCGTAAAAATGGGCGGTAAGAAGTTTCTTCTCACCCTCGACATGGAACTGTGCATCCATTGTCCAGTATTCTCTTGGAATGAATGCATTGATCTCTGCCTCCCTGTCAGCAATAATTCTGAGGGCGACAGACTGTACTCTTCCTGCGGAGAGACCTCTCTTGATCTTTTTCCACAGAAGGGGACTGATCTCATATCCGACCATTCTGTCAAGACATCTGCGTGCCTGCTGCTCGTTGACCAGATCCATATCAATATCTCTGGCGTTCTTCAGCGAAGCCTTTACTGCTGTCTTTGTAATCTCATTGAACGTGATTCTGCGCATCTTCTTCGGTTCCAGACGAAGTGCCTTGGACAGATGCCAGGAAATCGCTTCTCCCTCGCGATCCGGATCGGTTGCGAGATATACTTTATCAGCTTTATCCGCCGCCTTTCGAAGTGCAGCGACAAGCTCACCTTTTCCGCGGATCGTTATATATTTCGGTTCAAAATCCTCTTCCACGTTGATACCGAGACTGCTCTTGGGCAGATCTCTCACATGGCCGTTTGATGCCAGAACATTATAATTCTTGCCAAGAAACTTTTTTACTGTTTTTACCTTGGTCGGCGACTCCACGATAACAAGATAGTTTGCCATTCGGATACCTCCGTTATGTCTGATGGTACGAATAGCAATATAACGCAAAAAAAATTTTCTTGCAAGTCTAAATTCTTTCCATTTTTTTTATAATCTGGAAAAAAATCCCGGAGTTACCTCATCAGCATAACCGGATATACACAATTGCATCAGAACGGATGACAAATCTGCTATATTCATCCCCGTTAATTCGTGCAGTTTTTGAAGAGATCTGGCCTCTACATCAAGCCTGGAATATACCAGTTCAAAATCGTGCGCATGCGGCCATTTCCCTTTATTTTTCTGATCGTTCGCTTCTTTTTCTGCTGTTTTTTCGTCGCCCTCCTGTATATCTATTCGTATATTTTCTACATTTTCAGAAGCTTTTTTATCATCTTCGCAGGAGTTTTCGTCACGCATGTGGTCACATAGTGGTGATAATTCTAAATTTTTTATATCCAATCCGTTTTTTGTGTTACTAGTCCTCTCCGTGGAACCTCTGACCGTGATCCCAAGCTCTTCCAGTATGACCTCCGGCGTCCATGCAATTCCCGCTCCCTGAGCGATGAGCCGGTTACATCCCTGACTCATCTCGTCCATGGTTCTCCCGGGCAAAGCATAGACGGCGCGTCCCTGCTCCATTGCGCAGTCCGCAGTAATCAGCGAGCCGCTCTTCAGCCTGGCCTCCACCACAAGTACCACATCCGACAGCGCACTGATGATCCTGTTTCTCAGAGGAAAATGCCAGGCGTTTGGCGGCGCTCCAGGTTCAAATTCGGAGATGATCCCGCCGCCTTCCCGGATAATTCTCCGATACAGGGCATAGTTCTGCTTCGGATAACAGACATCCACACCGGTACCGAGAACCGCAAAGGTTTTTCCGCCGCCCTCCAGCGCCCCTTTCTGCGCCCAGGCGTCCACGCCGTATGCCAGACCACTGACGATCTGAACGCCGTTTTCTGCCAGTACTCTCCCGAAGCGCCTGGCCTCCATACGTCCGTATTCACTGCATCCCCGTGCCCCCACGATAGCCACGGTTCTGACAGCGGGATCCGGCAGTTTCCCAAGGACATAGAGTCTCGAAGGCATGCGCCCCAGCCCGTCAAACCGCTTCGGATACAGATCGCTTCCCTTCTCTATATTGTGGATCCCGGCAAGAATATCCTCCGTCTTCTCTGTTCGTATATTTCTGTCATTCTCTTCCATCTGTCTCTCAATTCCTCCTCTCCCTCCACACAGATCCTATGTCATCCCCGGACAGTACCTGTCCATCACATTTCTGTCCGGGCTCCGGAAACAGAGTGCCTCCCCGACGTGCGTACGGGAGATCAGCTCCGCTTCGTCCAGGTCCGCGATGGTTCTGGCGACTTTAATTACATGGAAGTACCCCCTGCCGGAAAGCCTCAGATGGCGGAAGGCGCCTTCCATCATCTGCGCCGCGTCCTCCGTCATCTCACAGTATTTTCTGACTTCCCCGGAGGGTATTTCACTGTTGAAACGGATGGTAGTTCCCCTATACCGCTCTCTCTGCCGTTCACCCGCCCGGTTCACCAGCGCACGCATTTTTGCGGAAGTCATGTCTGCTTTTTTATTAGAAGAGATTTCCTGATAGGTCGCCTCCTGAACTTCACAGTGAAGATCCATGCGATCCAGAAGAGCCTGACTCACCCGGTTCTGATACCTCCGGATTTCCACCGGCGAACACCTGCAGCGGCTCCTGTCCGGAAAATACCCGCAGGGGCAGGGATTCATCGCCGCCGCCAGCAGAAAGGACGCCGGATAGACACAGACTCCGCCCAGACGGGAGACAGTTATTCTTCTGCTCTCCAGAGGCTCCCGGAGCATTTCCAGAACCCCCGGATCCATCTCCGGCATCTCGTCGAGGAAAAGCACTCCCCGGTGCGCCAGTGTCACCTCCCCCGGCCGCGGACTGATTCCGCCGCCGCACAGCGCCGGTCCGGTGATGGTGTGATGAGGAGCGCGGTAGGGGCGACGGCTGACCAGCGCCTCTCCCTCCGGCAGGAGTCCCACGATACTGTGTATTCTGGAAATCTCCAGTCTTTCCTCCTCTGTGAGTTCCGGAAGAATGGTTGGAATCCGCTCGGCTGCCATGGATTTTCCCGAGCCGGGAGGCCCTGACAGAAGAATGTTGTGAAAGCCTGCCGCCGCAATCAGCGCCGCTCTTTTTACGGACTCCTGTCCCTGCATCTCCGCAAAATCCACCCGGTATGCCTCTTCCCTCTTCTCTACGGAGCAGGGCGGCTGTGAAGGGAGCTCTCCCTCTGCGTAGGCAAGCAGTTCACTTAGATTCCGGATTCCCAGAACGCGAACCCCCTCCACTACTCTTCCCTCCGCAACATTTTCCATCGGAAGAATACAGGTGCCACAGCCAATTTCCCTCGCGGTCATCACACTGGGCAAAACACCGTTGACTCTTCCGACGGTTCCGTCCAGACGAAGCTCACCCAGGAGCATGGTCTTCTCCAGCGCCCCGGGCTCTATCCTTCCCATGGCCATCAGCACCGCTGCCGCAATCGGCAGGTCATAACCGGTGCCCTCCTTCCGGAGATCTCCGGGCGCCAGATTCACCGTAATTCTGTTGACCGGAAGCGAGATATCCATATTGATCAGTGCGGCGCGGATGCGGTCCCTGGCTTCACGGATCTGCGAGCTGACATACCCCACGATGGAAAAGCCGGGCATTCCCCGGCTCACGTCTGCCTCCACATACACAGGCACAGCATCAACACCGGATATGCCCGCAGAAATCACACTGCAGTACATACAGCCTCCTTCCTCATGGATCCTCATCCATGAACAGGTATTTTTCAATTATTCATCTTTTACGTTTAAGAATCGGGAAAAAATGCTTCCGAACGGAAGCTTCAGAATTCAAAAGAATGCGAAGCGTTATGGTATAGAGATTGCGAAGCAATTTCCTATAACAAAAAAAAGAAAGTAAACCGGGATACAAGCTCTATACCCCAAGTATACTTTCTTTTCACAAAATATTCAAGCAATGGATCAATTATCTTTTTTCATTCTCAGGATGTCATACGGTGACGGCTGAATTCCCAGGTCAATATGAATCTCCTGCTGCGGATGCGGCGCAGATTCCATGGGATTTCCCTCCGCGTCATAGATAGCTTTTACTTCCACTTCGAGGTTATCGCCACCCGGCTTCATGATCTCAACCCTGTCGCCCACAAGGAATTTGTTCTTCTGCTCCACGACGGTGAACCCCTTCTCATCAATCCCGTGAACTGTACCGAGATAGGTATAGTTTGTGATATAGGTGTTGCTGTCGTAGATCTGATCCTCATGAGAGGGCTTTCCGTAGAAGAAGCCGGTGGTAAAGTTCCGGAATGTACAGTCGGAAATCTGCTCCCGGTACCAGGGAAGATTTTTCTCATAGAGAGCCGGATCCTCACAGTAATCATCAATGGCTTTGCGATAGGTTCTTGCGACGGTCGCCACATACAGGGCAGTCTTCATTCTTCCTTCTATTTTGAAACTGTCGATGCCGGACTCCATGAGATCCGGGATATGCTCGATCATGCACAGATCCTTGGAATTAAAAATATAAGTTCCCCGCTCATTTTCCTCAATAGGCAGATACTCGCCGGGTCTGCTCTCCTCGACAACAGCGTATTTCCATCTGCAGGGATGTGTGCAGGCTCCCTTGTTCGCGTCTCTTCCGGTAAAATAATTCGACAGCAGACATCTGCCGGAATAGGAAATACACATGGCACCGTGAACGAAGGACTCAATCTCCATATCCTCCGGCAGATGTGCTCTCATCTCCCGAATCTCTTTCAGTGAGAGTTCTCTGGCTGTGACCACGCGCTTCGCGCCCAGGTTGTACCAGAACTGAGCAGAAGCCCAGTTGGTGTTGTTTGCCTGTGTACTGATGTGTCTCTCAATCTCCGGACAGATCTCGCCGGCCATCTGGAAGATTCCCGGATCCGCAATGATCAGCGCGTCCGGCCTTAGTTCCTTAAGCTCCTCCAGATATTTCCTCACGCCGTCCAGATCATAATTGTGGGCAAGAATATTTACCGTAACATGTACTTTCACTCCGTGTTCATGAGCGTAGCGAATACCCTCCGCCATGTCCTCACGGCTGAAATTCTTCGCCTTCGCCCGCAGTCCATATACATCGCCGCCGATAAAGACAGCATCAGCGCCGAAATTAACAGCTACTTTCAATACATCCAGGCAGCTTGCCGGGATCAGAAGTTCCGGTTTTCCGTTTTGCAACATACGCTCTATTCTCCTGTACACTCAATCAAGGGACTGTCACGCAAAGACGCACAAATCCTCCGTGCGCCTTTGCGGCAGCCCCTCCTGTCATCATGAATTCTTCACGGAAATACTGATCCCGTCACCGATGGGAACAATACTTGTCTCAAAATCGGGATCATCTTTCAGGGTTCGAAGATACTCCCTCATACGCTTGTAAATCGTGCGATTCCTTCGCTCCACGATATAATGAGATTCGATGATATCCCCTTCCTGTAGCACATTGTCCGAGATCAGCACACTCCCTTTGGCCATGAGTCTCTTGACTTCCGGCAGGAAATGTATGTACTGTCCCTTCGCGGCATCCATAAAAATAAAATCATAGGGGTCGTCCAGTGTCTTCATCACCTCTGCCGCATCGCCCTCCAGAAGCGTGATCCTGTCGTCATAACCGGACTTCCGGAAATTCTCTCTGGCAATGGGAATTCTCTTGTCGTAATTCTCAATTGTGGTGATACGACTGTCTGCAGCTCCGTATTCCGCCATCAGAATGGCAGAAAAACCGACAGCCGCGCCCACCTCCAGGATGCTCTGCGGCTGTCGGATCTTCAGAAAAACTTTCAAAAAGCTCTGCATCTCACGGCGGATGATCGGAACATCCGCCGCCTTCGCTTCCCGCTGCAGATTCTCAAGGAATTCTGTATGTCCGCGGTCAAGCGAATTGATGTACGTAATCATTCTTTCATCTACAATCATGGCTGTGTCTCCGAAGAAGACGTTCCCTCTGCCGGTTCCCCGGAAACGGAAGTGCTCTCTGTAGGCTGTGAGCCGGATGAAGAAGATACGGGACTTGTCAGAGCACCGTTATCTCTCTGTCCCTCCTTATCAGCCTGTGCCAGAATCGGGAACATCTCATCTGCTGTCATGGAAGTTCTCAGCGTGTATGTTCCCGGAAGAATCTGTCCGTGATACTCTGAGATAATTTCCTGAATCATGAAAGCAGTGGGACTTTCTGTCAAAAGTCCGTTGGAATTCAGAAGGCGGCCGATCTGTCTGACTGACATATCGTCTGTGATCGTCACCGTAACTGCACGACCTTCACCGCCGTCCACCGGTTTCTCGTGGAAAACTTCGTATCCCAGCTCATAGGATCGTCTACCAATGAAGATCAGAATAACAACGAGCACGATAAGGAAGAGAATCCTCATGATACCCTTGACTCCCCCGAGGGCGATCCTGTATCCCAGTCCGTCCTTCTCTCTTTCTAACCCAGCCATAATACCTTCGCTTCTCCTTTAAACACGGGGAATTTTGACATCAACTTCCCTGTTTATTGCGTCTACCACACGCTGAATCATTCTGCACACAGCACCTTCCGCATCCAGAAAATCCGATGCAGTCTGCTCTGTCAGCAGCGTATTGAACTCATGTAACACATAATCCGTCTCTTCAAACAGATCCCTGTCTGCCTGCTGCATATCGAACACTCTCTGACGGTACTGGTCAACTCGCTGTCTCATCTCCGGGTCATTGTTCAGCTTCGCCTCGAGCTCCCGATATCTCACATAATCCTCGGATTTCTTCATCGCGTTGATCAGTTCCTGCAGCTTTACCGTTACTTCATCCATGGTTAAGCCTCCATGATAATAGGAAGAATCATCGGGTTTCTCTGTGTACGTTTCCACACAAAGCTTCCCAGAGAATCTTTGATCGAAGATTTAAGTTTGCCCCAGTCGGAAATGTTGCGGCGCAGGCACTCATCCAGAGCATCCTCCACAACAAGTCTGGCCTCTTCCATCAAATCCTCGGACTCCCTGACATATACAAAACCGCGGGAAACAATATCCGGACCTGCCAGAAGCTGATTGCCATGCTTCTCCAGAGTCATCACCACGATGAGAATACCATCTTCGGAAAGTCTCTGTCTGTCACGAAGAACGATATTTCCGACGTCACCGACACCGAGTCCGTCGACCATGACTTCTCCGGTCTCAACCTTTCCGGTAACCTTCGCGCCGTCCTGGTTGAGTTCGAGAACATCTCCGGTCTTGATGACAAAAATATTGTCCTTGTCGATGCCCAGAGACTCTGCAATATTTTTCTGCGCGATCAGATGACGATACTCACCGTGTACCGGAATGGAATACTTCGGTTTTACCAATGAGTAGATCAGCTTGATATCTTCCTGGCAGGCATGTCCCGATACATGGACATCCTGGAAAATAACTTCCGCGCCCTTCTCGTAGAGCTCGTTGATGACATTGGATACGGCCTTCTCATTACCCGGGATCGGATGAGAGGAGAACACGATCAGATCGCCCGGTTTGATGGTGACCTTCTTGTGAATATCCGCTGCCATTCTGGAGAGAGCCGCCATGGACTCACCCTGACTTCCGGTTGTGATCAGAACCATCTGCTCATCCGGATAATTCTTCATCATATTGATATCGATCAGCGTATTGTCCGGAACTTTCAGATATCCGAGTTCCTGGGCGATGGAGATGATATTCACCATACTCCGTCCCTCGACAACAACCTTTCTGCCATACTTTGCGGCAGAGTCGATGATCTGCTGTACACGATCCACATTCGACGCAAAGGTCGCAATGATCAGACGCTGTGATCTGTGCTCGGAGAAAATCGTGTCAAAGGCTCTTCCAACGGTCTTCTCCGACATTGTAAAGCCCGGTCTCTCCGCATTCGTGGAATCACACATCAGTGCAAGGACGCCCTTCTTTCCGATCTCTGCAAAACGCTGAAGATCAATGGCATCTCCGAACACCGGTGTGTAGTCGACTTTGAAGTCGCCGGTGTGGACAACGATTCCGGCCGGTGAATAGATTGCCAGAGCCGCTGCGTCCTGAATACTGTGGTTGGTCTTGATAAACTCAATCCGGAACTTGCCGAGATTGATGGATTGCCCGAACTTCACAGTTTTTCTCTTTGTGGAACGAAGCATATCACGCTCCTCGAGCTTATGCTCGATGAGTCCCACGGTCAGCTTCGTCGCGTAAACCGGAACATTAATCTCACGAAGCACATAAGGAAGGGCTCCGATATGATCCTCATGTCCGTGGGTGATTACAAAACCTTTTACTTTTTTGATATTCTGTTTCAAGTATGTGATATCCGGAATTACAAGATCGATTCCCAGCATATCATCATCCGGGAAGGCCAGTCCGCAATCGACCACGACAATGCTGTCCTCGTATTCGAATGCCGTGATATTCATGCCGATCTCTTCCAGACCGCCCAGGGGAATGATCTTTAATTTACTGTCACTTGTCTTACCTTTCAATTCTATCCTCCGTCTTTTCTGTCCGCTCATTCAGGTAGTTATTCTTTTCGGAAGTCCACATCATCCAACATCTGCTCAAAAATCCGTGCAACAGCTTCATACTCAACATCGTCCTCTACCATTACATAATTCGCAGTAGTGTCGCCGTCAGCAGACAAGTCCTTAAGAATATAGGCATTTGCCTCATCTTCCATAGAGTCAGAGACGAGCAGGTAATCCACTCCGCTCACTCTGGTCTCCTCTTCCACGTAAAACTCCTGTCTGGTTCCGTCCTCTGTTTCAAAAATAATCTTTTCCATTTCCATTTTTGTCAAATCCTCTGTTCTTTCGCCGACTGTGCATCCAGATATTCTTGCAGAATAAAGCCGGCCGCGATCTGATCGATCACAGCCTTCCTGTTGTATCTGCCCCTGACGCCCATCTCATCCAGAACTTCGTCCGCTGCCACTGTAGTCAGACGCTCGTCCCACATGATCACTTCCAGTCCGGTTCTTTTCTTCAGCATTTCTCCGAATTCCATCGCCTTCTGAGCCCTGTCCCCGATCTCATCGCTCATGAGAAGAGGCAGCCCGAGGACAATCTTACCGATTTCATACTGCTCACAGAGTTCGGCAATTCTGGCAACTGTCCGGCGCAGTTTCGTCTCGCGCTCTCTTGTCACTGTCTCCAGTGCCTGCGCGGTAATACCGAGAGCGTCACTTACCGCCACTCCGACGGTTTTTGCCCCGTAGTCAAGTCCGAGTATTCTCATGCTCACTCTTCACCGGGTTTCCATGATTCGTTCTGAATGTACTCTTTGAGTAATTCTTCCACCAGCTCGTCTCTCTCGACCTTCATGATCATGCTGCGGGCTCCGTTGTGGCTGGTAATGTAAGTCGGATCACCGGACATAATATAGCCGACGATCTGGTTTACGGGATTATACCCTTTCTCCTCCATAGCATGATACACAACGTCAAGGACTTTCTTCACCGGTATCTCATTTTCAAGATTTACCTGAAAAAACTGTGTATTTCCTAAATCTGCCATATTTTTCACTTCCTTACTTTCATATCACGAATAACACTTTAGTTTATTAATTATAAACTATGATGAGTTCAATAGCAAGTTTTTCGGAAACAGCCCTGTTCTTTTCATGTAATTTCATTTACATGCAAATCAGATATTCGCCCCCGCGGATGTCCGCCGGAGTTACAGTCAGCATCTCATTGGTGAGATCTCTGCTGTCCGCCACAAGAACCTTCTGATACTCTCTTCCGTGTCCCGACCAGTATTTTTTTCCTTCGAACTCGATCTCTTCCTCAAAAATCACCTGGATGGGTTTTCGCAGATAGTATCTGAGGAATTCCACTCTCCGCTCACGGTCGATGTCCCTGAGCACCTTGCCCCGGGCTTTCTTGACCGCTTCGGTGTTCTGATCCGGATAATCCGCCGCCTTCGTTCCCTTTCTTCTGGAATAGGGGAAAATATGCGTCTCAAAGAAATGCACGGCTTCCACGAAATCTCTGCACTCTGCGAAATCCGCCTCGCTCTCCCCGGGAAAGCCGGTGATCACATCCGTGCAGAGGGCCGGGTGCTCATAGTATTTCCGGATCCAGTCAGCCACCTCTGAAAAATCAGCCGTCGAATAGTGGCGGTTCATCCGCTTCAGAGTCCTGTCGCAGCCACTCTGAAGTGAGAGATGGAAATGCGGACATACCTTCGGCATCTCCGAGAGAGCCTTGATAAAGTCTTCCGAAATGGAACCAGGTTCCAGTGATCCAAGACGGATTCTCTCAATTCCTTCCACCTCGTTGACCGCCCGTATGAGAGCAAGCAGATCCTCGCCCTCTCCCAGATCTTTTCCATAGGAACAGACATGAATGCCGGTCACCACAACCTCTTTTACCCCGGAGGCCGCAAGGCGCTTTACCTCTTCGTACACATCCGCGATCTTCCGGCTGCGGACTCTTCCTCTGGCATAGGGGATAATACAATAGGTACAGAACTGATTGCAGCCATCCTGAACTTTGATGAAGGCTCTCGTGTGTTCTTCTGTCCGGTCGATATAGAGCTCCTCATAAGACTTGTCCGTGTCCCACTCCGTCCGCTGAATCTGTTTCTCGCCGGTGCGGCTGTAATCCGCCAGAGCTTCGATGAGATCATTTTTGCAATTGCTTCCCAGAACAAGGTCGATGGCCTCGTCCTTTTTCAGTTCCTCCCCTTTTACCTGGGCGTAGCATCCCACGGCGACAACCACCGCGTCCGGATTCATACTCTTGGCTTTGTGGAGCATCTGTCTGGATTTCCGGTCGGCAATATTCGTCACCGTACAGGTATTAATCACGTAGACATCCGCTCCAGGTTCAAACGGAACGATTTCATATCCGGCCTTCTCCAGCATCTGCTGCATGGCTTCCAGTTCGTAGGAATTCACCTTGCATCCCAGATTGTGGAGAGCCGCCTTTTTTACTTTGAGCACCTTGACTTTTCTCCTCTTTACAAGTAAGATTAGCTTGTAAAATAAATACAAATTATTTGATAATATATGGCACTAACGGAGGAAAATATTATGCAGACCGTACAGATTTCTCTTAATTCTATCGATAAAGTCAAGAATTTCGTAAATTCTATTTCGAAATTCGACTTTGACTTTGATCTTGTTTCCGGTCGATATGTAATCGATGCAAAATCCATCATGGGCATCTTCAGCCTGGATCTGTCCAAACCGATCGACCTGAACATTCATTCCGAGGGTACGGAGCTTCAACAGGTACTTGATGTTCTCGCCCCTTATCTGATGGAGAATTAATCAGGATCTGCACAATTATATACAGACAGTTCATGATACAGCCTGCCGCAGAAATGCGGCAGGCTGTTTTTGCGTCAGTACGAAAGTGTACACATTCCACGTCGCGCACACTTACGTACCGCACTGTCCTCCTCAAATGCACTTTCTAGTATAGCTGTCGCAAATTAACTCGACTAATGCGCCGAATGCTTGTCTGAGAGTGCGTATCAGAAAACGTAGGCGTAGCGTGCTACGCCGAGGCTTTCTGATGCGTGCTATTCGGGCAAGCAGGCAAGTATTTGGTCGAGTTATTTAAGAACGGCTATACCAGAAACATCCCCCGCATCAGGAACCGATTACGATGGTCTCCGTAGTCTCCAGCGCGGTCTTCATAAGGTCATCGATCACGTCATCCAGTTTGTGCTCGGATCTCTCTACCACGTGAAGAATCGGATGAGTCACCGGATGCTTAGCCACAAAGATCGTGCAGCAGTCCTCGAACGGAAGAATGGATGTCTCATAGGCATCGATCTTCTGCGAGATCTCAATGATCTCCTGCTTGTCAAAACCGATCAGCGGCCGGTAAACCGGCAATTTGCAGACAGCATTTGTGCAGAGCAGACTGTGTGCAGTCTGGCTGGCCACCTGTCCGATACTCTCACCGGTGATGAGTCCCAGCGCTCCGTCCTGCTCGGCAAAGTGCTCGGCAATCCGCATCATATAGCGGCGCATGATGATGGTGAGTTCCTCATGAGGACATTTCTCGTAGATTGCAAGCTGAATATCTGTGAAGTTGACAATGTGCAGACGCATCCTGCCGGAGTATCTGGCCACGATTTTTGCCAGATCAACCACCTTCTGTTTTGCTCTCTCACTGGTGTACGGCGGAGCATGGAAATACACTGCGTCAATCTGCACACCACGCTTTGCGATCATCCAGCCGGCCACCGGCGAATCGATACCTCCGGAGAGCAGAAGCTCTGCGCTTCCGTTGGAGCCCACCGGCATTCCGCCAAGTCCCGGGATCTCGAGGGAGTAGATATATACGCCGCTCTGACGCACTTCCACATTTACCGTCGCATCCGGATGATGAACATCCACTTTCATCCATGGGCAACCCAAGAGCACGGCCTCTCCAAGATCCGCGTTGATCTCCATGGTATCCTTCGGAAATTTCTTCCAGGGTCTTCTGGCATTGATTTTGAAAGTTGCCGCCTTACCCTCCGGATGAACAGCCTTCACGAAGTCTGCTGTGATCTCCTTGAGCCTGTCCATATCCATCTCTTCCGTGATCACCACCGGACAGATTCCGGAAATACCGAAGACGGTTCCGAGAGCTTCGATTGCGCCGTCGTAATCATATTCACCATCCATGTGAACATAGATTCTTCCCATCTCCTTTGTCACGTCGAAATTTCCGTCCACAGAAGCAAGTGCGCGATTGATATGGTGCACAAGCTTATCCTCAAACAGATGGCGGTTCTTTCCCTTGATTCCGATCTCTGCATATTTAATCAAAAATGCCTGATAATTCATAGTTTGTACCTTTGTACCCTTCTGTCCCAAATCTTATTTTCTGGTAAATCTCCTCAGCTGCGGAAGCACTTCTCTCAACACTTCCAGCGCGTAATCGATCTCTTCTGTCGTTGTGAGTTCCGAAAAACTGAATCGCACGGAAGACTCCGTCTCCGCCTTTCCGGTACGGGTGGCTTCCATCGTAGAACTTCCTCCATGACGATGGCTGGAGCAGGCACTTCCGGCCGACACGTAGATTCCCCGATCTTCCAGCGTATGCAGAAGCACCTCACTTCGCACACCCACAAAGGACGCATTCAGAATATGGGGCGCGCCCTTTCCGAGATCCTCCGGTCCGTGGAGTTTCACATCCTCTATTTCGCGAAGGCCTTCCGCGAGATGTTCCTTCAGATCATACATATGAGCAGTATCACTGTCGAGATTCCGGTAGATCCTCTCTGCGGCGGCACCGAGCCCCGCCACACCGGGAACGTTGTCTGTTCCCGAGCGCATGCCTGCCTGCTGGCCTCCGCCATAGATCACCGGGCTGATCCGCACCCTCTGATCGATGTAGAGAAAACCGACACCCTTGGGTCCGTGAATCTTGTGTCCGCTCACAGAGAGCATATCGATCTTCATTCTCTTCGGAAGGATCCTGTACTTTCCAAAAGCCTGAATGGCGTCCACATGGAAGTAGCAGTCCGGATAATTCTCCCTGAGGAAGTTGCCGATCTCCGACACCGGCTCCACTGCTCCGATTTCATTATTTACCATCATCACAGAAACCAGAATCGTATCTTCCGTCATGACAGCCTTAAGATCCTCAAGGGATACACAGCCCTCGCGGTTCACCGGAAGGCGGACAATCTCATAACCCAGATCTTCCAGAGCCGCCGCCGGCGCTGCAATGGCAGAATGCTCAATAGCGGTGGTGATAATTCTTTTTCCTTTTCTCTTCCTCGACATCGCGGTTCCGAAAAGCGCCCAGTTGTTAGACTCCGTTCCGCCTGAAGTAAAAAAGATTTCCTGTGGTTTTACTTTTAATATTCCGGCAAGAATGTCCTGTGACTGCCTGAGATACTTCTCCGCCTCCACACCTTTGGTGTGCATGGACGACGGATTTCCGTAATCCTCCAGCATTGTTTTCCTTACCACATCCGCAACTTCTTCATAGCAGCGGGTGGTCGCCGAATTATCCAGATATGCTTCCATTACTCTCGTTCTCTTTCGTAGATATACATTTCCTGAATTAATTATAATTCCGTTAACGCTTTTCCCTGCCAGTTTTTTTCAACACAAAGCGTCCCTGCCGCGGGAAAAACCGTGTGCATCCTTAGTATAGCTGTCGCAAAATAACTCGACTAATGCGCCGAATGCTTGTCTGAGAGTGCGTATCAGAAAACGTAGGCGTAGCGGGGCGTTGAACGTCCGGGGGACGTTCGTTAAACGCCGACCGAAGTGGAACGTAGACCGCC
>JAIKXQ010000041.1 GCA_024684035.1 Eubacterium sp. | reverse complement strand
GTTGTGCTGGTGCATCCTTCCATTGTGATGTGGGATTATTTTGAGTATGTTATTCCGCTTCTGGAAAGGAAATACCATCTCATCATTCCGGCACTTCCGGGGTACGATCCGGATGTAAAGAATGATTTTACGAGTGTTGAGGAGATTTCTACGGAAATCGAAAACTGGCTTATCGAGAATAAGCTCCGTAATGTAGCTTGTCTTTACGGTTGCTCCATGGGAGGAAGTATTGTTGCGCGGATGCTGGCAGATAACAGGGTAACTATTCAGAGTGCCGTTATCGATGGCGGAATCACGCCGTATCAGCTTCCATGGATCATCACAAGGTTCATAGCGATCAAGGATTTCCTGCTGATAAATATCGGAAAACTTGGCGGTGCGAAGCTTTTGGAAAAGTCATTCTCCACAGATGAACTCTCGGCGGAGGACGTTCAATACGCAGCGAAGGTGCTCAAAATGATCAGTGCAAGGACAATCTGGCGTACATTTGAGTCCTGCAACAATTACTCCATGCCAAAGGATATCCATACGGATTGCGAACATATCGAATACTGGGTTGCGGAGAAGGAAGTCAGAGACCGCAGAGGAGATATCGCATACATAAAGAAGTCCTTTCCTCAAACCATAGTTAAAAAAATCAAGAATTCAGGGCATGGCGGCCTCGCGCCGTTTAATCCCAAGCGATTCGTGAGGGGTATCAATAGAGCGTGTAAGAAAGGAGAGTTAAGCGTATGATCTGGTATGTGTTTGTGATCGAAGCGATCGTATTTGCGGCGCTTTTTACGACGATTCTTTTTGTTTCTTTTCATGGGGAAAAGATGTATAGCCCTGCATGTATTCACAACTATCCGCCTGACATCCAGGCGGAATATTTCAAAACCCATGAGCGTGTGGATGTTTCGTACAAATCGAAAAAAGTGGTCTTGGCCAAGTCCTGCGGGATACT
This sequence comes from Eubacterium sp., assembly GCA_024684035.1. Lineage (GTDB taxonomy): Bacteria > Bacillota > Clostridia > Lachnospirales > Lachnospiraceae > Bilifractor. Next base: position 38,502 of record JAIKXQ010000041.1, on the reverse strand, counting down.
GATATTTACTATGATATTGTTTGTCTGTGCGGAGATCGCCGGAGCAAAGTCTTTCTGGCAGGGCTTCGGAATTGCTTTTGGACTGATGATTTGGATCGGAGCATATGATACTTTCTTTTTGGACTGGGTTTTATTCGCAAACCTTAAGATGTTCCGACTGAAGGGAACGGAGCATATGGATAAGGCATATCACCAGAAGTGGTTTCATCTGAAGGGAGCGATTTTCCCGGGACTTGTCTTTGCGGCAATCCCTGCATCACTTGTTGGCTTGCTTATTTGCTTGTTTTAGGGAAAGTAATGTTCCGACTTCAGCACAGAGAATTCTATCGTGAGCATACAATCACAGATAGAGGCAGTATATATGATTACCGGGTAGTTGGACACTGAGTTAAGAATCCAGTATAAAGCATGGATCGGAGGTGCTGTTATAGGCAGTCATAAATAAAAACGCAAAAACCGTTTATAAATCCATAAATAAGTGGTATACTATGATTGATTTATAATTTATCAACGTCAAATCTGTTTTTATTTTGGAGGTACTCATATGAAGCTCCTGAGAATCACAGCTGACGGGCTACCACGTTTTAGGGAAAAACTCGATGTATGTTTTTACGCACAACAAAGGGTGTCAGAAGACCAGAAAGAACAGCTCCATTCTCTGTTTTCGAATATATATCTCAATCCTGCAAATGGATTCATAGGAATCAACGCTTCAGGAAAGACATCCGTATTGAAGGTCATTCTTCTGGTTCTCGGTATTTTGAACAATGAACCGATCAACCATATAAAAACCAAAGATATTCTGGGCGATACCAAAAACGCGGTGATAAACATATTCTTTTATTCAGAAAAGAATAAAGAGATATGCAGGTTGGAAATCACGATCACTGGAAAGAAGACAAAGACCGAAGGCATAATTTACAGTATCGTTTCCGAACAGCTGTGGACTAAGCGGACGGATGAAATAGCCACGCGCAAAGCGATGCTCGATTTTGAAGAAAAAAAACCTGTTATGATTAGAAGCGGTCATGAAGATTTCCTATCTGAGGATGTTAGCATCATGATCTCACGAAACAAGAAAACGGGTGAAAATACACGAGTTGTGAACCTGTTACAGTTTACAAATGTTAATGTTCTTCCATTTTCAGAGGATATACCAGCCGAAGTTATCACATACCTGGATCCTACCATCGAAAGTCTGCATTTTGATGAAAACGATCAAAAAACTGTTATACGTCTAAAATTTAAAGGCAAGGAAGAAATTATACTGAATAGCCCGATCGAACTGAATAACTATCTTTCCTCTGGTACAGTAAAAGGCATGATCACATTTACTCTGGCTCAGGAAGTTCTTCAGAATGGCGGTTATATGGTTGTGGATGAAATCGAGAATCATTTTAACAAAGAAATCGTCACGACGCTGATGCGTTTCTTTATGGACAGCAGGTTAAATAAGAATGGCGGAACCCTGATCTTTTCGACACATTATCCTGAACTTTTGGATGAATATGACCGTAACGACAGTATCTTTGTAACCAGAAATCGCAACGGAATCACAGTGGAAAATCTGAGTATGATCCTTAAAAGAAATGATATTAAGAAAAGTGACGCATATCAGAGCGGATTCCTTGAAGGAACTACTCCCATGTATGAAGCGTATATGCAGCTGAAGAAGAGTATAGCTTCATCAATCCGATAGGAGGTAGCTCATGGAATTAGCGAAGTATGTGGCGTGTATCTGCGAATGATCCGCAGAACATGCTATCATGGATATTCTGTTGGATAATGATTTGTTGATCTTTACCAGAGAAGAAATGCTGGAAGAAGAAGTCATCCGATGCAGAGAAGGTAAACGCTTCGAGGAAAGGTACCTGAGAAAAGGCTTCGTAGATAAAATATCCGTAATCCGAATACTGGATTCGCGGCGTGAAAACTTTAAACTCAGCAAGGCATACGAACATAAGGTGGATGTCATCAATGTAATCACGGCTCCCGAGATCGAGATGCTGATCATCTTTAAAAAATAGCTTACACGTTACAGTTTGCAATAAAGGTTCGATGACGATAGAATCAAAGTAGTGAATGAAAAGGTAAATCACAATGAAAGCGAGGAGCAAAATGGACAAAGTATTCGAATTCCTGAAAAATGCAGGCACATGGTATCTGGCAACTGTAGATGAGAACGGAGATCCCCAGGTGCGTCCCTTCGGTGCGCAGAATGTCTTCGAGGGTAAGCTCTACATCCAGACAGGGCTGAAGAAGGCAGTTGCAAAGCAGATGTTGGCACATCCGAAGGTTGCCATCTCCGGCATGGCCGGCGGAAAGTGGATCCGCCTCAACGCAGAGGCTGTTCTCGACGAGAGAATCGAGGCGCAGGAGGCGATGCTCGACGCGAATCCGATGCTGAAGAAGATGTATGCGGCAGGAGACGGCAATACGGCTGTGTTCTATCTCAAGAATGCGACGGCGCAGATCTGCAGTTTCACGGAGGCGCCGGAAGTTATTAATTTCTGATCATACAATATTTTGAGCGATGCAAAAAGATGTGGGTAATCATCCGAAAGATTGGCGGATCCACATCTTTTTTATTGCGGATAGAGATTTCTATTCATTTGCATGAGAGATAAGTAATGGAATCCTGTATAATAATTCTTAGAATGGAGAAATCCAAAGGAACCTACGTGGACAGACCAGATCCGAAGAGAAAGGATACTTTTATATGGATAGAAAAATTGTGAACAGAGGTTTTTCCGGAACCAGAAGCATGGAAGAAAGTCTCAGGGAAAAAGAGGGACGCCGGGTTGCGCGGGAAGCGGCAGCGGCCGGTATCGTTCTTCTGAAAAATGAGGAGGGTATCCTTCCGCTGAAAGAGGGCTGTGCTCTGGCTTTGTACGGAGCGGGAGCTTCTCATACCATCAAGGGGGGAACCGGCTCAGGAGATGTCAATGAGAGGTCTTCGGTCAGCATTTATGAAGGAATGAAGAATGCCGGTTTTGTCATCACCAACGATTCTTGGATCCGTGATTATGACAAGACTTATGCGGCTGCCAGGGAGGCCTGGAGAGATGACCTGTATGAAAAAAACAAGGACGGCGGGCCTTTTGGATTCTTTCTGGTGTACAGTAACAATCCTTTTTCCATGCCAACCGGCAGAGCCATTGACCGGGAGAAAGATGTTAAGGATGATAAGTCCCTGGCCTTTTATGTTCTGAGCCGCATCTGTGGAGAGGGAGCCGACCGGTTCAACAAACCGGGTGACTACTTACTGACGGAAGAGGAGCACCGGATGCTTGCGGATATCTGTGAAATCTACGACAGCGTGATCGTTGTGTTGAATGCCGGCGGGCAGGTGGATCTGTCTTTTATGGATGAATTCGAAAACATCAGGGGACTGATTCAGATGGCGCAGCCAGGAATGGAAGGAGGAAATGCTTTTGCGGATGTGGTGTCCGGAAAAGTCTGTCCCTCCGGTAAGCTGGTGGACACCTATGCTTATAAATATGAGGACTATCCAAACTGGGAGAACTATTCTCACAACAATGGCAATACGGATGCTGAGGTGTATGAGGAAGGCATCTATGTGGGTTACCGTTACTTCGACAGCTATGAGATTCCGGTGCGGTATGGCTTTGGTTTCGGACTTTCCTACACGGATTTTGATATAAAAGCCGGAACACTTTCTTTTGAACAAGAAGAGGAGGAGCAGTTGATCTGCCTCCGCGCGACGGTAACGAACACCGGAGATCGGGAAGGTAAAGAGGTTGTTCAGCTCTATGCCTCTCTTCCGGAAGGGAAACTGGAAAAAGAGAATCGAAGACTGGTGGCTTTCATCAAGACGGATGAGCTGGACGCCGGAAAGTCTCAGCGGGTGATGCTGGAGCTGCCGGTGAAATGTCTTGCTTCTTATGACGAGGAGAAAGCCGCCTGGATTCTGGAGGCGGGGGATTACGGGCTCTGGATCGGAAACAGTCTGGAGGCTTCCGTTCCGGCCGGTATCGTTGAGATTCCGGAGACCATCGTCCTTGAGCAGGATAAAAACGTCTGTGTGCCTGAGCAGGAGATCAGTGAGTTCCACAGAGATCCGGAAAAGATTCACGCCCGGTGTGCGGCCATGGCGGAGATGATCACGGAGGCCGGTGTTCCGGTTCTGGAACTTACAGGGAACATGGTGAAGACAGAGAAGATCATTTACCGGAAAAATGCGGAACTTACAGAAGAAGAACCGCGCAGGTTCGTGGATGGACTCACTCGAGACCAGCTTATCGCCCTTTCTGCCGGCGATCCGGGCAGAGCCCAGGGAAGCAGTAACCTCGGATCTGCCGGTTCTGCGATACCGGGATCTGCCGCTCAGACATCGATGGCGGCAATGGATCAGAATCTGGCCAGTATCGCTCTGGCAGACGGACCGGCCGGACTTCGACTGATGAAGTTTTATTTTGTGAAGGACGGGGAAATTGTCACACAACCTTTTGAATTCAGCCTTGAAGGGGGATACTTCGTGCCGGATGCGGAGCAGACGGAGGGAGAACGTTACAATCAGTACTGTACGGCAATCCCGACCGGTGTGGCGTTGGCCCAGTCCTGGGATACAGATCTTGTGGCAATGACGGGAGAGATGATCGGTAAAGAAATGCTCGAATTCGGCGTTACTCTCTGGCTGGCACCCGGCATGTGCATTCACAGGAATCCTCTGTGCGGAAGAAACTTTGAGTACTATTCCGAAGATCCGGTTCTTTCCGGAGAGATCGCTGCGGCCATGACGAACGGTGTGCAGAGAAATCCCGGAGTCGGAACAACCATCAAACACTTTGCCTGCAACAATCAGGAGGACAACCGCATGGCTTCCGATTCCATAGTATCGGAGCGTGTACTTCGGGAGATCTATATCCGGGGCTTTGAGATCGCAGTGAAGAAATCCCAGCCGATGGCTTTGATGACCAGTTACAACCTGATCAATGGCGTACACGCAGCGAACAGTTATGATCTGATCACGGATGTACTCCGGAATGAGTGGGGCTTTTGCGGAGCCGTCATGACGGACTGGACAACCACCATGAACCTGGATGATCCCAATGGTGCAACGGCGGACGGCTGCATGAGAGCCGGCAACGATATGATTATGCCGGGAGCGCCATGCGATTATGATGCTCTCAACAAAGCACTGGATGAGGGAAGTCTATCTATGGAAGATCTGAAAGCCTGTGTCAGCAGAACGGTATCCATCATCTGGCAATCGAATATGTATGAAGGAGCAGTACCATACCGGAAGTGAAAAAGGGAGAGACGTCAGAAAGATACAGAAAATTCACAAATATTCATGCAATTTATACGGTCTCTTGTGGTATACTTTTGCAACACGGGAAATTATTACGTGATAAAATCTGTGTGAATGTGATACAGGATTCGTTGCGTTAAAGAGCGTTTTTTGATATGGTTTAGAATAGCAGCGGGGAAGGCTGTATGGTTTTTCCCGGGGAAAGAAAAACAATGACGATGAGGTGGGAGTATGATCAAAGCTGATCTGCAAAAACTGAATACACAACGGGCAATTAAGCAGTCCAGCAGCAGATATGTATTTCGAACGTGCTGTGCTATTCTGCTGACAATCATGTTTTCTGCGTCTTTCTTTTATGTATGGCTGGAATTCGTTGAGGAACACAACCAGACCGGGCACCTGCTGGGACTTGCCAACCTGCTCATGGCGGTGTTGATCTATGGAGGCATCAGTATTCTCCTGTTTAACTGGCTGGGTGGATACAGGATTGGTGTCTACCGGAAGATGAATATTGTGGCGTCCCAGATTTCGGGGCTTTTCCTGTTGAACATAGCGGAGATTTTCGTTTCCATGGCTATCACCGGTCAGTTCCGATTCTTCTTTGATTTCCTGTGGAGGTATGCGCTGCTCTTTGTTGTACAATCAGTGGCCGATGTGATTGTGACGGATGTGATGGTCAACGTCTATCGAAAAATGTTTCCGCCCTTCCGACTTCTGGAGGTTTATGACAAGCATGAGGGATACGCTAAAGTGCTACCTCAAAAGCTGAACAGCATGCAGTATAAGTATGACGTTTCCGCCGGCATCCGCTTCGATGTTCCGCAGGAAAAACTGATCAGTGAAATGTTGAAATATGACGCGATCCTTATCAATGACCTGCCGGCGGAGCAGGAGAAGACCATGCTGAAGCTCTGTTTCGCTATGAACAAGAGAGTCTATTATGTACCGAAGATTTCAGATATCCTGGTAAAATCTTCCGGTGAGCTCAACCAGTTTGATTCTCCGCTCTATTATAGAAGAAACATGCCCATGAATTCCTGGGAGAGAATGTGGAAGAGATTCTTTGACCTGCTGTTCTCTGCCCTGGCGCTTTTACTTCTCTCACCGCTACTTGGGGTGGTGGCGCTCGCCATTAAGCTGGAAGACGGCGGCAGTGTATTTTTCCGGCAGGAGCGCTGTACCATCGGGGGAGAGATTTTTTCCATCCTGAAATTCCGCAGTATGATCGAAAATGCGGACAAAACGGGAGAGGTTCATCCTGCCGAGGATGAGGATCCCCGTATCACGAAGGTGGGACGATTTATCCGGAAATTCAGAATTGATGAGCTTCCACAGCTCATCAATATTCTCAAAGGTGATATGAGTATCGTGGGTCCCCGTCCGGAACGCCTGGAGCATATTGAGATGTATACGAAACAGATTCCGGAATTCTGTTTCCGGGAAAAGGTGAAGGGCGGCCTCACCGGTTATGCCCAGGTCTACGGCAAATACAACACCTCTGCCCTGGATAAGCTGAAAATGGATCTGATCTACATCGTAAATTATTCCATCCTTCTGGATATCCAGATCATCTTCGAAACGGTTCGCGTGCTGTTTTCCAAAGAGAGCACCGAGGGCTTCGGAGAGGAGCAGATCTGGTATGGGGAGGATCAGGGCGAAGAGGGACAGATTTACGAAAAAACACGTCAGTGAAGGGAGGATACAATGACAAAGGTATACTGTTATTCCAGATGCACAACCTGCAAGAAGGCATTGAAATGGCTGGAGGATCATGGCGTCGAGCACACAGTGATTGATATCAAGGAAGAGCATCCGGATGAGAGCACTCTGCGTCAGCTCCATGAGAAAAGCGGTCTTCCGCTGAAACGTTTCTTTAATACCAGTGGTCAGCTCTACCGGTCCATGGAACTCTCAAAGAAACTGCCCGAGATGAGTGAGGATGAGATGTTCAAACTCCTTGCTTCCGACGGCATGCTGGTGAAGCGTCCACTGCTCATTACAGGAGAGAAGGTGCTGACCGGTTTTAAAGAGGGCGAATGGGAAGAGGCTGTCGCACAGAAGTGACCGGATGAGAATCTGATCGAATGGATAAGTGCACAGATAAAACCATCCGATTGAACAAAAATATGATAAAACGGATACCGCCCGGCTTTCGATCGCCCGGCGGTATTTTTTGTTTTGTACAAACAACCTGGAGTCTGCACTTGCGGCCTACAATATTGCCGGTATGATCAATATCTTCTGTATGACAGGTTGCGTACATCTCTACACTTCCAAAGACAAGAACAAATCGGATATGCTCTGGCCGGATATGACCATCTGGTGTATGTGGGCACAGGTGGTGCCGCTGTTCCAGTTGAAAGGAACCTTCGCGGCAGCCCTTCCACGTGTATACGGCGGAGCCGCAGAAGCAGGCGTTACAACTATGGATCTCTACGACAAGGCAATCGGGCTGTACAATCAGGGAAGAGGAAAAACAGCTCTCGTCGGCGAGGCCGTTGCAAAACTCGGAATTACCGCAGATCCATCCATGCAGAGCCTTTTCGCGATGCTCTCTCTTGGAATAAATGTGATCTGTATTTCTGTAATTATCAGGAAATCTATTCAAAACAAGTGCAATCCTTATTCTCATGAGGTCTTCAAGGGAACAAAGGATTACGAGGAGGCACTTGCAAGGGCAGAGAAATAAAGGTATATATTCTATATCTTTCAAAGAGGCGGAAGCGTGTATTTTGAGACATGCTTCCGTCTCTTTTTATCTCGAGGAAATTGCTTCGTATTCCCTATGAGAAAATGCTCCGCGGGATGCGTTATCTGGTAGAATATCAGATTATTTGGATGGCGAGAAATGCAGAAAGTAGATCCATTAGTGCGCAAAAGACTTAAAAATCCGCATTGGAACTAAATGTTGTTCGATAAATGAGGGAAGGCCGCATATATAGATACCTAATGCATTTGTCAAAAAATAAAAAGTATATTGACACACAAAAGATTTGGGATAAAATGAAAATGCATGTATACAATGAAGATGAAAAGTTGGATCTGATAAAAAAGATAAGGGAAAGAAACGGGGAGATAAAATGACGAACGAAGTCTTTGGTTCAAGAATTAAAGAGTTAAGCATGGAGAAGCTTGCAAGAGATATGGGAGTTTCCAGAAGCCGTGTCAGCCTGTGGACAAATACCGGCTCAGTTCCGCGTATGAACGTACTGATGGATCTGGCAAAGTATTTCAATGTTACGACAGATTATCTGCTGGGAACGGATCTCGACACAGAGCGCGATTCTCTGGTGAAGACAGAAGATTCCAGGCTGGAATCTCTCCAGAAATGCCTCGGAAAACTCAGCGATGAGGATCTTGAGATGGCTGAAGATATGCTGAGAAATATGTTCGAAGGAAGATTCACAGAAGAAGACACAGAGAGCGCTTCCTGATCAGAGAATTATTTGATGCAAGGAGCATCTTTTCAGATAATGTGATACAGCAACGCATGAATGGGCAGGAGTTTTCCTGCCTGTTTTTTGTCTCATAGGAAATGGCGTATAAGAAATTGCTTCTAAATCTCTATACCATAACACTCTGCGGGATGTTATTATTGTCAGCAAAGGGGGTGTTGAGATTGAGATACAAAGTGAAACGGATCATGGAGCCGGATTACGGTTGTGAGGAACGTCCGGAGAATTATGTGGATATGGACAAGGTCATCCTGTGTGATGAAAATGGATCCGAACTGTGTATAGAAGTAGCGGATGAGGAATTGTACGAGAAAGATATCAACGTAGGAGACCTGGTTACACTGGATCCGGGAAATGTGATACGTAGGGCAGAGGTTCACGAAGAAAATATTGAAAACAAAGTGTAGCTTTTTATCTGCACCCACCGCCTTTGGGGCAGTGGGTGTTTTGTGTTTAGAACGTGATGTACTCTGTCATTTTTTCAGCCTGGTCGGCGGAATCTCTTTCGGCTCTTCACCGGAAAACTGAACCCTGGTAACCGCCAGATGGTTTGCCGCCACATAGTCGGAAACGACTTGCGGGATTTCACCCGGTTACAGTACCGGGCACCGGACGCTTCCGACGGAGACGTAGTTGTCGAGAACGGCCTTAAGGTCGGTCCCTTCGTCGAAGGCTGAGGCATCCAGCATATGGCCGGAGAGTTTTACGGTGGTGTCGTCCCCGTCTTGTGCAATGAGATGGTAGGTGTCCGGGATCACCAGCTGCGGCGCGATACGGCGATCATGTAGAATTCCTTTACAGCAGGAAGCGGGACAGTTCGGGAAATTGATGTTCCAGATGGAATCTTTTAGTGGTTCCTTGCGAAGAAGCATGTCGGTGAGGCCGTGAAAGTGCGCGCGCACCGTTCCGTAATCCGGCTCTCCTTTGCGGAGTCTGGAGTAGGCGATGGCTGGAATGCCCAGCATGAGAGCCTCCATGGCCGCACCGATCGTTCCGGAGTAGGCAATGTCAAAGCCTGCGTTGATCCCGTCATTGATTCCGGAAAAAACGTAGTCCGGCTTCAGACCGAGGAAGCCGATCGCTACTTTGACACAGTCCGCCGGAGTTCCGTCCACGGCGTAGGCCTTGCAGCCTTCCACCGGGATGGTGCTCCGGCGGATGCACTGTTCCCGGTCAATACTCACCCGGTGTGACATGGCACTGCACTGCTTCATGGGGGCGACGACAGTCACATCCCCAAAGTCTTTGGCGAGCTCCGCTAGAATATGAATTCCCTCGTATTCAATTCCATCGTCGTTAACAATTAAAATCTGCATGATTGAGTATGCTCCTTTGCGGTTGTGAATATGGGCTCTCACGTTTTTTTCGAATCTGAAAAAGAGCGGATTGTCGACTCTTAAGCAGGATGCTCCGACCGCAATAAGTCGAAGCATTCACGATGAGTAAAGTATAGCATAAGAGAAGCTGTCACGAAAAAGAGTCTATGCTTGTAAGCCGGATTATTATTTGATAAACTACCAATGCGAATACTTTGGCAAAAGTAGTACAGACAGGAAATACAAGAAGTAAGAACCATGGTTAAGGAAAGAGAAACGCGTGCGGACTACGCACGATCAAATATCGACAATCCCCTTGTTACCATTATCGTGCCGGTTTACAATGTGGCGCCCTACCTTCGGGAGGCGCTGGACAGCGTTCTGGCACAGACCTATGAGAATTTTGAGATGATTATCATCGACGACGGATCAACGGATGAATCGGGAAAAATCTGCGACGAATACGCGAAGGATCCCCGGGTGCAGGTGGTACATCAGAAGAATGGCGGTTTGAGTGCGGCAAGGAATGCGGCGCTGGAGCGGATGAACGGCGAACTGGTGGTTTATCTGGATCCGGACGATGCGTACCGGCCGGAATATCTTCGCACTATGGTGGATGCGAAAAGAGAATCCGGCGCTCCACTGGTCATGTGCAGAAGCGCGAATATCGTGACAGAAGGCGGGATGATCCTCCGGGGCAACGAGCAGGTAAGACCGAAGATCGGGGAAGGCGTGTACGACAGGAAGGCTGCGCTTCGAGCTCTTGCAGAGGGAAAAATCAACTGCGTCTGCTGGAACAAACTCTATGAGGCATCTCTCTGGGAGAATCTGCGGTTTCCGGTGGGGCGTGTCTATGAGGATGTCTCCATCATGTATCAGATTCTGGATCAGTGCGAAATGGTTTGTGTGCTGGATGAGGTTTTCTATCTTCACAGAGAGCGCACCACCAGCATTTCCGGTCAGATTTCCGGGAAGAAACACTTTGACTATCTCTGGGCACTTTCGCAGTTCGAAAAGTATATCATCGACCACCCGGAGATTTTTTCCGCGAAGCATCTGGACTGGGTACGGAATCAGAAGATGAACCAGTATATAGACGTCTATGGAGTCATGCTCCGGAAAAAAAGTGAGAGAACAGGGCATGACCAGGCAGATGTGAGATCCAGGATCGTGGAGACGGGAAAAATGACGGATGTCTCCCGCTTATCCAAAAGAAAAAGAATGGCCTATTATCTGATCCGCTATTGCCCGCATTATTACAGACTGCATTATCCGCTTTTTTGCACTCTGAAACGGCTGAAAAACACTTTCAGAGGCCGCAAGTCCGCCATCAGCAGAGGCTGATAACGCCTTCGGGACTATACAGAGCATAAAGAAACCTTAAGAATCCATTCAGTGGTTCTTAAGGTTTCTTTTTTTGCAAACGTTCCCCTCTTTATGCAGTCGAAGATTACTCCCAGACACATGACAAACCAGAAGCCGGCCATGTTGACACGGATCAGGCAGACTGCCGCGAAGGTTGCTCCGCAGACGATCAAATCCATGCGTGTGATGCTGTCTGTCGGGAAGTACTTCAGAAAACAGAAGAGAGCAATCATCAAAAGCGGAAAGGCGTATTCCTCTTCAATGTTTCCGCCGTCAAAGAAAAAGGCAGCCAGTGACAAAGTAGTCAAAAAAACGGCTACACAGGACGTTGTTCCGTATGGTGTTCACAGTTGAGTTGTTCGTCAAAAATAATGAATTAGATGCAGTTAATTCTTGAAGATGGAGATACAAATAGTGTATATTGTCTAATAAAATGATATATACATGATAATGAATACCATTTCGGGCGTCAAGAACAGCTCAACGCCATATGATGCTCGACCTCATATGGAATGACTTACACGGACAATGAGCAGGCACCTGTGAAAGGAGACGCATCCATGAGTTTTGTAGAAATCAGAAATGTAAAGAAACACTACGGCGAAGGTGAAGCAAAGGCTACCGTTCTTACAGGCATTGATTTGGATATAGAAAAAGGAGAATTCTGTGTTCTCCTGGGACCATCCGGCAGCGGCAAGTCCACGCTTCTCAATATCATCGGAGGTATAGATGATGCGGATGACGGATATGTGATGATTGATGGTGAAAAAACGGGAGATATGAACGAGAAGAAGCTGACACAGTACCGGCGAAATCACCTGGGCTATGTTTTTCAGCTGTACAATCTGATTCCCAATCTCACAGTCCGCGAAAACGTGGAAGTGGGGGCGTTCCTGAGTCAGAAGCCACTGGATGTGGATGAGCTTCTGAAGACGCTTGGACTGTATGAACACAGGGATAAACTGCCCAATCAGCTCTCCGGCGGACAGCAGCAGAGGACAGCCATCGGCCGGGCAGTCATCAAGAATCCGGACATCCTCCTCTGTGATGAGCCCACGGGTGCGCTGGATTACAAGACATCGAAAGAAATTTTGTCTCTTCTGGAGAGAATCAACCATGACTACGGCAATACCATCATTATGGTTACGCACAACGATGCCCTGAAAAAAATGGCGGATCACGTCGTGAGGCTCAGGGACGGTCTGGTTCATCACAATTACACCAACGAGAAACGCACACCGGTTTCCGAGCTGGAGTGGTAAATCAGAGAGCGGGCGTAGCTGATCGTTAGGTGTGATTCATGATGCAGAGGAGGTTTTATGAAGAATCCAATGAATCGAAGGTTTTTGCGGGAGCTGAGAGCAGATTTCGGGAAATACCTTGTGATCTTTCTTTTCATTATTATGACGGTGTCTGTTGTCTCCGGTTTCCTTGTGGCGAATGAAGGGGTAAAAAAGGCGTATTACAGGAATATGGAAGCCAACCGGGTGGAGAACGGACATCTGGCCTTCAATGTGAAACCGGAAAAGAGTCTTTTGGAAGCGGTAGAATCGAAGGCAAAAGTGAAACTCTATGAGGCGTCTTTTTTTGAGGAAAGCCGGGGGAAGGAAACATTCCGCATCTACCGCCTGGGCAGTGACGTCAATAAACCGGAGTTGACAGAAGGCCGTCTTCCGGAAAAGAAGGGAGAGGCGGCTCTGGATAACCTGCATGCATTTACGCGGGGGATGAACGTGGGAGATGAGATTACACTGAACGGCCGAAAACTCACGATTACCGGGTTTGTGGCTCTTCCCAACTACAGTGCCCTTTTTAAGGACAACGCGGATCTCATGTTTGATCTGGAGAATTTCGCCGTCGGCGTCATGTCGCCGGAGGGCTTTGATGATTTTTCCTCCGATCATGTAACTGCCGGATATGCATGGAGATACAAGAAAGAAAAGACCACGGATAAGGAGAAAAACGAGGCCTCCGGGAAGCTGCTGGATGCCTTCCGCGAAGAACTGGTTTCGGCGAACACAGAGATCGCACAGCGCATGGCAGCGGGAGAACAGGATCTGACCATGGTGGAGATGACAGATTATCTTCCGGATTATGAGAACAAAGCCATCAATTTTGCCGGAGAGGATATGGGCGGTGACGGCGCATCCATGGAAGCATTTCTGTACATCGTGGTCGCCGTGCTTGCGTTCATTGTGGCGGTCACCACATTGAACACACTCTCGAAGGAAGCGTCGGTGATCGGAACCCTCCGGGCCAGCGGATATACCAGAGGAGAGCTGGTGAGGCACTATCTGATGCTGCCACTCTTTGCTTTCCTCGCGGGAATGGTCGTCGGAAACATCCTGGGATATACGATTCTGCGGGACTTCATGATGAATATCTACCGCTCCATGTATTCCCTGGGTGAGGTGGAAACGCTCTGGAACAAAGAAGCTTTTCTGAAGACAACGCTGATTCCCACGGCGATTATGGTTGCCATCAATGTGTTCATCCTTGTGCGAAAACTCAGGATCGGTCCCCTTCAGTTTTTGCGCCGCGAGATCTCCGGCAGGGAGAAAAAACATGCGCTCCGTCTGCCCTACGGCATTCCTTTTTCCACAAGATTCCGTCTGCGTATCATCCTTCAGAATCTTCCAAACTACATCACCATGGCAGTGGGAATTATCATGGCAGGCTCCATCATCATTTTTGGCCTGATGTTTCAACCACTTCTGGATGAGGTGTCGAGACGGATTGAGGCTACAAGTATCTGTCGATATCAATACGTGTTAAAAACGCCGGAGGAGGTAAATGAGGATACGGCAGAGCGGTTCGCAATGGCAAGTCTGGAGACCAACAAGGCCGATTACAAAACGGATGAAATTTCAGTTTATGGAATTGTGGATGAGAGTCGGTATGTGAAAAAAGATATCCCAAAAGGAAAAATCCTTTTGTCCAACGGGTATATGGAGAAATACGGCTTTGTCTCCGGAGACAAGGTGGATCTCTATGACAAATTTGCGGATAAGACATATACGTTTACGGTCGCCGGTGAATATCCATATGAGGCGTCGCTGGCCGTCTTTATGAATCTGGACGAGTTTAATGAGACTTTTGAGAAGGACCCGGATTATTACAGCGGATACTTCGCGGACGAAAAGCTGAAAAGTCTCACAGAGTCCAACATCTATATGGTTCTGGACAAGAATGTCTTCGGAAGTTTTGCCGATCAGCTGTGGAAATCCTTTGCGGATCTGATGGGACCGGTGAAGTGGTTCGGCGTCATCATGTTTGTGCTGATGGTGTATCTTCTTGCCAAGCAGATCATCGAGCGAAATGCCGTCAGCATTTCCATGGCAAAGATCCTGGGCTTTTCCTCCGGGGAAATCGGCGGCCTCTACATTGTGTCCACAACCATTGTGGTAGTGCTCTCCCTTTTGCTGGCGGTGCCGGCGGTGGACTGGTTGCTGCGCCTGATTTTCAAATATTATCTCTATCAGCGGATGAGCGGGTATCTGCCCTATTGCATCAGTAATGATTGTTATGTGAAGATGGTTCTTCTGGGAATCGTCAGCTATGCCGCCGTAGCAGTCCTGCAGCTTTTGAAAATCCGCAAGATCAGAAAGAGCGACGCACTGAAAAATATGGAGTAATTACGGCGACGTGGAGACATTGGCGCTGACCGGAATCGATGTTTAATCAATGAAAGACTCCAAATCCATCTTCGTTACAAAGATGGATTTGGAGTCTTTTTTTATAAGAATTAGAAAAATTGACGAGAATTATATTAAAGCATTTAAGAACAAGGAATAAAGTTGCATTAAAGTGATCTTTCTAATAATCTATCATCCGTCGAAAGGAACAATCTATGAAAGAAAAGAGAACGAAACTTGGGATTCATTCACTGAGATTTACCATTGTAACAATGCTTCTTGTAACTGCATTATTAACCGCTTTAGGCACAGCAAGCTTCTCAACCTGGGGAACGGTAAGGATGAATGACCGGCAGGTCAAAGCCTATCGAACCAGGCTGGAGGATGATGTCATGGCTAAGCTGAAGCAGGAAACGGAAATTGCCATCTGTGTGATCGATCAGATTCACCAGCGAGAGCTGAAGGGTGAGTATACGGAGGAAGAGGCAAAGAAGCTGGCGGCTGACATCGTCAGAGAACTCAGGTATGACGATGGCAGAGGATACTTCTGGATAGATACCTACGAGGGCGTGAATGTGGTTTTGTTGGGAAGAGATACAGAAGGACAGTCCAGATGGGACTCTGTGGATCCGGACGGCAATCACTTTATTCAGGAGATGATCAAGAACGGACGACAGGAGGGCGGCGGATATACAGACCTCATGTTTGCGAAGCCGAATGAGACGGAACCCCTTCCGAAGAAGAACTACACCTGCGCATATGAACCTTACGAATGGGTAATCGGAACCGGTGTGTGGATCGACGATCTTGACGAAGCGGCTAACTCCCATGTCACGGAGGCAAATCGTTCCATCAATAATACGATTCTGAATCTCATGGTTTTCTTTGTTGGAGTGGCTGTTGTCATTACGTTTGTAGCCTTTGGCTTAAGTACGATTCTTGTAGCACCGGTCAAGAAGATTACAGAGGCCGCCCTGAGAATTGCCCAAGGCGATTTTGACGTTAATCTGGATGTGAAGGCGAAGAATGAGGTTGGAATTCTCGGGAATGCTTTCGGGGAAACGATTGTTCAACTGCAGAATTATCAGGGATACATTGATGAAATCGCAGAGGCGCTGAACGATGTATCGGAAGGTAACCTGGATATCCAGCTTCAGCGTCAATACGTGGGTCAGTTCGCGAAGCTGAAGGAAAATATGGACATGCTCCTGTCAAAGCTCAATGCCACCATGGGAGAAATCAATACGGCGGCTGAGAATGTAAACCGCGTTTCCGATCAGGTTTCCTCCGGCGCTCAGGCACTGGCACAGGGAGCTACCGAACAGGCATCCTCTATCGAGAAACTGTCCGATACGATGGGTGAGATTTCCGATAAAGTAAACGATACGGCCAATATGGCCAGACAGGCATTGGATTTCTCTACAGATGTCGGCAAAGACATGAAGACCAGCAACAAGAAGATGGATGAGATGTCCAGGGCAATGGAAGAGATCATTGAGCGATCCAATGAGATCTCCAAGATTATCAAGACGATCGATGATATTGCTTTCCAGACGAATATTCTTTCACTCAATGCAGCCATTGAGGCGGCGCGGGCAGGACAGGCCGGCAAGGGCTTTGCAGTAGTTGCCGATGAAGTCGGAAATCTGGCGAAGAAGTCTCAGGAGGCTGCAAAAGATACGGCGGCACTGATCGAGCAGACTATCGAAGCGGTACAGAAGGGTGGAGAGATCACCTCGCAGACGGCAGAGTCCATCGAATCTGTTTCTCACGGCGCAAAGCAGATTACGGAACTTGTGAGCAAGATCTCAGAGGCTTCCGCAGAAGAGGCAGACGGCATCAAGCAGGTTACGGATGGTATCGATCAGATCTCGTCCGTTGTACAGACGAATGCAGCAACTGCTGAGGAGAGTGCAGCATCCAGCGACGAGATGACGAAGATGGCCAAGACCCTTAGCGACGAGGTTGGCCATTTCAAACTGAGATAGCATGCCGGCAGAAGAACTGCCACCGATAATCTAAAAATATAATAAGAAAAACATAATCAGAGAAACAGCACCTTCGGTTTTGAGAAGCGTGCTGTTTCTTTTTGTAGAGGAGCCGAAGTCCGCTTGCGACATTTTTTTTATAGTGCATTTCTTAGGATTCTTCTTGTGATTGCACTGGGGATTTTCTCTAAGAGGATAAACGGGTATAATGTGGACATAAAGCTGAGAGAGTAGGAGATAAGAACGATGAAAGAGCTGGTTTTGATTACAGGGGCGTCCCGTGGAATCGGAAAAGCAATGGCCGGTGTTTTTGCGAAAAACGGATGGAACCTTGCGCTGGTGTGCCGCAACAACGGGGACATGCTAAGGGAATATGCAGACCATCTGGCAGAAGAATTCGGAACAGAGGTTTATTGCTATGCCGGGGACGTGGCGGATTATGCGTTCATTGAAAGTATACGTGATGATCTGGCGGGAAAGAATATACAGCCGGAGATTCTGATCAACAACGCCGGAATATCAGTGGTGGGACTGATGACGGATCTCACGCCCGGAACCTGGGCGGAAGTTATGAATACAAACCTCACCTCTGTGTTCAATACCTGCCATCTGTTTGTTCCCGGTATGGTCAGAAAGAAAAGCGGACGGATCATCAATGTGTCGTCGATCTGGGGGAATGTGGGAGCCTCCTGCGAGGTGGCATATTCGGCCAGCAAGGGGGGAGTGAATTCTTTTACCCGCGCATTGGCGAAGGAGCTTGCGCCCAGCGGAATATCCGTGAACGCTGTAGCCTTCGGTGCCATTGATACGGAAATGAACGGCCACCTGAGCGATGAGGAGAAGGCCGCCTTTGAAGAAGAGATACCGGCTGGTCGGATGGGAACACCGGAGGAAGCCGCGGATTTCACCTATCACATCGCCACAGCCCCGGCTTACATGACCGGTCAGATCGTCACCTTTGACGGCGCATACCTGTAAATTCCGGTGTCGGACGATTTTTTCATACCTTATTCATTTTTGAAAACATTCATAAATCGGGAAAAATGACAGAAACCTTCGGGATCCAAAGCGGACTCCGGAGGTTTTTTTGCCTCGCGTTCAGGATGGTATTTGCTTTGTGGTAATACCAAAAATTGAGCGTGGACGAAGCAATAGAAAAATAGATATGATTAAAATAAATATAGATTTTTCGAAAACATCTGATAAAATAATATCAAACGTGGTATTACCACGATTTGAATATTGTCCGCAGAGAGCCGGCAGGGGAGTCGGTAGATGTACTTTACTTATAGAACGCTGACGATTTTGTGTTTCGTCGATCCCGGATTCATCTGTACAACGAGTTTTTAACTGACCCAACCCAATCCTATCCAGGATACATCCGGTACGACTTGAGATTACCTTCATCATCTCCTGCGTGTGCCGGCGGCGGACAGGTTAAAAGTGTGTAGAACAACGAAGGAGAAAGAACAAATGGAAGCAAAGAATGATCCGCATTATCCGCTCCGTCCGGAGTGCGCGAATGTAGACGAGCCTATGCGCAAGTCTATTGTAAAACTTGGAAAGATGATCACAGACCGCATTCCGATCAAGCTCGGACTGCAGAAGATCACGAAGGACGATCCGGAGTACTGGGCAGTGGCAAGACTCTGCACCGACGAGGAAGCAGAACTGGCACTGAAATTCGGAGGAATCCGCAAGCCGAAGACGTTCGCTCAGTTGAAAGCGCTTTCCGGAATTGAGGACAAGAAACTTCAGGAGATGCTGGATCATATGTCCTGGACAGGACTGCTGGAGTGGAACTACGAGAACGAGCAGCATGAGAAACAGTATGTACTTCCTATGTTTGTTCCGGGATCCGGAGAGTTTTCCAATATGAACAAGGATCTCATCGAAGAGTATCCGGAGCTTGGTCTCTTCTTTGAGCATATGACAAGACTTCCTTTGGAAAAAGTTACAAAGATCGTTCCGCCGGGAGGCGCCGGAATCGGTATGCATGTCATTCCGGTAGAGAAGGCCGTGGAGATGAATAACGAGGCCATCGGTGTCGAGAAGATCTCCTACTGGCTGGACAAGTACGAGGGCAAATACGCGAAGGCACCTTGCTCCTGCCGTCGGAGCCGCAAGACCTATGATGAGGGCTGCGGTGATGTAGAGGAAGGCTGGTGTATTGCCGTGGGCGATATGGCGGACTATGTGGTGGAGACAAACAAGGGCGGTGTTTACATCGACCGTGAGGAAGCCATGGAAATCTTCCGCAAGGCGGAGGAGAACGGCTTCGTTCACCAGATCACAAATATTGACGGCGAGGACAAGATTTTTGCGATCTGTAACTGCAATGCAAATGTCTGCTACGCGCTCCGTACTTCTCTGTTCTTCAATACGCCGAACCTCTCCCGCTCTGCTTACGTGGCGAGGGTGGACGCAAAGAACTGCGTGGCCTGCGGACGCTGCGTGGAGTACTGTCCGGCGGGAGCTGTAAAACTCGGACAGAAACTCTGCAAAAAAGACGGAAGCAAGGTGGAGTATCCGAAACATCAGCTTCCTTCCGAGAAGAAGTGGACAAAGGAAGACTGGGACTGGAACTACAGAGACAACAACCGGATCGAGTCCTACCGTTCCGGAACTGCTCCCTGCAAGACTGCCTGTCCGGCACACATTGCCGTACAGGGTTATCTGAAGATGGCTTCCCAGGGCAGATATCAGGAAGCTTTGGCACTGATCAAGAAGAACAATCCTCTTCCGGCCATCTGCGGACATATCTGCAACCGCCGTTGTGAGGACTCCTGCACGAGAGGAACCATTGATGAGGCCATTGCCATCGATGAAGTAAAGAAATTCATCGCGATGCAGGATCTCGACGCGAAGACACGCTACATTCCGAAGAAGGTCATTCCGAAAGTCGACGGTGATTTTTCCAATGAGAAGATCGCCATCATCGGAGCAGGTCCTGCCGGACTCTCCTGCGCGTTCTATCTCGCGGAGAAGGGATACGCGCCCACTGTCTTCGAGAAAAACGAGAAAGCCGGCGGTATGCTGGTGTACGGAATCCCGTCCTATAAGCTGGAGAAGGATGTGGTTGAGGCCGAGATCGACGTCATCCGTGCTATGGGTGTGGTGATCCGCACCGGCGTGGAAGTCGGAAAAGACATCACCATTGAGGAACTCCGCGAGCAGGGATACAAGGCCTTTTACATTGCCATCGGCTGCCAGGGCGGACGCATGGTTGGCGTGCCCGGCGAAGACGCCACAGGAGTGACCACGGCCGTTGACTTCCTCAAAGAGATCAACGCAAATGAGAAATACGATATTCAGGGAGACGTGGTTGTAGTCGGAGGCGGAAACGTGGCCATCGACTGTTCCAGAGACGCTGTCCGTGTGGGCGCCGGAAAGGTGACACAGCTTTGTCTCGAGGGCAGAGACATCATGCCGGCAGCAGAGGACGAGATCGCTGAGGCCGAAGAGGACGGCGTTGAGATTCGCTGCGGATGGGGACCGAAGGAAATCCTCAAGGACGAGGACGGAAACGTATCCGGCATTGTCTTCAAGAAATGTCTGGCAGTCAAAGACGAGCAGGGACGCTTCAACCCTACCTACGCAGAGGATGAGACCATCACCATTCCCTGCCGTCATGTTGTGCTGGCAGTAGGTCAGAGCATCGAGTGGGGAAGCCTCCTTATGGGAACTTCCGTGCAGCTTGGCAGAGGAAACGGCGCAGTGGCTGATCCGAAGACTTACCAGACCGCAGAGCCGGACATTTTTGTGGGCGGAGATGTTTACACCGGACCGAAGTTTGCGATCGATGCCATTGCCGCAGGAAAAGAGGGAGCAATCTCCATTCACCGCTTCGTACAGCCACACACTTCCCTGACGATCGGAAGAAATCAGAACGATTACGTGGAGCTGGACAAGGATGACATCCTTGTAGAGAGCTACGACAACTCCTCCCGTCAGATTCCGGGAAGAAGAACCGATGTGGCGCCGAAGACCTTCCGTGATCCGAAGGCAGTATTTACCGAGGAGCAGGTGAAAAAAGAGACGTCTAGATGCCTGGGCTGCGGAGCCAGCGAGGTAGATGAGAATCATTGTATCGGCTGCGGCGTCTGCACGACCAAGTGTGAATTCGACGCCATCAGGCTGATCCGCGAGAATCCGGAGTGCTCCGTCATGAGAAAGAGTGAAGACAAGCTGAAGTACATCATTCCTTACGCGGCAAAACAGGCAATCCACATCAAGTTTGGGAAGAAAAAATCATAAGGGATAATGAGTTGTGAGTTTGGACCGTGTGGCACAGAAATTTTGCCGGTAACGGTCTTCCTGTGACGAAAAAACTGTACAAAGAAGCTATATGCAATTGTAAACGGAGAACAGATATGCACGAATTGGGTGTGGTCTTCCGAGTGGTGGAAGATCTGAAACAGGTGGCGGGAGAGAATGATCTCTCCGCCATCCATAGAGTAACAATCAGCCTCGGAGAGGTGTCGACGGTTGTGCCGGAATATTTGCAGGATTGCTGGAAGTGGGCGCGCAGGCGCACGCCCCTCCTGGAGGAAACCGAGCTGGTCATTGAAAAAATTCCTGCGGTAACCCTCTGCGGGGATTGCGGGAAGAGCTACGAAACGGTAAAATATGCAAAGAAGTGTCCGCACTGCGGCAGCGACCACACCTGGCTGATTCAGGGAAATGAATTCCTGATCAAGGAGATTGAGGTTCCGGAGCCGGAAGAAGAAAACCCCGGTGATCATAACCGGGAGAAGTGCGGTACAGCGAAAAAGACATCTGCCTGATATCTGCCATTTCCGGGCGAGCGTCGCTCGTGACAATCCCCCACCGCGGCAGGAATTGCGGCGCGCGGAGAATAAAGAAAATGGCGGAAGCAGATCACGGCGTGAGGATAGATACATGAAAATTGAGAAACTGACAATGCCCTCCCAGAGAGAGCTCTTTATCCGGAAAGTACAGGAGATGATCCTCTCGGGGGAATGGCCGGTACACCACCGGATCCCGCCGGAGAGAGAACTTGCGGAAAAAATGGGCGTCAGCCGTACCATCGTCAATACAGGAATTGCCGTTCTGGAGAGTCAGGGCTTTCTGGAAGTGATTCCGCGTCAGGGAATTTTTGTCGCGGATTATCAGAATACGGCCAGCGTTGAGACACTGAACGCGATCATGCGGCTCAAGGGCGACGTCCTTGGCGACAACGATATCCGCTCCATTCTGGAGATCCGGTGGGCGCTGGAGAGGCTGACCATCCGGAAAGCCCTGAACCGGGTGACGGATGAACAGCTGGAAAGCCTGCGGGAAATTGTGGAGCAGATCCGCACCGCCGAGAGCTTTCAGGATGCGGCAGAGTCAGCTTTATTGTTTCAGCGAGAGTTGGCCAGACTGGGTGAAAACCCGATGCTGGCACTGATCATCATCACCTTCCGTGTGCCCTGCGTCGCCATGTGGCAGCGTTTTTGCAGGATCTACGGAATTGAAGTCCTGTACAGGCACACATTGAAATCCTGGGAACTTTTGAAACAGAGAGACTACGAGGCCGCCATTGAGTGGATCGAGCAGTTCACCCGGGAAGCTCTGGACGGAAAGTACACACTATATGACAAGGATGTAAAGGGAATTCAAAGATGAATAAACGCGAGTACGATATTCTGGTGACGAAAGAAAATATCCTGGCAGACAATGACAAAGTGGCTGAGCAGGTACGCGGGCATCTGAAGGAGCAGGGAACGTTCCTGGTCAACCTGATGGCATCCCCCGGCGCCGGAAAAACAACAACCCTCGTCCGCACGATAAAGGCTCTCAAAGACACCTACCGGATCGGCGTCATGGAGGCCGACGTGGACAGCGATGTAGATGCTGCGAAGGTGCAGGAGGCCGGTGCCAAAGTGATTCAGTTGCACACCGGAGGTTCTTGTCATATGGACGCGGATATGACCAGACGAGGTCTGGAGAAGCTGGGCGTGGAAGACATCGACATTCTTTTTCTCGAGAACGTGGGTAACCTTGTGTGCCCCGCTGAATTCGATATCGGAGCCGCAAAAAAAGTCTGCATCCTCAGTGTTCCGGAGGGGCATGACAAACCGCTGAAGTACCCGCTGATGTTCACGGTCAGCGATCTTCTCATGATCGGAAAAATCGACGTAAAACCCGTCTTTGACTTCGACGAAGAAGCACTTCGGAAATATGTCAGGGAACTGAATCCGGATATGCCGGTACTTCCCGTATCCGCAAAGACCGGCGAGGGCTTTGACGCGTGGATTGACTGGCTGAAGAGGGAAGTGGAGAACTGGAGAAAAGGAGGAGCAGAGGAATGAGAGTTATTGAGCTGAACAAGTCCGTTACCGAATCCAACGACAGAGACGCGGATCAGCTGCGGGCAGAGATGAAAAATAACGGCACCCTGATGATCAACCTCATGTCCTCACCGGGATCCGGAAAGACAACCCTGCTCTCCCGGGTTATCACAGATATGAAGGCAGAACTGCGGATCGGCGTCATGGAGGCGGACATCGCTTCGGACGTGGATGCCCTTCGCATTGAGGCTTTGGGCGCAAGAGCAATCCAGGCGCACACCGATGGCATGTGTCATATGGATGCAGGGATGACGGAGCGTGCCCTTCGTGCCATGGGGGATCAGGATCTGGATCTGGTTTTTCTCGAGAACGTGGGAAACCTCATCTGTCCGGCGGAATTCGATACCGGCTCCGGCAGGAATATTATGATCCTCAGCATTCCCGAGGGAGACGACAAGCCCCTCAAATATCCGCTCATGTTTGAAAAGAGCGATGCTCTTCTGCTGACAAAGATCGATACAGTTTCCTACTTTGATTTTGACTTCGAGGCCTGTGAGAAGAGAGTCATGGCTCTGAATCCCGACATTCGCATCTTCCCCGTCTCTGCGAAAAACGGCGACGGAATGGAAGCCTTCGAGAACTGGCTCAGGGAAGAAGTACATAACTGGAAAGCATAAAAACATAAAAAGCAGAAAATAGAACCGGTCGGCGTTTTTCGCCGGCCGGTATGTTTTTTTCGAGCCTTCTAATGGCAGCGGGATATGCAGACCGAAAAACGGATCGCGAATCGGGAGGTGTATTACGGGTGAGCCTTCACAATACGGAGGGCGGAAGAGTATAATGTTAAAATCGGCGGGAGAACGAGAGAGGTTCTGCCGGGATCAAAATCAGGAAAAGGAGAGCATACATGAACTACATATATAAACTGGCGGTGAGTCTGATTCTGTTGCCGCTTCTGGGGGCGGTTTTTGCCGCATCGCGTCTGGCGAGGGCGCGGAAGGAAGCTATTGAGGAAGGCGTTTTCAGCGATCAGAGCAGCGGACGAAAAAAGGATCAGGAGATGACGGAGGCGCAGGCGGGAAGCCGCGTGTCCACTCTGTTTATGGTACTTTTCGCGAACGTGCTCTATGGCGTGGTGGAATTTGCTGTGATTCTTCTGAAGAAATTCGACGGGCTTCCGGATCTTCGGATGATGAAAGGCATCCGGATCGTGTCGGACAAGTACATGATCATCCTCTTTGCCGTCGGCATGTTGGGACTGGTGGTGAATATCGCCGGAGGATTTCTGCTCTCGAAGGATATCCGTGGCGGCGCTCTGAATCAGGACGCCATCGGAAATCATAAATATGCCATGTGTATGATGAAGGCAGCGGCTCTGGATACCACAGGAATTCTTGCACTGTGCTACGTGATCGTCAATCTTCAGCAGATCCTCGCATAAGGTCTGCATTTCAAGATTTTTATCACGTAATAAAAGCAAGACGAAGGGCGTATGCGTAAGTTGTATCAAATATTTACAAAAATTGATAAAAAATATCCAAAAACACTCAATAAAGGAACTTGTCGTATATTTGAGCCGGAATTCATGATAAAATAATTACATATGCAATGTTGAACGATCGAGGCTACGCATTCCTTACGTAACTCGTGGGATATCGGTGTTTAAATATTTCTACCGGTATGTGGTTGTGTGAGACTTTGCGCGGAAATTGCAGGCGTGAAGCGATGACGGGAAGATCAACATGTAGAGCAGAAAATGAGGGCAGAATATGAGAAAAGCAAACAAAATTTTGAGTAGAGCACTGGGACTGCTGATGGCGGGAAGTCTCTCCCTAGGCGGAAGCTTTTTGCAGGCGGCTCCGGTTTACGCGGCAGAGAGTGGCAGCATTTTGAACAACTGCTGTTCATCTGCGTCGCTCTCTGATCAGGGGGCGGCGGTCACTGACCAGAAATCCGGAACAACGGCGGTGTGGAACGTGGATCCGACGAAGGAGTACAAGCTTACGCTGAGCTTCTCTGAGAACGGAAGCAACAAATGGAACGGACAGGAGATGGTCTATGAATTTCCGTCCTTCTTTCAACCCTCTGTCACCGGCAAGGGCGGCATCTCGGGCACAAGCCAGTCCGGCGTGACAAAAATCAACGGAGACGGAGTGAAAGTATCCGCCTACTACGAGATCGGTCCGGACGGAAAGCTTCATGTCTACCCTAATGGCAGCGCGGATGACTATTCCAAATTGAAAAATACAACGGATGACAAAGTATCTGTAGACGTGAACGGATATTTCGCCTCGGAGGGAACGGGAAAGGGATATGCCTTCGTTTCCGGATCAGCGGTTGACTATACGGTTGCCTTCTATCATCCTTTCACCATCCGCAATGTAAATATCAATGGCGAAGTGCTCGCCGACGGTGAATTTGAAATTCTAAATCTCGACGGAGACAAGCAGACGGTACAGCTTACCAGAGACAGCAAGGGGCTGATTCAGCTGTCACTGCCCACCGGCAGCTATCAGTTGAAACAGACAAAAGCCCCCACAAAGGTTCTGAGTAAGACCTCAACAGATGCGCAGAGTACTTCAACTCAGGGAGACTCCGCAAAGACTGCGACGGCGACGTCGACGGCTTCGGCAGCGAAGGCGTACCAGAAAGCTACTGCCGTCAACTTTAAGGTGGGCGAAGACGGCGTGGTGAGCTACAGTTCCT
This sequence comes from Eubacterium sp., assembly GCA_024684035.1. GTDB lineage: Bacteria > Bacillota > Clostridia > Lachnospirales > Lachnospiraceae > Bilifractor. The sequence continues at coordinate 12,466 of JAIKXQ010000041.1, read as the reverse complement.
CCCTGAACGGAACCCTTGTGGCGGCGGATGAGAATACCCTGGACATTGTGAACCTGACCGGTGAAGCAGATGATCCCGCCATCGGCAGCACCACGCTCAAGCTCAACGGTCACATCGTTTTTGAAGATAACAATGACGCAGATAAGCTTCGCCCGAACAAAGGCGGCGTCAAACTTCATCTGTTCCGTGATAAAAAAGAAGTGGCAAGCGCAACCATTAATGAGTCCCACAAGTGGGAATTCAAGGGAAATGACATCCCGTTGGCAGATGCGTCCAGATACGAGCTTACCGTCGATCCGATCTCGGTAAAAGAGGGGCAGAATCCATACACCATTACGGTGAACAAGTATGTCGACGAACAGAGGCTCTTCTTTAACGTCGTTGCCGTTCACATCGCGAAGAACTCCTCGGCTTCTACAAGCAAGTCCGGTTCCGCGGTAAAGACCGGTGACAACGGAAAGCTTCTGCATTACCTTTTCCTCTTCCTTGCGGCGGGCGCGGTATGTGTTGTGCTCTTCCGAGTGAAAAACGACAGAAGACGAAAGAATCAGTTCATCGGCTTCGGACTTTCTGTTGTGATGGCTGCCTCTATGGCGGCAGGCGTTGGAGTCAGAGACGCGTCGGCAGAGGTGATCTCCTCAGATGTGGTTCTGGACGATTCAGGTCAGACCGGAACAGATGACGGGAAGAAGATCGCAGATCCGGGTGACTCGAAGAGTGTGTCCGACGGATCATCATCGGGAAGTTCTTCGAAGAACAACGCTGATGGAACTGCTGACGATGGAAAAGAAAGCGTTCATTCCGGAAGCGACGGAAACGGACAGAATGCCGTAGTTTCTCCTACGGGAAAAGCCGCTGATGACAAAGCAGACAACAGCAAATCGAGGAAGAACAAAAAGAAAGTATCGGTCAAAAAGAAGGATACGGACGAAGAGCTGGTTAAGGGTACAGATGAAGTCATAATGGTTGGCGGATCGACACTGAAGCTGTTGAATCCGTACATCAAAACAGTGACCTTATCCGATGGAAGCTCTTCCGAAAACGGAGAAACATGGACGGCGCCGAAGCAGGGTGAAGACAGCTTCATCTGGGATGGCCTAAGCGCAAAGAAAACCTACAAGCTGAAACTGACGTTAACATCAACGGCTGATCATCGTTTCGCTGCGGATGCGACACATGCCGAGTGTGCTTTCGCACTTCCGGCCAACTTCCGGTTCGCAGATCAGGGGATGGCAGCGGAGAAGACAATTTTCACTATCAAGAGTAAAGATAAAGGTGGAAATGATTATACTCTCGAGGGAAACACAGCCTGGGGAGAGATGACTTTTGAAGCCGAAGAGCAGGATGCGACTACCATAGCGAAAGCGGCAGCTCATGTGCAGCCGATGCTCCATGTAAAATTCAATGTGAAAGATGTAGAGAATCTTGAGAAGTTCGTTGAAGACGAGGCTGTCACGTTCACGCTCGAGACAGAAGTCTATATCGGAGCCGGAGCAACTGAGTTTGTTAACACAGCCGACGCGAAAGTCACTGGAACCGTGACAACAAAGGAACAGAGAATCGTGAATATCTGCGCACAGACATCGGCGTCAGAACCGCTGGATGGCGTGGAGTATGAACTCCTTGGTTCTGAACGGAAACAGGTAGCCGGAGTTCCGAAGTGGACGAGCCGGAGAAGTGCAGATGGAAAAATTGAGAATTCTCTTCATGCAGTACTTCTCGAAGACGGTATTTATTACCTCCATGTAGCTTCTATACCTGAAGGCGTCACGAAACCGACGGAAGATTTGACGTTAACCGTCGGCGGATCAACTTCCGGACTTTCTGTGAGTGGTGGTGTCGGTGGAATGAGCAATGTCAACGGAACCGCCTATGCGTTTATCTCTATGCAGAAGACTTCGCCCAAGAAAAAAGAAGTAAAGGTAACGATTCAGAGCCTGAATGCGGATCTGACACCGATCACGGGTGGTGATCCTGGTATCAAAGCGAAGACAGACAATACGATTGGCTATATAACCGGAGATGACTACACATTAACAGCCGGTTATGGCTATACCCTGCAGGAGAAAACCGCACCTTCCGGATACAAGAAGGCGGCAGACCGGCCACTGTATGTGGATTCCGCCGGACATCTCTTCCTGAATTCCGGAGAGATTCAGGCAAAAGATCCGCAGAAAGTTGAGAGCGGATATCTGCTGAAGGTACTCCATATCAAGGAAGGCACAACTTCGAACACCGTTCACATCTGGGCGCAGACCAGCTGGAATGACATGGAGAATCTGGATAACTGCAGACCTACGGACCTGACCATCACGGTTCGCAAGTCCACCCAGAGCACAGCGCTCTATGATGATGAGAAGGTGGGCGACAAGGAGAAGACTTTCGATTTCAAGAGACAGCCTTCCAAAGATGAGAAAAATAAGGACATCACCTACACGGTAAGTCCGAAGAAGACACCGACGAAGGATTACACCGTTGCCGTGGTTGATAAATACACAATCGATGGCACGGAGATCACGACGATCATCTACCGTCATGTACCGAAGAAGACGCCGTCCTCTACACCGAAGGCAACGGCTACACCGGCGCCCACAGCGACGCAGAAGGCAGCCGGCTCATCCGGCTCAGCTTCGAGCTCTTCAAGTCAGGCAGGCGCAACAGCCACGCCGACCGTAACTGTATCGACAACACTCTCCGGCTCACCCACGCCGGGAGCAAGCAGTTCGGATTCTTCCGCGGGTCAGACCCAGGGAAATGCTATCCGTGCCACAGAAGCGGACAGTGATTTAAACGGCAGCGCGCCTCATAACGACGACAAAGGAAAAGGTGAGGATGTAGAGGTCGAAGAAGACTGATAAAAGATTAGAGAACGGGAAAAACCGGAGAAGCGGAGTTTCCCGGGAAGTGAAAACTCCCCGTATGTAATGCAAGGTTAGAAGGCCGGACATTACGTACGGGGAGTTTTTATATGAGAACTTTTATTTCTCGTGTCTGTTAGAAAAACATGGGCGTTTGGAATTGTCCGTCTGCATGAGATTGCTGAGATTCCTTAAGTTATCAAATGTATCCCTTCATAGGCGCAACTCTTCCGCAATTTACATCTTTTTCTGCTTCCGTAAGAATTTTCAAGAGTTCGATGATCGCTTCCATTCCCATATACTCCTTGTCTTCAAAAAACTGCATTCCATTATTACATAGTTGTAGGACTCAATAAATGCTATGGCTATATGATATCGCCTTGAAGCGATATCAACAATGTAAATGAGAGTAGAATCTGCACCGTGCAAATATCTTTGAATTGAATATACAGCACCAAATTTACATTATTTATAGAATGTTAAGATTGTTTCGCAACAATTTGGTGTAAAATAGTTTCCATGTAACGACGAATGAACTACCCCTCACCTGAAGGTTTTGGGGTCTGGCTTAATAATTATATAAAGTCACGCAGGAGTATATACATGTTACAGATCAAGAACATCAAAAAAGAATACCGCACCGGGGATCTGGTGCAGAAGGCTCTGGATGATGTCAGTCTCAATCTCAGGGACAATGAGTTTGTCGCCATTCTCGGACCCAGTGGTTCCGGAAAAACAACTCTACTCAACATCATCGGTGGTCTGGATCGATATGACAGCGGAGATCTCATCATCAATGGAACGTCCACCAGAAAATACAAGGACAGGGACTGGGATTCCTACCGGAATCACACCATCGGTTTCGTCTTCCAGAGTTATAACCTGATTATGCACCAGACGGTGCTGGCAAACGTAGAGCTGGCGCTCACCATTTCCGGAATCTCCGGAAGCGAGCGCAGGCGAAGGGCGGAGGAAGCTCTTCGGAAAGTAGGACTCGGGGAACAGCTTCACAAGAAACCCAATCAGATGTCCGGAGGTCAGATGCAGAGGGTGGCCATCGCCCGAGCACTGGTGAATGACCCGGATATCGTTCTGGCGGATGAGCCGACCGGAGCTTTGGACTCCGAGACCAGCGTGCAGGTCATGGATCTTTTGAAAGAGGTGGCAAGGGACAGGCTCGTAGTCATGGTCACCCACAATCCGGAGCTGGCGGAAGAATATGCCACGAGAATCGTCACCATTCAGGACGGCCGGATCAGGAATGACACGGATCCTTTCCTCATCGATGAGCAGAAAGTCCCGGAGGCTGTGCACAGAAATCTGGGGCACGCGTCTATGTCGTTTCTGACGGCACTGTCTCTTAGCTTCAATAACCTGAAGACAAAGAAAGCCAGAACTTTTCTGGTGTCCTTTGCGGGCTCCATCGGAATCATCGGTATCGCCATGATCATGGCGCTTTCCAGTGGAGCCAACCGCTACATCGACGCCCAGGAGGCGGAAGCTCTAGCCCAGTATCCTCTGCAGATCGAAAAACAGGGATATGATCTCACCAGTCTCATGATGGGAACGGACGACAGCAGTGCAAAGGCTGCGGAAACAGAAAGCTCCTCCGAACCTCCGAAGGGGAAAATCGGTGTGATGAAAATGGCCGACTCCCTTTTTTCCGGTGTCAGCAACAATGATCTTGCGTCCCTGAAAAAATATTTCGACAGCGGCGACAGTGGCGTGGACAAGTATGTCAATGCCATCGAGTACAACTACGGCATCACCCCGCAAATCTACCGGATGGAGGAGGCGAAGAGTGAGCCGACAGATTCCACGGGGACAGGCGAAGCATCAACACAGGAGAAAACCAAAATCTTTCAGCTCAACCCCAACAACATGTTCAGCTCGCTGGCTACGGGGCGAATGGATTTCAGTAGTATGATGAGCGGAACTCTGGGCAGTAATTTTTTTTCTGCGCTTCCGGAATCCGACGATCTCTACGAAGAAAATTATGATGTGAAAGCCGGCCACTGGCCGGAGAACAACAATGAGCTGGTGCTGGTTCTTGCGGGAGACGGAACGGTCAGCGATGTGCTGCTCTATCAGTTAGGAATCAAGGATGAGAAGATTCTTCAGGATAAGATTGCGGCATTTACGGACAGCATGAGCACGCCGACCCCGACGCAGATTTCAGTTATTCCGTCGATCACAGAAACACAGAATGCAAAGCAGGCTTCAACAGCACCGACGAATACGAAGGCACCGACGGGTGTGGGCGTCACGTCGTCTTCATCCACGGACAGCGAAGAAGAATACTACACCTACGAGACGTTCCTGGGCAGAACCTTTAAGGAAGTCTCAAGTACCGATTATTATGAGTACGATAAAGAGTACAAGGTCTGGACCGACAAATCGAAAAACGAAGAGTATCTGAAGAAGCTTGTGAAGAAGGGCAGGGATCTCACCATCGTCGGGATCGTTCAGCCGAAGAAGGGAACCACCGTGCGCTCTCTTCAGCAGGGCATCGCCTACCCGCACGGTCTCATTGAGGACATCATGAAGCAGGCCTCAGACAGTCCGGTGGTTCGGGCACAGCTGAAGGATCGGGATATCAATGTGTTCACGGGCAAAAAATTCGATGAGGATGCCAACGAGAGCTTCGATATGAGCAAACTCTTCTCGGTGGATGAGAATGCCATCAAGGATGCTTTTTCTGTGAATACTGACGAGCTGAAAGGAGCTTCGGATAAGACCGGCGCAGGACTTGACCCGGGCAGCCTGAACCTTTCTGGTATGGATATGAGCGGAATCGACTTCAGCGATATGGATCTGGGAAGCATGATCGATCCCGGGGCACTTCAGGATTCTCTGCCTTCCATGGACGCCGATCAGATCGGCGAACTGCTCTCCGGAGTCCGGATCACTGCCACCCGGAAGGAACTGGAGAGCCTTTTTTCCACGATCCTCACCGGCTTCGGCGAGTACGCGGCAAAGGATCCCTCCACCGATCTGTCGAAACTGAACAACGCCATTCGCGATTATCTCTGGAGCACTGACGGGCAGGAGACGATCCGGAAACAGTTGGAACAGATTCTGTCCGAGAGCAACGCAGAGGCTGTCACCACAGAAGATGTGTCTTCCATGCTGGTGCAGATTCTGAACAGCTACAACCAGTGGGCGGTGCTGAACGGACTTAATCCTGCGGACGGAAACACTCTGAACAGATATCTTTCCGATCCGTCATCCGGCAGTCAGTCGACAATCGCAGCCGCGTCGGCTACCATAACCGAAAAACTCCGCAACATCGATATCACCAGTGAGCAGCTGCAACGGTTTACTTCTGCGCTTGTCTCCGGATATGAGGAGTACGCAAAAACACATGACGCGCCACAGCCCTCGAAAATCGGAGATGCCTTTTTGAAATATCTGAATACGGACGAGGCGAAAAAAGCGATGACCGGCGCCGCAAGCCAAATGATCGACACCAGCGGTCTGGAACAGAATCTGGCTGCGGTTTTTTCTGATACCATGAGTGGTATGGCCGGAGCACTTTCCAGCCAGATCGGCGGAGCTCTCCAGAATGTCATGGGCAGTGTGGCGGGACAGCTGGAAAAGGTCCTGACACAGGCACTTACGGAGACCATGAACAATTTGAGCGGAAGCATCGAGGATATGTTCAAGGTGGAGCCGGATATGTTCGCGAAGATGATCTCTACAAATATGGATGCGGGTCAGATCGAAGAACTTCTCTCATCCATGTTCTCCGGAGAGAAAAACAGCCTGGACAATAACCTGACGAAGCTTGGCTACGCAGACCCCGAGAAACCCACCAGCATCTATATCTACGCGAAGGACTTCAAGGCGAAGAACTCCGTGGTGAAGATTCTGGACGATTACAACAAACGGATGGAGAAGGAAGGCCAGGAGGACAAGGTCATCACCTACACAGACGTGGTGGCGACCATGATGAAATCTGTGACGAAGATCATTGACGCCATCAGTTACGTGCTCATTGCCTTTGTGGCAATCTCCCTGGTGGTTTCCTCCATTATGATCGGAGTCATTACCTACATCAGCGTCCTGGAGAGACGCAAGGAGATCGGAATCCTCCGGGCGATCGGGGCCTCCAAACACAACGTGGCTCAGGTATTCAACGCCGAGACCTTTATCACCGGCCTGTTGGCGGGAATCATCGGTATCACCGTCACGGGAATACTGCTTATACCCACCAATATCATCATCCGGGCAGCGACGAAGGTGGAAGACATCAAGGCCGTACTCCCCGTGGGAGCAGCCATCGGCCTGATTATCCTCAGCGTGATTCTCACCATGATCGCAGGTCTCATGCCCTCGGGCAAAGCCGCCAAGAGCGATCCGGTCACCGCACTGCGGACAGAGTAAAAAGAAAAGGAGAGGATGTCGCAATGCGACATCCTCTTCATTATCTTTATTGCATTTATTGCACTTTCCAGTATCCGGTCTTTCTCGATCCGATCCGTTCCAGCATTCTGGCCTCAACCAGAAGGTCGAGATGGCGATGGGTGGTGGCAGTGGATTTTCCGATGGCAGCGGAGATTTGAACGATGGTGGCATGAGAATTATGGCGCAGATATTCCAGGATCTGCGAGTCCGTCGCGGACAAATATACACCGGCGGGTTCTTTGACCGTGTACGTCGGTCTTGGAGAGATAAAGTGATCATATTGTCCACCGCAAAAATTCGATGGCGGATCGTAGGAGGTATTGCCGGTGACGTCTGATCGATCATAGGCGTTGCTCCGCTTGAAGACAAAAGTAAACCCGTATTCATCATTCCAATACTCATAATTAACGGAGAACCGGGAACACAAATGAAAGGTTCGATCGAACCCGGTACCGAAGGCATCAATCAGGCCATTTTTGAAGAGAACGGTGGCGATCAGAGGGTTGCGGATCTTACTGCCGACTTTTCCAGAGGCGAAGTCCCTTGGACTCGTATCGTTTAGGATACTGCCGGGATTATAGATGCGTACGTTGGATCTGCTGATGGAGATTTCGTTGTAGTCACCTTTTTGATATCGACAGTGGGCAAAGGAATTGATCAGAATCTCTTTCAAGGCTTCTACCGGAATTTCCGGAGTCTCTTCGCGTCGTGTGCCGACAATCGCAGCGTGATAATGGATATTGTTCTGAATATACTTCAGGCCTTCCCGGATACACTCCAGAATATTGCCGTTGAACTGTTTGAGATCTGTGAAATACTGCCGTTCATCCGTCGGATAGACAACTTCTTTCAATAATACAGGACCGTCATTTCCGAAGAGATAATAACCGGCCATATTGAGATGACCCTCCTCGTTCATCAGATTCAGTTTGTTCAGGGCTTCCTCGGCGTTTCGGTAGATATAATTCAGACGGCCGGTATCGTTGGCATCCCGGATGAAGCGGATCAGTTCATCTTCATTTACTTTTTCAATTCCGTAAGGCGTTATTTCCTCTTCCCAATGGGAGTAGGTATTACTCTTGGATTCAAAGAATTTCCGGAGTTGAGCGGAATCCATATAGATATCTGAATCATCCATTCGGGTGTAGTATCTGCCATAGGCGGAATACGGCGTGTCAGACCCGTTGGCGCTGACCTTTATGAGATCCTTGTCTTCGAAAGTCTCAATGGTGATGGAAACCTCCGGAATCGGTTTCAGATTATTCCGGACTTCATGGGAAATGTCAGCAGTTGTTCTCTTGCCGATCAGCTGTCCGCAGACGGTTCCATCATCCTTAATGCCAAAATAGACTACGCCTTTGTTGTGCTTGTTCAGCATGGCACATAGCGAAATGACTGCTTCCTTTAATTGTGCGGTGGATTTCTTAAACTCCAGTATTTCGGATTCTCTGGTTTCCATGAGTAGCATATCCTTTCTCCACGTGGTTAGTTACTGATTTTCAACGCTTTTCTCTTATCAATATATCGTCATTTAATGTATCAAATATAATATCGTTTATTGTATCATAGACGGAATATTTTATCATTGTTTTTGATGAGCGAAGGAAAAGGAGAGGATGTCGCGTCGCGACATCCTTTTTATGTAAGACTCAGAAAAATCGAATAAATTGAACGAAGTTTTGTTTGTCGCTGGATGAGTATCGATCATCAAATACCTTGAAATTTTGCTTACTATAAAATGAGGTCAAGTGTTCATTGTCTTCGCAGTCAAGGTACACGATACCGCCGCCGATCTGATGCTGTACATGGAGCAGAACACCTGTGGCCAGCTGCATTAGTTCGGAACCGTCGATTCGATTTGCTTTGTCTAGGGTGTAGTTCTTGCCGAACTGGGCAAGCAGGAAGGCGGAAGCCATGTAGTTTCCGGTAGAAGAATCCAGTCTGGAGTATCTCGCCAGTTTCTTTCTGGCGGTACGAGAAAGGTTATGTCCATTTAGGATGAGAGACTTATGTGTAAGAGTGAAATATCCAAGAATGTTTCCGGTATCTTTATCGTTCACAAGATAAGTGACGGATAGTTTTCCTTTGGCAAAGTCGATTGCTTTGTTATGGATAAAATCTTCGATTGAGGGATTAAGAGGTGATGAAAATGTGGCGAGCATATGTTTAACGACAGAAGAATCACCACTGTCAATGAAATCGAGGATGTTAAAAATAACGGTGTCAATCAATCACCTGCTTCCCTCTTCCATAGATCAATGATTTGTCGAATTTTATCCGGATCATCCTCCGGCTTGATCGCATGTAAATCGGACGGCATATAGGGATCGGCTATAGAGGCTTCTATTGCGGAGATAAAAGCTTCTGCTTTCCTTGGGTCGTCTATGATTATGTTGTGAAAAATACTTGATGTAGCCATGAAAACACCTCCTTGATGATAATGTCGACACACTGTATACTAATTAAAATATATTATAGCAAATATTATCGTAATATTCAATAATCCTCTTGGGATTATTTGCGCGTTTTAGAAAAATAGAATCCTGGTAATGAAAAGGAGAGGATGTCGCAATGCGACATCCTCTCCCGTTTTCTGATCAAAAATAATTAAGAAACAAATCCATTCAGAACAGTCTTCCCAGGCTTACATCTCCGTCCAGATCGATGGCAGTGTACTTCACTGTCCGTCTTGGTTTCGGAGTAGCCGTTGGCTTGGGCGTTGCTGTGGGTTTCGGCGTTGCCGTAGCGGTTGGCTTCGGTGTAGCTGTCGGCTTCGGAGTAGCCGTAGGTTTCGGTGTGGCTGTGGGCTGGGCGATGGCCTCGAATACCCACTGCTGGTTCGTGCCCTCGTTGTAGGACCACTGGATTACGTTGGTTCCATCAGTCTTTCCGGACTCCTCAGCGTCGAATGCTTTGGTTCCGTTGGAACATCTGGTGAAGATGTAGTAGGTGTTGTTGCCGGAAGCTTTCTTCAGGAGAAGCTGCTGAGCCTCGCCGCCGTAGTTCTCGTAAATCTGAACGTTTGCGCCGTCTTCATCTTTTCCGTAAGCAATGTCGGTGTTGAAGTCGCCTACTTTGGATTTCAGTGTGAGGTAGCCGTCATTGTTGTAGGAAGCATACCACTTCTGACCGTTGCTGCCGCTACCTGTGGACAGCTCGATGTTTGTGGCGTTTTTCGCCTGATTGTCCTTTACTGTCAGATATTTCTGGGCATTTACATTCTTGATGTAGTACCAGCCCTCGGCAACCTTCGCTGCGGAAGCCGGGTCAACAACCGGTTTTGGAGCCGCAGTGGGTTTCGGAGTAGCAGTGGGTGCTGCTGTAGGAACGACGCCACCCTGTCCGAAAGCTTCAGTGTAGGCCTGCAGAACCTTGTAATAGCAGGACTTCGGAACTCCGGGAGAGGAGAACAGCAGGGGTTTCTGGTTATCGATCCAGGTAGTCTGATCGGAGAGACCCCACCAGGTGATACCGGTGATTCGACCGTATTTTTTCTGTGCCGCGCAGATACCCTGGAAGAGTTTGTATACGTAGTTGTCGAAATCCTGCTGTTCACTGTTGGAGACGTCGATCTCTGTGATCTGAACCTTGTAGCCTGCGGCCAGGAACTTATTCAGAGCCGAGCAGTAATAGTCCGGAGACGGGAAGTTGGTTCCTACATGAGACTGCATTCCGATACCGGAGCAGATCTTCTTCTCTCCGTTGATCCAGTTGACGATGGCAAGTTCCTTGTCCGCATCCATATAGGTGTTGTAGTCGTTCCAGAAGAGCTCGACCGAATCTGCTCTCTTGAAGTACTCAAGAGTTTCATAGGCGAACTGGAAAGCCTTTTTGCAGAAGGACGGGTAGTTGCCCATTTTTCCGTAGACTCTCTCCCAGTCGGAATTGGTGGCGTGGATGTACTCGTTTACCACATCCCAGGCATAGACGACGTCGCCGTAGCTGCCGGTGTATACGTGGTTCATTACCGTCTTGACATACATCTCCAGACGGGCGTCCATCTGATCCTTGCTTACAAAGCCCTGGGACTCGTTGTAGTTCTGATGGAAAAATCTGTGAGGCGTCTGTGAGTGCCAGAGAAGCGTGTGGGCTCTCATTTTGATGCCGTTGTCGTGGCAGATTTTCAGAACCTGGTCTACAGTACCGAAATTAATGGTAGGCACCAGACTCTCCTTGTAGTTGTCCGGAATGTAGTAGCCCTGGTTCTTTGCCTGGCTCACACTCAGGGTGCCGCTTCCCCACATCAGAGAATCCGGTTTCATCTCGTTTTCCAGAGTGATACTGTTGTAGTCTCTCTTCAGAGCCGCCAGCTGACCGGCGTCCTTTAACTGATACAGATTGATACAGGTGCCCGAGTGTTTGAAGGTGACACCGTAGGTGTTCAGAAGCGTCTGGGTTGCTGCCTCCGCGCTAGTCTGGGCACCGGCCCCGGCGATGGTGCCCAGAACCATGGCAAACATGCACAAAAGAGACAGCAATCGTTTCCACCATTTGTTACCTGCTGTTTTCATAAAATTCCCCCATTCATGTGTGTGTCACGGAAATAATATAATCAAGTGACCATATTGTTGCCGTTTTAACAAAATATTTTAAAGTTGTATATATTATTTCACAAAAACAGGGTAAAAGCCATACCATAATCAACTGAATATCAGGAATAATAACTGTGCAAAACCGTGCCGAACGCACGAAAACGATTACGAAAGTTTCCGAAATGGCTTAAAATAAGGGCTTTTCGCAGGTGAAAAATCACGGTACACGAAAATGATATTTTTATGACGAGGACATAAATCTGATATAAATGACATGCGATTTGTGCCTGAATAATACCAAAAGGACAAGAAATGAGCAGCAAAATCGCATAATCACATACTAGACACTGCATGTGTGACCGAGATGCCTTATGTTACCACAATAGTGCACAATAAAAACTATACGTCTATGTGCAGAAATACTAGCTTCGGTAAAAAAAAAGGTAGATCCATGATATGGAATTTGTTTCTTATGGTTGCTATAATAGGTACTGTTCCTGAAACAGGTGAATTAGGAAGCATCTGTCTGAAAAAGTGGAACAAGGAAACAAAAGGCTACAAAGAAACACAACAGCAGTACAGAGCAGCAACTGGAAATGCAAGAAACGGAACAGTAGCAACATTTAGGAAAAAGAGAAACAAAATGCAACCAGAGACTTGGATGGCCGG
>JAIKXQ010000036.1 GCA_024684035.1 Eubacterium sp. | reverse complement strand
CCGGCACTGGTACAGGACAAAAAACTGTTCATCCGCGAGGCTGTTCTCTATGGAGTCGTTCTGATCTTTGTGGCAGTGTCTGTCTTCTATGTGTTCTTTGCGACCAAGGATGGCACCATCTGCGCGGGATATACGGTCTTCGGCGACTACGCGCCGCATGTGTCCATGATCCGCTCGTTTTCAAAACAGGCGAACTTTCCGACACAGTATCCGTTCTACGGAGGTTCCGACGTCAAATACCACTTCATGTTCCAGTTTCTGACCGGAAATCTTGAATTCCTCGGGCTGCGTCTGGATTTCGCTTACAACCTTCCGTCGATCCTGGCTCTGGTCGGTTTCCTGATGCTGGCGACACAGCTCTCCTACAGGCTCTTTACATCTTTTGCCGCGGAACTGTTCGTGCCGGCGCTGTTCTTCTTCCGCAGCGGTACGGCAATTGTACAGTTCATGATCGAACACCTGCAGAGCCATGATCTGATCGAGACCATCAAACAAAATCGATCGTTTATCGGCTACACAGAGAATGAGAACTGGGGACTCTGGACTTACAACGTCTACCTGAATCAGCGCCACCTCGCCTTTGGTCTTCTGGTTGCCGCTGCTGTGATCTGGTTCTTCCTCTTCTATGCAGATACTGCCTGCGCGGACAGCGAGAACGGCCGTCTGAAATGGTTTGCCGCCCGCTGGTCAAAGAAGAGCGCCTGGATCTTCGAGGATCCCCTTCGCGCCCTTCTGCTCGGAGTCCTTCTCGGATCCGCGACCTTCTGGAACGGAGCCGCTGTCATCGGCGCACTGCTGATTCTCTGCGGAATGGCTGTTTTTTCGGATCACAAACTCGATTACCTGATCCTCGCAGTATGCGCGGTCTGCGTCTCCTTTCTGCAGACACACGTCTTCATCAAAGAGAGCGTCTTCAAGGCAACTTTCTTCTGGGGGTTCCTTCTCAATGATCCCTCGCTCTTCGGCGTTCTGGTTTATTTGGCGCGTATCATGGGCATCACCATTGTAGGCGCAGTTATTCTGCTGATCCTTCTTAAAAAGAGACAGGCAAGGATTCTGATCTTCAGTTTCCTGATCCCGGTTGTTTTCGCGTTTACGATATCACTGACGCCGGATGTAACTGTAAATCATAAATACATCATGATCGCTGCAGCATTTCTTTCGGTTATCTGGGGCGGCGTCCTCGCAGCCCTCTGGACCAAAAAAGCCATAGGACGAACCTGTATGGCGGTGCTCCTCGTCCTTCTGATCACAAACGGCCTCTATGATTTCCTGATCATCATCAGGGACAACGGCTTCGACCAGTCCTATCATGTCAATCTGAACTCCGATGTCACCGCCTGGCTGGATGATAACCTGACCTCCGAGGATCTGGTTCTGGAACCGAACGGCTACACCTTCCATGAGGTACCGATGTCGGGAATAATGATGTATGAGGGCTGGACCTACTACGCATGGTCCGCAGGATACGATACAGATTATCGCGCATCCATCTCCGATGCCATCTACTCCGCAACGGACAGCCATGTGGTAGACGCTCTTACGAAAAAAGAGGGCATCGACTACATCATCTATGATGACTGCGGAATGACTCTCAACGACGGGGAGACGCCCATCTGTGAGGACGCGATCATGGAGGTGGGCAAACTGGTGTATACGTCAAAGGATTTTTGCATACGTGTTTATAAAGTAGGCTAAGCGCCATCATCTCCATGACTATGACGCAGCCTGCCATTGTCATAGGGATTGCGAAGCAATTTCCTATACCATAAAAAACAGCCCGGGAGCTGCCATTTGAGGCAGTTCCCGGGCTGTTTTTTCACTCATCATTGTATTCGTTTATCCGAGTTTCTGCACAGTTCCTGTGCCCATGCTGATCTCGGAGCCGCAGGCCTCCGAGATGATGAATCTCGGGCGCTGGCGAACTTCATCGAAGATTCTGGCTATGTAGAAGCCCATGATTCCCATCGCGATCATGATCATGGATCCGGTGAGCAGTACGGCGAAGATCACACCGGCGTTCCGCGGAGCGGGGTGTCCGAGGGCTGACCGGATGAGAGCGATCAGAGCGTAGATCACATCTCCTCCCAGAATTGCGATACCCATATACATGATCCAGTACATGGGTCTCTCCGTGAAGGAGCCGATGTTGTTCAGGGCGTAGCGGACAAGGCTTCTCGTAGACCACTTGGACTCTCCGGCTTCTCTCTCCAGAACGTCATATTCCACGACAGCTCTCCGAAAGCCGGCCCAGAAGGACATGGCTCGGAAGAAGGTCTTTCTCTCCGGCACGCTCACAAGTACATCCACCACGTTCTTGTCCAGAAGCTTGAAATCCGAGGTGCGCTTCATGTCGAAGCCGGCAGCCCAACTCATCAGATTGTAGAAGGCTCCGGCGGCCTTCTTGTGAAGGAGGCCCTCCTGGCCGCGATCTGTCTTCACACCTTCCACCACGTCGTAGCCAAGTTCCCAGAGATGGTACATCTCCACCAGCTTGTCCACGGGATGCTGAAGATCCGCGTCCATGACGACACAGCAGTCCAGATCCATGTTGCAGAGAGCGGCGAAAATCGCCCCTTCTTTTCCGAAGTTTCTCGAGAAGTGCAGGCCTCTCACCTTCGGGTTTTTCTCTGACGCCGTCTGAATGCACTCCCAGGTTTTGTCCGTGGATCCGTCGTCCACATAGAGAATTCTGTAGGAGACGGATGCCGCCTCCAGCTGCTCAGCGATACAATCCGCACTTCGCTGAATGTTACCTTCCTCATTGTACGCAGGCAGGATAACCATAAGTCTGCCCGTTCTCTGTTTCACATCCATTCCATTCCCCCTGTCTGTATCATCAGATTCCAATATTATATACTCAATTCAACGTTTCTGATAGTATATCATAACATAGCGTTGGATCAATCCTGCCTACGCAGACTTCATCAAGCCAAAAATCCAGCTCAGACTTTCTTTACCGCGTCGATTTCGCCCCGGATCTTATCACGTCTAAACAGAGTTCCTCGAACCAGTCTGTGTATATAACAGAATGGCAGAAGCCATCCGTGTTTCAGGAGCACATGATAGTTTCTCTTCATCTCGGCTTTCTCCGGGAAGAGCCTGTGCATATAATAAGCTTCTTTTCCCTTTTTCGATCCGCTTGTCTCCATCAGATTGTTAATATAGTTCTCAATCTTTTTTGACATGGTGCCGAAGGTTCCTGCTTTCACATACTCCTTCAGCTGAGCCAGCTCATCTTCCGTACATCTGCCAAAGATACCGTATTCGGTGCTGCCGAAGAGACGGAAGGCAAGTCCTCTCATCTTCGACTCAAACTCCAGCATCTCCAGAGTCTCCAGTTCATTCTCAATATATTCCCAGTTCATATCCGGTTTCTGACTGAGATACACGTAACTGTCGATCAGACTCCGGATCCCGAAGCCGGCATGATCTGTGTGCTTCTTTGCGTGAACAATGTGGAAGATATAGAAATCCTCATCGGTGAAATGGTAACCATATTTCTTGTTTTCATCCCGGACGAGTCTTTCTTTCACGTCTTTGTAATATGCATACAGCTTCGGATAGAGATGATCCTCCGCCAGAGCCACATGCATTTCAAAATTGTGCACCGGCTTCTTGATATATTGGTCGTCCTTGTCCGTCCCATAGAGCTTGACCTCAAAGCCGGAGGCAACCATGTGATCGTGAAGTGCAGCTCTTGCCGCAGGATCGAAGAGAATGTCGTTATCCGTCATCTCTCTCATACCGATGGCCGGATACATATCCTTGAGAATAATTCCCTTGAGAGGCAAATACCAGATTTCATTTTTCTCCATCCAGTCAAGTAAAGAGGTCCTCTCCAGATCCATCATTACGTTTTTGCGAACAGCCGCAACTTCCGCGCGAAGCCAGGGCTCGATTTTTTCCTCGCCAATAATATCTTTCACCGGTTTCAAAGCACCCGCAACAGTCACGCTGATGGTCTGTTTCCTCGCAAGTGTGTAAACTGCATCGAGATCCATATCTCGAATTCGATCTTCATCCGGAACTGTCTCATGAACTGCGCAGGCTATAAGGTAAACCAGATCCTGCACATCTTTTTCTCTTTTTTCTAATTCCAAGTTTCCTTCCCCCATTGTGTTTTCAATATACACTGTGCATCGTTGCCGGTATAACCGCTCGCTGTTTTTTCTACTCTATCTTTCCGTACAGATATGTCTTCAACGCTTCGCTGTTTCCCTGAAGATCAGGAAGAAGCACTGCCATTCCGTTAATATTCTCTCCGCTGTATTTACCGTCCGCAGGAATCCTGTAGGTTTCTCCCACAGTCATGCCATTGGCAAAAACAGTATAGATATATCCGAGAATCGTGCGGGTATTGATATCCGTCGTGAAATTCGGAAGAGCCTTGTTGGCCAGCTCGATGGCCTTGAAGACATCGAGATCCTTCACTTCTCCGAAGGCGGCGGTGAGAACTCTTCTCTGCCTCTCTGTACGCTCGTAATCCGCGTGGCCCACATAACGGATTCGGGAATAAGCAAGGGCCTGTCCCGGCGTGAGAAGATTCATTCCCTTCTTCAGATTCCAGCCCTCGTTGGATACGCCGGCCTCGGCCACCCATCCTTTTTTTGTATTCAGGAACTCTGCTTCCTCCTCATTCAACTCAATCGGGATCTCTCCGATGACCTCCATGGCCTTTACAAAGCCCTCGAAGTCTACTTCCACGTTTCCGTCGATATGGATACCGAAATCCTGCTGAATTACCTGATCCAGAAGATCCATGCCGCCGAAGGCGTAGGCCGCGTTGATTCGGTTGTCAGAAAATCCGGGAATCGGCACATACATATCTCGCATCAGGGATACCAGCGTGATCTTCTTGGTCTTTTTGTTGATGCTGCAGATGATCATACTATCGGAACGGGCTCTCTCCTCCCCCTTCCGGGCGTCCTGTCCGATGAGAAGAATATTGCTGACATTCTTGTCCCGCATTACATCGATATCCGCATTGTTCCAGCTGACTTCCTCCGGCTTCAGTGTATCCGGAATGTCCGTGCTGTCTATTTCGAAGGACTCCTGACTTTTGGAGATATAGGCCTCATTTCCGTTGCCCTTTTTCACGTGGTTGATCTTTCCGAGAACGGACGCAGCCACCGCGAAGAGGGTGATGGCTCCGCTGATCAGAAGCACGCCGATGACAATCAGAATCTTCGTCGGTTTGGACAGTTTCTTCTTGTGATGGTGGTGATGATGGTGGTGATGATGGTGGTGATGCCGGTGTTCATCCAGGTTCAGCTTTCCTTCTGCCAAAAGCCGGGCCTGTTCCGCCTCCTCCTGGGCGATCTTGCTTCGCACATCCCGCTCCAGTTCCTGAATGAATTTCCGCTCTCTCTCCTCCGCCGTCAGTACCTGTACCGCCTGCATCTGCTCCTCTGTCACCCCGGAATCTGACACCTTTTCTACCGTTTCTACTCTCTCTTCTTCCATTGCAGTTCTTCCCCCTCAGGAACTATCCTGATCCTTCTCCTTTTCCTTCCCGGTACATTGTTATCAATTATACGAAACCGATAACCACGACCGTTTCTTCGTTTCTCTTCTTATATAATCCGGGATCCGGACCGGATAACAGCCCTCATTTCCCGGTACTATAGCTCTGATATCAGCCGTTTGACGGCGAAACTACAGACGCGAATCAAAGGTAACCATATCTTCCATATTCTTTCTGCACACGATACATACCGCCACGGTAAGAGAAAGTACGACGGACATCGTGTGGAAGAAGCTGGCACTTACCATGCTGGAAATAACCATGCAGATCAGTCCGTACAGCCCCGCAAACCGGCAGGCCGGATAATTCTCCGTCTCCTTGATTACCTTGACAAACATCAGCGTAATCAAAATCAACATGAGAATGGCACCGAAAAAACCGAATTCGCCCATAACTGCAGGCCAGTAATCATCCGTAAGAAAGTCTCCCATTTTGAGACTTAAGCCCCAAACATTTTCAAAGTTATATTTGTAATACAGGGGAGAATAGTATTTTCTTGCAGCGTAAGTTCCGTATGTAGAGAAACCTGCTCCGATGGGAAAATAAGACTTCGCCGTCTGTACGCCGTAACGGAACAATACACCCCTGGCGGTTCGATCCTGTCCAAAGTAGTAGGCAAACTTCTGAACACCGAAAGCCAGGGAGATGCCTGGAATCGCAAGAAGCGCAGTCGCCTTCAAGGTTGCGGATCTTCCATATACAAAAATCAGATATCCCAGCACGTAAATGACAAAAAAGCCATATGCCCTGGAACGCAAGGTGGAGAGCATCAGCATCAGTGTCATAAAAAGGAAAATTCTCTGGGTTTTCCTCTCCTCGAGAGTCAGGTAGTTCATCCAGGCCGTCTCGATCATCAGCATGATTACGCAGCTCATGTTCAGGTTTCCTACGCGGTTAAAGATATAGTGAAAGGCACGCATGCCGTTTACATACTCCGTGTGCATATGGATGTTCACAAAGAGGTTCACAATGGCCAGGAAGAACCCCGGTGTTACGATAATGCAGCAGAACGTATTGACATATTGCAGCAGCGCCTTCTTGTCCTCTTCCTCCATGTGGTTCATGTAGGTTACCCCGGCGTAGAAGGTGATGTAGGTCTTGAACATATTTCCGATATCCGTCAGAATCGGCGCGATACCGGTCTGAACCTCCCAGATGATATTTCCCAAAACGCCTATGCCGGTCAGCACCAGAATAATCCATATACTTGCGTACATCTCTTTTTCCAGTCTGCGCTCCATGACGATGATCATGAAGAGGTATACAAGTGATACCACCGTCCATCCCTCATCCAGATACTGAAGAATCTTGATGGACTTCATCAAGGGAATCTGGACAATCATTACCATGATCAATATACTTATTGGCAAGGCCTTTCTATTCAGAGTTATTCTCATTATCTTCTCTCAATTTCCTGTTTCTTTTTCTCGCTCTTACTGTTCACAGTCACTTCTGGGATCCGGTTGTTTTCCTTCCCTGCTTACGCCCGGTTTTCTCTCTGAAGCAGATACTCGATCAATCCCACATCTTCCTTATATGTGAGCTTGATATTGTTCTTCACATCGAAACACTGATAGCCTCTGGCTGTCTCCGGAAGCTGATCCGCGGCAAAATAGATTTCCGATTCCGGATCAAAATGCCGCATAAGCAAATCATACCGGTATGCCTCCGGGGCGATGATGAGGTAGTAGTCTTCTCTCTTTGGTTTCACATCCTTCAGATAACACCCGAGGGACGCCACCACCTTCTCGCAGGTCTCTACGTAATCGTAGTCATCCAGAAGGTCAAAATACCTCTCCATCACCGCAGGTTTCAGCAGCGGTCTCGCGGCCTCATGAAAGATCACTTTCTCGCAGTCCGGATAGTGTACCTTTATATACTGAAGGGCGTTGTAGAAAGAATACCCACGGGTATCCCCTCCTTCAATTGTCCGGATGTTGTACTTTTTGTCAAGTTCTCCGCTGATGTGCTCCTCATGGCCGACAACGACGATGAAGTCATCCATATTACCGACTCTCTTCATCATATCGATGCTGTAGGAGATCACTTCCCTGCCGTTCAGTGTGCTGAACTGCTTCGGACAAGTCGAACCAAATCTCGCTCCGATTCCGGCCGCCAGCAGAACGCCTATATTTTTCTTCATCTCCACACCCCGTGTTTCTAATTTACCCCTCGCATTTCCGGTCTGTACCGGTATAGCTCTTGCTTAATAACCGGATCGCTTCCGACGAATCTGATCAGTTTATGGATGACCATCTCTGTCCCCTTCCGGATGACCTCATCCGACGCCCCGGCTATATGGGGAGTGATTGTCAGATTCGGCGCAGACAGAAGCGCACTGTCTGCCGGAATGGGTTCCTGCTTTGCCACATCGATGGCCGCTGCGTCGATCTCGCGATTCTTCAGTGCCCAGACAAGAGCATCCTCATCCACAAGCCCCCCTCTTGCGGCGTTGATGAAGAGCGCATCCCTCTTCATCTGCCGGAAGCGGTCATAGCTCATCATATCCCGGTTTTCCTCTGTCACAGGACAGTGAAGAGAAACCACATCCGCCGTCTCCATCAGTTCATCGAGGGTCGCTTTCCGCACATTCTCGGAGATATTGATGGTCTCACTCATGGGATCATAGACGAGAACCTCCATGCCGAAGGCATTCGCGCGCTCCGCCACTACCCTTCCGATCTGTCCATATCCGACGATACCGATGGTCATGGAAGCAAGGCTCCTTCCCCTTAAGGCCACGTAAGGACTCTCGCTGTTAAAGCCCCAAAGAGAGTCCATGTATTCCTTCGGGAGATAGAAATCCTTTCCGATCAGGGTTCCATCATGAACCTGACAGTTACTCTTCCCGATATTCCGGGCCCAGTCCAGAATATAACCGAAAACCATCTCCACGACGGCATTCGCGTTTCTTCCTGCATTGTTCTCCACGCGGATACCAAGTTCCTGTGCCTTCGGAAGATCAATGACCGATTTCACTCCGGCTCTGCAACAGACGATCAGTTTCAACCTCTTTGCCGCCTCCAGAACCCGAGCATCGATGGTCTCGAACTCCGATACCAGAACATCATAATCCCCGATAATCTCTGCTATCTCCTCCGAAGACATCAGCTTTTTGTCCTTACCATATCCCGCTACATCAAAATCTATACAGGGCACGGTTCTTCTGATCAGATCCGTGTCCAGCTCAGCCATGATCAGACCCTTATATCTCATCTGCTATCCCCCGACAATTCTACATTTCCATACACGCTGCAATCTGTAATCCAGCTGCTGTACAAAGCATTATGTATTCAATCCCGACTCTCCCTGCGCGGATCGATCGGTCTCACCCACCGCCCTATTTGCGACGTCCATGTCCTCATACGGGTAAAGATACTCCGGCAGCAGTTCTGCGATAATTTTCGCCTCCTCCGCGTACTGCGGATATTTCTCCCAGAGTCTCGTGTTTTTGATCGAAATCGCCGGGTCAAACCTTGTTTTCTTACGCGTGTGGTGTTGCTCCGTTACTCCTATAAACTCCATAACCTTCGGAACATATTCGTCATATTTATAAATCATGTCCTCAAACTGCACCTTCATACACAGATCCGGCGATACTTCAGACTGAATCTTATGTGTATCGCGAAAAACCGCGCAGAATTCTTCCGGCGTCTGCGGAAGAACATGGTCTTTGACATGCTTCAGATATATATATACATCTCTTGGATCCCTGTTCACTATGACGACCTTCAGATCGCGTACATACCGGAAATACCGGGCCGGATTGGAGGGTGAAAGCACCTGATCCAGGAGAACAAATTCCCTGTGATCTCTGTTCATGGTCTCGCAGAGAGCGTCCACGTAGTCTCTCGTGACCTCAAGGAATTCCTCTTCGCCGATGCAGACGTGTCTTGTCTTCAGCCATGGAAAATAGTTATAATACGGCGGTTTTCGGATCGGCTTTGGCGACATCTTTGCCAGCGCCCTGCGATACAGGAAATAGCCTCTCCATAAAGGGGAAAGCAGCCACAAGTCCCCGTGCCAATACCCGGGATATGTGATCTTTGTCAGACGCTCCGCGTACTCTTTGGAGATTTCCTCCCATTCCCTTCCGAATACTTTGTGATAACTTCTGGCGTTCATCCGCACATATTTCAAAAAGCGTTTCACCGCATAGCCGGAATTCAGACGATGGGGATTCTCCAGAAGATTATATTCCAGATCAGATACACCGTCGGGATCCTGAAGCATCCGCGCCTCCACTTCGTAGGCTCCCTGAGACACATTGTCGAATTCCCGGAGCAGATCATCGATCACTCCAGCTCCTGTCGCATGGAAGCCGACACAAGATATTTTCTTCATAGTTTCTACCCTTCGTTCGTACCCAGCTGCCTTCGGATATCGGCATCGACGATATCCTCACCAATCTTGTTCCTCAGCATCTCATTGGAGGCCGCACTGAGTCCGTTGCTGATCTTCAGGTTGCGGTCACAGGTACTGCAGCGGTCAAGCTCCTCTTTTGTCACCTTCCCGTCCCTGTAATCGCAGCAAATTCTGTTCTCATACATACTGTAGGGTGTCCGGGTGAAAAGAGCTTTCGCCTTGTGCTTCACTACCCACCAGGCCGGCGTGGCGATATACTTGTGCATAGCCGGCGATACAGAACCAATCATCCAGCAGTTCCTGTCGCAGTGTCTCACCTTCGTGCGAACCGCTTCCGCCTCCGGACTATTCCAGAGTTCCTCCCAGGTCTGGGAATTCAGGTTTCCCATTACTTCCTTATCCTTCGTTCCGTTGCAGGGCATCACATCCCCGTAAGGATCGATAAAGAAAGTGTCAAAACTCATATCGCAGGGAAGCAGGCGCTTCTGTCCATAGATATAATTGATCAGACCGTGGTTGAAATACGCCCGGAACCATTTCTTGGGACTGTTGGAACGAAGAAGCTCATTGACCAGATTCTCAAAATTTCCCGCAACCATGGGTCTGTCGTGAATAATATTCTTCGCCTCTACAAAGTAGAAGCTGTTGTGAAGAGACGCCGTGGCAAATTCCATGCCCATCTCATCCGAAAGCCTGTACAGCGGCACCAGATCCTTCGCGTTTCTGTCCTGCACCGTCATGCCGAAACCCACATCCTTCATTCCCATCTCACGGAGTTTCTTCAGCGTCTGGTAGCCCCTCTGATAACCGTTCTTAAGTCCGCGGATCTCATTGTTCGTGTCCTCGAGACCCTCTATGGAGATACGAATGCCGATATTCGGAAATTCTTTTGCCAGATCGAGGATTCTGTCTGTAAAGAAACCGTTGGTGGAGATTACGATGCGGTCGCTCTTTTTGTAGAGTTCACGCACGATCTCCTTCAGATCCTGCCGGATAAAGGGTTCCCCACCGGTGATGTTCGTGAAATACATCTTCGGAAGCTTCCGGATGGTCTCGATCGATATCTCCTCTTCCGGTTTCGACGGTGCTTTATATCTGTTGCACATCGTACATCTCGCGTTGCAGCGATATGTGACGATGACTGTTCCATTCAGTTTTTTCTCACGCATAATTATGCCCCGCTATCTGTCCCTTCATATATGGGAACAAGTTTCTTGTAATAGTCTTCCACCGAGTCGAAGTCATCCCCCGAGCACGCTTCGGTGTATTTTTCCAAAAGATTTCTGTTCTCCCAGAGCCGGCGAATCTTTTCGCCAAGTTCTTCGGCATTTCCACTTGTGAACAGTTCTCCGTTCACACCGTCCCGGATCAGCTCCGGAATACCGCCGATTCTCGCGCCGAGAACCGGTGTCCCGTACATCTGACTCTCCATGACGGAGAACGGACAGTTCTCATACCACTCGGATGGATAGATGGAAAATCTCGCCTCACGGATCAGCTTTGCCAGATCTTCTCCACTACGAAAGCCGACATTCCGGATATTCGAGAGACCGTTTACGGATTCCTCCAGAGGCCCCTTCCCGGCAAAGACAAAAGGGATATCCGGAAGCTCCTTGCAGACATCCAGCAGAGTTCCGATTCCCTTCTCCTCGGAGTACCTACCGAAATAGAGTACATAGTCCTTTTTCTCCGCTCCGCCCGTCGTCTTCTTCTCAACGAAATTATGCATGGCCACGGTCTTTCCCCTGAAGAGAGGATCCGTATCAAACATTCCCTTCAGGAAAGCCGAACAGCAGATGATCCGGTCAAAACAACGGTAGGTCTTTCTAACCTTCCAGTACGCAGCCTCCACCATGCCGATCGCGCTCCGGGCGGCGGAACCGTGGATGCATCTGCCGCGTAAGCAGTTCAGATAATGTCCGCCGAGACATTTCTCACAGTTCTCTCCTGTGTTCGGATTATTCATCATGTGATTCGGGCAAACCAGCTGGTAGTCATGAGCCGTAAAAATAATCCTGCTGAAATGTCCGGTCTGTTTTCTCCACCTGACAATTTCAAGCAGGATACTCGGTGTTAGCTGATAGTTGAAGTTATTAATATGACACACATCCGGGCAGAAGGCATCCAGCACTTCCCGGATTTTTTTTCTTGCCTCTGAGGAGTAGATGATCCGGAATGGATAGGTGAGCTTCATCAGCTTTCCGCTTCCATGGAAATCCATGTCGGCAGTGTAGGCTCCGGCGCGGTTGCCCACGCAGCGCCCCTCGTGCTCCATTCCGAAATACTCCACTTCATGTCCCATTGATTTCAGGTAATCTCCGAGACGAAAGATATAAGTCTCCGATCCACCGTTGGGGTGGAGGAACTTGTTGATCATCAGTATCTTCATTCGTTCTTATTCACTGCCCTTTGCCTCAAATACAGCCGCCACTGTCCGGAACAGAATCTGTACGTCGAACAGGAACGACCAGCGGTCAATATATTCAAGATCGAGCTTCACCACATCTTCAAAATCTGTGATCTCCGATCTTCCGCTCACCTGCCAGAGACCCGTGATTCCTGGTTTCAGACTCAGTCTTCGTTTATGGTGATTCTCATACATTTCGAATTCGCCGACCGTCGGCGGTCTTGTTCCCACCAGCGACATGTCCCCCATCAGAACATTGAAGAACTGCGGAAACTCGTCCAGACTGGTCTTTCGGATGAATTTTCCCACTTTCGTAATCCTGGGATCATCCTTCATCTTGAACATCAGACCGTCCATCTCGTTCTGCGCCATGAGCTCCTTCTTCCGCTCCTCGGCATCCTGATACATGGAACGGAATTTATACATGGTGAAACGTCTGCCGTTCCGGCCCACTCTCTGCTGCTTAAAGATCACAGGTCCCGGATCCTCAATATAGATGGCCGGTGCGACGAACAGCCCCACAATCAGGCAAAGAACGCAGCCCACCAGCCCGCCGAGAATATCAAGTATTCTCTTCATAACAAAATCCGTATCACTGAACACACGCGGCGAAAATCTGAGGACATGATACTTTGAGAAGTTCTCCATCCTCGCTTCCTCAACGCCCAGGGAAAACGTATTTATCGTCAGGAAGGAATCGATGCCCATGCTCTCAAGTCTCTCAATCAGCTGACTGATCTGCTCATTGTCACTGTCCGGAAGACTCATGAATACTTCATCGACGACGCCCTTTTTCAGAAACTCGTCAAAATCCTTGTACTTCTCATCAATCATTGCCCTGCCACTTCCATCGTAGCAGATTCTGAAAAAACCGTCTGCTGTCCGATCCGCAATCATCAGTCCGGTGATTTCATACTCCTGATCGAATTCCTCCAGAATCCGATCCATAACAAACCTGTAATTTGAACGGTTCGCGACAATCACAAGTTTCTTTCTGCACCTCTTCAGATAGCCTTTGAACAGCCAGCCCGCAGTCAGATGCCCCAGAATCATCAGCAGTGTATCCATGGCCGCGAAAGAAATTACAAACCCTCTCGAAATTTTTGATTCTGTATGAATCAGATACACAATCACGATGAGCAAAAGCGTGAGCATGACGTTATCCAGCAGTGCATTTCGCATCAGACTGAAGACCGTCCGTCTGTCGCTTCTTTCCTTCCTGTCCGCCATGAGAATATTCATGACCGCATAGGCAAGAGCAAACAGAAGAAGCGTCCCCCAAAGGCTGAAGTCGCCGGAAAGCGGTGACCGAAGCCATCCGAAGCGCAATCTTACACACGTCAGATAGGATACGGTCATGCATATGATATCCACGATTATTCCTATGATTTTCTTTTGCAAATCCCCACCACCAGTTCCTCGGTTCCGGATATTCAGACCCCCATCCGAATATCCTCCCGTTTTTAATCATTACCTTCTCCCGAATCAGGAAGCTTTTGTCGCGTCACTTCACAAATACTGCAAGTGTAGC
>JAIKXQ010000034.1 GCA_024684035.1 Eubacterium sp. | reverse complement strand
AAAGACTGATAAACAGTGGCTTTTATGATTTAGCCACAGCCTATCAGTCCGTGCACGTCAACTATTGAAAGCGCCGTATACCGAACGGTACGTACGGTGCTGTGAGAGGACGGGAGCTAATCACTCCCTCCTACTCGATTTTGTGGCTTATCGAAAGATGAAAACGAAAAAATGGAAAGCAAATTAAAAAAATGGAACAAAATGTGAAGGTTTAGCGTTTCAAATTGACTTTTTTGGAGAATAATGGTAGAGTGACACTGAAGGTCAAGGGAGGATGGAGCCATGATGGATACGATTGTTCGCCTGGAGAATATTACAATAGAAAACTTTAAAAATATTGAAAAAGGACACTTAAGCTTTGCCAATAATAGAAAAGCATTCAGGACCAGTATTCTTGGGCTGTATGGCCAGAATGGATCCGGAAAAACAGCTCTGATCGATGCAATAGAGCTTCTTCAATATGCATTAAAAGGGCAGCCTGTCCCTCAGAAATTTGCGGACTACATTAATGTAGAAGCTGATGCTGCATCATTGCATTATGAATTCAGCGTTACAGGAAAACTCGGGAAATACCAGGCTTATTATGATTTTAAGCTAAAAGCAGAAAAAATCGAAGCATCTCAGAACCTGGGAGTTCAACCCAGTGAAGAAACGCATCATAAAGCTGTTATTAGCAAGGAAGTTCTGGGTTACTCTTATGAAGATGAAAAAACAAAGATCCGAAAGGGAGCGCTTATAGATACTACATCATCCAAGGTTTTTACACCTGAGTCGAAGTACACGTGTCTTCTTGGAAAAGATAAGGACTTGGCGATGAACCTGATGGTCGATAAAAAGGTGACTACAGGTGCTTCGAAATCATTCGTCTTTTCCAGAGAGCTCCTGACAGCAATAAGAAACAACGAGCAGGGCAAGGCAGATCCTGAATATCAAAGACATATGTTTTTGATTGAAAGCCTGGTTCAATACGGCAATTATGAACTCTTCGTTATAAATACTGCAAATACCGGGATTATCAGCATGAATGCTCTTCCGCTCGCGTTTAAATACGAAAACGGAGCCAATGCTGCAGTCGGCAATATTCTAATCCCCTTGGAGAATGAGGCTCCTATCCCTGAGAATGCGGTTGAAATGGTTAAGACCGTCATATCCAATATGAATGTTGTTTTGTCACAGATCGTTCCAGGGCTTACAATCACCGTAAAAATACTTGGTGATATATTTTTTTCTAATGGCGAAAAAGGATATAAGATCCAATTAATGTCATTAAAGAACAAAAAAGAGATTCCGCTTAAATACGAGTCAGAAGGTATCAAGAAGATCATTTCCATTCTTCAGTTACTGATTGTTGTTTATAATCGTTCTTCTATTACGGTAGCTATAGATGAATTGGATTCCGGCGTCTTTGAATATCTTCTGGGAGAATTACTGCGCATCATTTCTGAAAAAGGAAAGGGACAGCTGATTTTTACCTCGCATAATCTGAGACCCCTGGAAACGCTGGACAGAGGATTCATTGTGTTTACGACAACGAATCCTTCAAACAGATATATTCGGATGACTAATCTTAAGGATAATAACAATCTTCGGGACTTCTATTTCAGAGATATTATCCTTGGTGAACAGAATGAGGAGGTATACGAACCGACTAATAACGCTGAAATTGCATTAGCTTTCAGAGAGGCTGGTGATTTCAGTGGCTCGTAAAAAGATAGTATTAGTTATTGTCGAAGACCCTCCTAAGCGGAAGGTCGTGGGTTCGAATCCCGCCAGGAACGCTAATTTGAAGGGCGGGGACCGAAGAAATCAGTTCCCGCTTCTTCTATCTCAGAAGACGAAATCTGTCTAAAATCTCCCTCTACATATTAGCTG
Organism: Eubacterium sp.; assembly: GCA_024684035.1. Classification (GTDB taxonomy): domain Bacteria; phylum Bacillota; class Clostridia; order Lachnospirales; family Lachnospiraceae; genus Bilifractor. Next base: position 13,169 of record JAIKXQ010000034.1, on the reverse strand, counting down.
GAATCTAAAATTTCATCGATTCTTCTAACGAGCCGATTTTCACCCGATTTTCGGGGCTCCGGGTCAACACAGGGAGTTGGTGCATAATATTGGAATACATTCTTTCCAAACTTGCACCAAATGCAAGTCCAAAGTGGTACCATATTTATAGTTGCAAAAACCTAGATTTTGTATTGTTAAGACCATATGATGTGTGGGGAGAAGTTTTCCAAAATAAAGGGGTAGATATGAAACAGGAAACGCTAAATAGAATCAGAAAATTTACAGAAGACCGTGATTGGGATCAGTTTCATACACCGGTCAATCTGGCGAAATCAATCGTTATCGAGGCGGCAGAGTTATTGGAGTGTTTCCAGTGGGATGATGATAATTTCGATGAACAGCATGTCAAAGAAGAACTGGCTGACGTCATGGTTTATTGCCAAAACCTTGTAGACAAGCTTGGCTTTGATGCGGATGAGATCATCAATATGAAGATGGCTCAGAATGAAGCGAAGTATCCGGTAGATAAGGCCAAAGGAAGTAGTGCCAAGTATACGGATTTACAGTAAGCATTATATGCTCTTTACTCAGTCGTTTCATTTAGCTAGTACCTCATATAGATTTGATGCTAGTGGATATCTAATAACTACACAAACATAAGGGAGATACACACATATGTGGGAACCGGATTATGAAAAAGAATCAAATTACTGGATCGAAAAAGATGCAGCTTCTAAAAAGATGGATACGGAGAGATTAAAAGAGAGGATCGAAGCCTTCCTTGCCGAGCGCAAAACCTGCGCCTTAGCCACGGCATGTGAGGATCTTGTCCGGTGTACGCCGATCGAATACAATTATCTGGATGGGGCTTTTTACTTCTTTTCTGAGGGCGGCCTGAAATTCAAGGCGTTAAGGGATAATAAGAACGTGAGCCTTGCCATCTTTGATGGCTACAGTGGTTTCGGAGCACTGAAAGGGCTTCAGGTACAGGGAACAGCTTCTTTGATCGAGCCGTTTTCTGAGGAATACATTAAGCTTCTGGACTACAAGAAGATACCGATCGAGGGCATGAAGAAGCTCCCGAAGGCGATGAACCTGATCAAGGTCGTTCCCAAGAGCTTCGATCTGCTGGATTTTGATTTAAAAAAAGAAGGCATAGACAGCAGACAGCACCTGGATGTAGACAACTGACCGCTCCATCCGCATGACTGCTCACCACCACATACAAATAGACAAGGAAAAAAGAGGTACTGGCATGAACATTCAGATTTTCGGCACAAAAAAATGCAATGACACAAAGAAAGCAGTGCGTTTTTTCAAGGAACGCGGAATCAAGTACCAGTTTATTGATCTGAAAGAAAAAACCTTAAGCAAAGGCGAATTGACTTCGGTTTCCAACGCTGTTGGTGGTATCATGAACATGGTAAATCCTGACGCAAAAGATCAGGATGCCGTGGCGTTATTTCAGTACATCGCCGATGAGGATAAGTTTGGCAAACTTCTGGAAAATCCGCAGATCCTAAAAACACCGATCGTGAGAAACGGCAAACAGGCAACGCTTGGCTATCTGCCGGATGTTTGGAAGAAGTGGGAATGAATATTATAGACATAAAAGTTCGAGGATATAGGATGGATAAGAAATCGAGACAGGAAGCAATAGATGAGTTGACACTGGCTCTTTTATATCTGACAAGATTTCCGGACGGAGAGGGCAATCGATATGATGAGATCGCGTGGAAGAATTATGATTTCAATGCAATAGACCGTCTGGATGAAGAAAAGCTGATCATTAATCCGAAGAGGAAACGTGGCGGCGGGTATAAATATGCCTATATGACGGAAAAAGGCAGGAAGAAGGCGAGAGAACTTCTGCGCATGATGAATATTGAAGATGACAGCGTTTATGAGAAGTATGAGTTCCGTAGTATCAGACCGGAGGAGGCAGATGAAGCTGCGGAAATCGAGAGGATATGCTTTCCGCCGAATGAAGCTTGCACGAAGGAACATATCCTGGAAAGGATAAGTGTTGCTTCGGAGCAGTTTTTTGTTGCTATAGAAAAAGAGACTGGCAAAATAGCTGGGTTTCTAAATGGGATTTGCACGGATGAGATGGCGTTTCGGGACGAGTTTTTCACGGATGAATCTTTGCACGATCCGAAAGGAAAAAATGTTATGTTGCTGGGGCTTGATGTGTTGCCGGAATATAGGAAGCAGGGACTTGCAAGGGAGCTTGTGTGGAACTATTGCCGCAGAGAGGAAGAACAGGGAAGAAGGCGGCTGGTGCTTACCTGTAACGCAAAAAAAGTTAAGATGTATCGGAAGTTTGGATTTCGTGATCTGGGAGAATCTGCATCTGAATGGGGCGGTGAGAAATGGCATGAGATGGATATTTTCCTGAGCTGGGAATAAGAATTATCGATATCGCCAGATGGCTTGCTGATTCGCAAAATTAATATTTTATTAAATTTGCGAAATGAACAGGAATCCTGTTAACAGGTACCCTGAAGAATCACAATAAAACTATAAGGTTTATATGAGGAGGAACAACAATGGAATTCAATACAAATATTTTTTCACAGTTTGATAAGAAGTGGGCACTGCTGACTGCAGGGAATGAGAAAAGTTTCAACACTATGACCATCAGCTGGGGAGGCCTTGGTACTTTATGGAGAAAGCCGGTGGCTACGGTTTACGTGCGTACATCCAGATACACCCATGAATTCATGGATGAGAATGAGTACTTTACCATCAGTTTTTATCCGGAGCAGTACAAAGAGATCCTTGGAGTTCTCGGTTCGAAGTCCGGAAGAGATATGGATAAGATGAAAAATTCCGGCCTGACGGAGAAGGTTCTGAAGGACGGTGTCACCTTCGAAGAGGCAGAGGTGACTCTCGTCTGCAGAAAGCTCTTCCGCCAGAAGCTGGAAGAATCCAATATGCCCGCGGACATCGCGAAAGAGATGTATGAGGGACAGGCTTCTCACGATATGTACATCGGAGAGGTTGTGGAGATTATCAGATAAGTGGTGCTTCGATCTGCCGGATTCTTTGTGAATGCGGAAACGTCTGCGGAATGGAGCAGCATCCGGCAAGTTGAAGAAGGAGATATTTTTTCATCCTGCATGGATGGAAATGATACAGGATAATAGAAAACTATAGGGGTTTTAAGAGGAGAAATGACATGGACTTTGTCTATACACATACTGTTCAGTACTACGAGACCGACAAGATGGGTATCACGCATCATTCCAATTACATCCGGTGGATGGAGGAAGCCAGAGTAGATTTTCTTTCAAAAATCGGGTGGGATTACGAGAAGATGGAGGAGAAGGGCGTGATTTCTCCGGTCTTAAGTGTCACCGGGGATTACAAACTCTCCACGACTTTTCCGGATAAAATCCGGGTACGGGTGTCTGTCCGGGAATTCAGAGGAGTCAAGATGCATCTGTCCTACGAGATGAGAAATGAGGAGGACAAGGTAGTGTTCTGCGGCACATCCTCCCATGCGTTTCTTAATCCGGAGGGAAAACCGATTCGGATGAAGAAGGAACAGCCGGAGCTGTACGAGGTACTGAGTAGTCTGGTAGAAAATGAAGCTTAGGAGAGAGATAAATGTTTTTTCTCCAGACGTCATATGTGAGGACAACAAAGAATGGACAAAACAACCATTGATTATTACGACCAAAACGCAGACACATTCGCAGAACAGACCGTTGCCGTGGATTTTACAGAGACGCAGGATCGGTTTCTGAAGTCCCTTCGGGGATCCAGAATCCTGGATTTTGGGTGTGGTTCCGGAAGGGATGCGAAATACTTCTCCGATTTGGGCTATGAAGTATCCGCGATCGATGGCTCCGAAGAGTTGTGCAAAATCGCAAGGGCGTATTCCGGCATCGATGTCCGACACATGTATTTTCAGGATCTGGATGAACAGGAGATCTATGATGGCATATGGGCGTGTTCTTCCATCCTGCACTTGGCAAAAAGCGAGTTAAAAGATGTGCTTGCTAAAATGGGGAGAGCCTTAAAACCCGAAGGGATCATCTACACATCCTTTAAATATGGCGAGTTTGAAGGCGAGCGCAATGGAAGATATTTCACGGATTTTACGCCGGAGGCATTCCGTGATTTTTTGAGGGATGTTCCGGGACTTTGCATTGAGCAATACTGGATCACCGGAGATGTACGTCCGGGTAGAGGAGCAGAGAAATGGTTGAACGTGTTCCTGGTGAAGGATTAAAATGAGACTGTATCGCCGGTGGGCAACCAAACATAACAGCGAAAAAATAGGTATTTCCAGACAGGCCTATGCTAAGTGGGAACCGGCTGATAAATAGGAAATAGGGGGTGCAAGCTATGTGGGAAATCATCATCATTCCGTTCCTGGGAACAGCGCTGGGCGCGGCAAGTGTATTTTTGTTTAAAAAAGAGATGGGGCAGAAGATGCAGCGTGCCCTGACCGGCTTTGCATCAGGAGTGATGGTGTCCGCTTCTTTTTTCAGCCTGCTGCTTCCGGCGCTTGATCAGACAGCAGATATGGGAAAGCTTGGCTTTCTTCCTGTATCGATCGGATTCGGGATAGGTATGCTTTTCCTTCTGGTCATGGATATGGTGACGCCTCACATGCATCTGGACAAGAATGAAGAGGGACCAAAGAGCGGGTTAAAGAGGACCACAAAGCTTGTCCTGGCGGTTACACTTCACAATCTTCCGGAAGGTATGGCTGTAGGTATTGTATGCGCCGGCTGGCTTTACGGGAATAGCACAATCTCTTTTACAGGTGCACTTGCTCTGGCAATCGGTATTGCGATACAGAATTTCCCTGAAGGTGCAATCGTTTCCATGCCGCTTCTGGGTGAGGGTGTTCCCAAAGGAAGGACGTTCGTGTATGGAGTTCTGTCCGGAATTGTAGAACCCATAGGTGCACTTCTTGTCATAGCCGCATCAGGTTTCTTTATTCCTTTGATGCCATATCTTTTAAGTTTTGCCGCAGGAGCCATGATCTATGTCGTAGTAGAGGAACTTATCCCGGAGATGTCCGAGGGTGAGCATTCGAATATCGGAACAATCTCCTTTGCCCTGGGATTTATACTCATGATGGCTCTGGATGTAGGTTTGGGTTGATTTTTCCACACAGATGATTCTAACATAAAATCATAAAAGAGTATGACCGATTAGAAAAATAATTCTTGTCGGGCATACTCTTTTTTGCTCTAATTTTTTCTGATAACCACCTCTCATTTTCTTTGGTAACCAGCCCCCTTGTCTATCTGTATTGTTAGAGTTTATAATCCTATAAAACCTACGAGAATAGTAGGCGATACATCAAAGAAATGAGGAGGAAATGATTATGAGAAAGAAACTGATTACACTTGGACTGATTTTTGCAATAGGAGCTTATCTGACAGCCTGTGGAAGCAACAGCGAACCTTCAAGTGCTTCTGCTTCTTCCGGCGCGACCGCAGTTTCAAGTGCGGAGGACGGAAAGAAGGATAAAGAGAAAATCGAGCTGACAAATGTATCTTACGATCCTACGAGAGAGCTCTACGCGGCTTACAATGAAGTCTTTGCCAAACACTATGAGGAAGAGTTCGGACAGCCGATTGAGATCACCCAGTCTCACGGAGGATCCGGAAAACAGGCACTGGAAGTTGCTAACGGTCTGGAAGCAGACGTGGTTACGCTGGCTCTTGAGGGCGATGTTCAGGTGGTTGCCGACGCGGGACTGATCGATGACGGTTTCACTTCCGAGTTTGATCGGGACAGCTCTCCCTACACATCCACCATTGTCTTCCTTGTCCGTTCCGGAAATCCGAAGAAGATCCTGGACTGGAACGATCTGATCCGCGATGACGTGGGAGTCATCACTCCGAATCCGAAGACTTCCGGCGGTGCTATGTGGAATTATCTGGCGGCCTGGTATTACTTCGAACAGCAGGGACAGAGTGAGAAAGAGATCCTCGAATCGATCAAGAAACTCTACAGCAATGTAGTGGTTCTGGATTCCGGAGCAAGAGGAGCGACGACATCCTTCGTGGAGAACAAACAGGGGGATGTGCTCATCGCCTGGGAGAATGAGGCCTTCCTTTCTCTGCAGGAATATCCCGGCGAATATGAGATCGTTGTTCCTTCAGTTTCCATTCTCTGCCAGCCTACGGTTGCAGTCGTGGACGAGGTTGCAAAAAAGCATGGAACCGAAGATGCAGCGAAAGAGTATCTGAGTTATCTCTACTCGGATGAGGCTCAGGAGATTGAGGCACAGAATTATTACCGTCCCAGCACAGAGGCAATCCGTGACAAATATGTATTGTCCACGGATTCCAATACCATTACGGAGATCCCTTCGGACGGAAAGTGGATCAACGACAAGATTACCTTGACAGATATCAATCACTTCGGCGGATGGAAAGAAGCGCGGGCAAAGCACTTCGCCGACGGTGCAAACTTTGACAGTATTTATGAGCAGTAAAGAGTATTCTGCCGGTGCGGTTGGAGTGATTCAGCGCACCGGCAAATGCTTTTCGGAAAGGACACACAGGATGAATAAAAGAAAAAGTGTCATACCGGGCTTTGGATTATCTTTGGGAATCACCATAACGATCCTTTCCATTGTTGTGCTGATTCCTCTGTGTTCACTGGTTGTCTTTTCTGCAAAGCTGAGTTTCTCTGAGTTTATCTACACGGTGACAAGGCCCAGAGTACTGTCCGGCTATTTCGTGTCCATCACCACGGCGCTTGTGGCCTCTCTGATCAATGTCATCATGGGTGTCATTCTGGCCTGGATTCTGGTTCGCTATGATTTCAGGGGAAAGCGGTTCATCGACGGGATCATCGAGCTTCCCTTCGCTCTTCCCACGGCGGTAGCAGGAATTTCGTTGACACACCTGACCACTACCAATGGATGGGTCGGACAGATTTTTTACAAGCTCTTCGGTATAAAAATCGCCTACACGAGAGTGGGAATTACGGTGGCACTCGTTTTTATCGGGATTCCCTTTGTGGTTCGAAGCGTACAGCCGGTACTGGAGAAGATCGACGTCCAGTATGAGGAGGCTACGTTCATTCTGGGAGCCAGTGCGCGATACACGTTCCGGAAGGTGATCTTTCCGGAGATTCTTCCGGCGATTATCTCCGGTTTTACCCTGGCCTTTGCCAGATCCATCGGTGAGTACGGAAGCGTGGTTTTCATCGCGGGAAACACTCCCTATGAGACGGAGATCGCGCCTCTGCTGATCATGTCGGAACTTCAGGAATATGATTATTCGGCGGCCACATCCATCGCCCTGGTTATGCTGGGGATTGCCGTGATCATTCTCTCGGTGAATGCCCTGGTACAGAGCATTGTCTCCAGGAGAGTAAGTGGCCTGGCATAGAGGGAAGGGGAAGTAGACATGGGACTTCGAAAAGAAAACAGGATTCTGAAATACAGTTTAATTACCATCAGCTTTTTGTTTCTTGGAATATTTCTGATTCTTCCGTTGGTGTATATTGTCACCACGGCTCTGAAGAGCGGGATCTCCGGTTACATCAAAGCGGTTACCGATGAGTACGCGGTGAAAGCTGCGCTGCTCACCCTTGAGGCAACGGCCTTTGCTGTGGTCATCAATACCATCTTCGGCATTGCGGCTGCGTGGCTGGTGACGAAATATGCGTTTAAAGGAAAGAAGATCTTATCCACGTTTATCGATCTTCCGGTGACGGTTTCACCCATCATCGCGGGTCTGATCTATGTCCTCACCTTCGGGCGGCAGAGCAGCCTTTATCCGATTCTGGACAGGTACGGAATTCAGATCATCTTCGCGGTGCCGGGTATCGTGCTTGCCACGATTTTTGTCACCTTTCCTTTCATCTCCAGAGAACTGATTCCGGTGCTCACCGCCCAGGGAACGGACGAAGAAGAGGCGGCGGCTATCATGGGCGCCGGGACCGGGACGATTTTTCGCAAGGTGACCTTCCCGCATATCAAGTGGGCGCTTCTGTACGGAGTCGTCCTCTGTACCGCAAGAGCCATGGGAGAATTCGGAGCAGTCTCCGTTCTCTCCGGCCATCTCCGGGGAAAAACAAACACGCTGCCCCTTTACATTGAGCTGCTGTATCAGGGCTATGACTTTACCGGAGCCTTTGCGGCGTCCTCTCTTCTGGTGATCCTGGCCGTAGTGGTGCTGATCCTCCGGCTGGTGATTGAGAAGCGGGGGAAAAAGGAACTGGATCTGAACAGATAAGAATGCTCCGGCTGAAAACGGTGCAGTATTACAACAGTTCCACAGAAAATAGAACGATTATAAAGAGGAAGGAACAGATATGGCGTACGTAGAGCTTCATGACATAAACAAACATTTCAAGAAATTTCACGCTTCCAAAGATATCAACATCTCTATTGAAAAAGGAAAGCTGGTGGCTCTTCTGGGACCTTCCGGAAGCGGAAAGACAACAATCCTCCGGATGATCGCGGGACTGGAACAGCCGGATTCCGGAGAGATTCTGATCGACGGAAAAGTGGTCAATAATGTACCCGGAAGTGAGAGAGGAATCGGTTTTGTTTTTCAGAACTATGCCCTCTTCCGGTACATGACAGTCTATGACAATATTGCCTTTGGCCTTCGGGTAAAAAAGGTTCCTGAGGACAAAATCAGGGAGCGGGTGACGGAACTCTTGACATTGATCAACTGTGAGGGGCTGGAAAAGAGATACCCCAGTCAGCTCTCCGGAGGTCAGAAACAGCGAGTTGCTTTCGCGAGAGCCCTTGCGCCAAAACCGCAGATCCTGCTGCTGGATGAACCCTTTGCAGCCATCGACGCCAAGGTGAGGCTGGAACTTAGAACCTGGCTGAGGCAGATGATCACGAAGCTGAATATTACCAGTATCTTCGTGACGCACGATCAGGATGAGGCCATCGAGGTGGCAGACGAGATCATCGTCACCAATCAGGGCAGGGTGGAGCAGTCCGGAACTCCGCAGGAGCTTTACAAGAATCCGGCGACGCCCTTTGTGGCACAGTTCATCGGGAATTCCGTGGAAGTGAAAAACTATCAGGAATTTCGTCATTTCACAAAGCGGGGAGAGGACACGAAGGCATACATCCGTCCGGAGTTTGTCAGTGTCTTCAAGAAGGGCGAGAGCGTTCAGTTCTCCGATTCGGCGGAAGAGGCAGTGGTCGAGGACATTATTTTCCGGGGAAGCAGCCTGGAAGTACGGACCAAAATCCATGGAAATGTCATTTCGGCAACCCGCAGCATCAATGAACCGGAGATCCGGGTCGGAGAAAAAGTGGATGTTTTTATTTACCGGCTCTATGTGGTGTCGGAGGACGAAGTGTACCTGGAGAACAACAGTGTTCTTGCCGAGGAAGCAATTGTAATTTAAGGAAAAAGTTATGGGAGAAAAATTAACGGTTGAAAAACTGCGCACAGACATCCTGATCATCGGCGGAGGTACAGCCGGCTGTTATGCCGCCTACACGTTGGGGCAGAATGGCAGACACAAAGTTCTGATCGCGGAAAAGGCCAATATAAAGAGAAGCGGCTGTCTGGCTGCAGGAGTCAACGCCATCAACGCCTATATAACGAAGGGCAGGGTGCCGCAGGATTATGTGGACTACTGCAAAAAGGACGCGAAGGGCATCGTCCGGGAGGATCTGCTTCTTTCCATCTCTGAGAATCTGAACGAGGTGACAGCCAGACTTGCGGATAACGGCCTTGTGATCCTGAAGGATGAAAAGGGAAACTACGTGACCAGAGGCAACCGGAACATCAAGATCAACGGGGAGAACATTAAACCCATTCTCGCAAAAATGGCAGAGGAGTCAAAAAATGTATCCATTCTCAACCATGTGAATATCACTGATCTTCTGGTCGAGGATAACCGGGTCTACGGTGCCGTGGGTTTTGAAGTAAATCAGAGAAAAAGCTTTGTCATTATCGCAGATGCTGTTCTGATTGCCACCGGCGGAGCTGCCGGGCTGTACCGGCCGAACAATCCCGGTTTTTCGCGGCACAAGATGTGGTATCCGCCCTTTAATACCGGCGCCGGCTATGCCATGGGCATTGAGGCCGGGGCTGAGATGACTACACTGGAAATGCGTTTCATCGCCCTTCGCTGTAAAGATACCATTGCTCCCACGGGAACCATTGCCCAGGGAGTGCAGGCAAAACAGATGAATGCCGCTGGCGAGATCTATGAGACAAAGTACGGTCTTGCCACCTGTGAGAGAGTCTATGGAACCACTGAGGAGAACCGGCTCGGACACGGCCCCTGTTATCTGAAGACCGATGAAATCTCCAAAGAGCAGGAGGATGAACTCTATAAGGCCTATCTCAATATGGCTCCCTCTCAGACTTTGAAATGGCTCGAAGACGGGAAAGGACCTTCGGAACAGAATGTGGAAATCGAGGGAACGGAACCCTATATCGTCGGCGGTCATACTGCCAGCGGTTACTGGGTGGACAACCATCGCGCCACCACAGTCCGGGGACTTTATGCCGCAGGGGATGTGGCAGGAGGCGCTCCACAGAAGTATGTCACCGGAGCCCTCGCAGAAGGGAAACTGGCGGCAGAGGGGATTGAGGAATTTCTCAGAATGAATGCTCTGTCCGCTGGTATTGCGGAGGAGTTTTTCGGAGAGTCTGCTCTGTCCGGCACCGGTGAGGACATTGATGATTACGGTGATAAAAAAAATGAATCATCGGGGACGATATTTTTCGGAACAGAAGACGAGAGGACTTCAGCAAGTGAGTCGGAAGGTAGTAAGCGTGGTCATGGATACCCTGCATGGAGTCGGATCATCCGGCAGTACGAACGTTATCTGGAAAACGAAGCAGGAAATATCACCATCGAGCAGCTGGAAGAGAGCATGCAGAAAATCATGGATGAGTATGCCGGCGGAATTACGAAGGCCTATCAATTCAATGAGACGGGACTGGCTCTGGCAGAGAAGAAGATTCAGAGTCTCTTTTCTGTCCTGGAGGATCTGGGCGCAAAGGATACGGATGAACTTCTTCAGATCTATGAGATCAGGGAGAGGCTCATCGTCTGTCTCTCGCTCATCAGCCATTTGAGAGCAAGAAAGGAGACCCGCTGGCACAGCTTTGCCGAGAATAAGGATTATCCGGAGGAAGATAAAAACTATGAGTTGTATGTCAACTCTGTGAAAAAGAACGGACAGATCCGGATCGTCAAGAGGCCGTTGGTTGTCGGCGAGTACCGGCCGCTGATTTTTCAGTTTGAGGGCAATCATCCCGTCAACTACCCCGACCTACGGCTAACGCCTTAGAGGTCGGAGCTTGTAACTGCCCTGTGGTATAACGGATAAGTCCTTCCACATTTAGTCGTTTGGCATTGCTGCCAAAAGTGGCGTTACATCGTAGGCACGTTGACACGTACCTGTACTACAGAGATTTACTCCGTAGCAACTGCATCAGGTACTAATAGCTCAATTCCCATACGATGCAGATTCATAGCTCCAATGCGGTCATCATTCGATTTATAAGCACAGTTTTTACAACAGAAAAGATGTATTTTCTTGTCTCGGTTAGCCTTTTCTGTATGACCACATTTAGGGCAAGTCTGGCTTGTATAAGCAGGATTAACCTTTTCTACAAGCTGATGATGTTTTAGGGCTTTATAAGATAATTTCTGTTCTAAGTCGTAGTAAGACCATGATACAGAAATATATCTGTCTTTAACTAAAACCCTTTCAGTTGCAGAACGGATACCACTCAAATCTTCGATTACGAATAAAGAACCGTCGGGATTTGACTCAACGAGTGCCTTAGAGATGCAATGATTTACATCCTGCATCCAACGGTTTTCTCGCTGACCAATAGCCTTAATTCGTCTACGGGATGACGGAGTGCCGATCTGTTGTAACTGCCTACGCAAAGCCTTATAATGAGCACGTTTTTGCTTAACAATATTTCCATCATAGAATACAGATTTACCTTTGCTGTCATATGTCGCAGCAAGAAATCTGATTCCACGGTCTATACCAACGACATTGGAAATCTCTGACTTATTAAGCTCAGAAATTTCATATGTTACAGGTATATGCAAGAAATATTTGCCATGCTTATTAACAAGTTTAGCCGTGCCGAACTTACAGTTATCAGCAAAATACTGTTCAAAACCATTTTTATAGAAAGACACTTTAATACGACCATTCAATGTATTAACAGAAAATATATCGTTTTTAAGCGAATAATCCCTGTTCCACACAAGGTCTATTTGAGGACGCTTGAACACAGGCTTAATCCACTCTTTCTGATTTTCAAGAATGGTCTTGTATTTGGCGATAACTGTACGTACACAGGAAACAGCCATCTGAGAACGGAGACCATAAATCTCTCGTACTTGATAGTAAGTATCTTCCTGTACACTGTAACGACTAAGATTATGAGTGTTATATATGTATTCAGACACATAATTACAGGCATCCGAATAAGCCTTCATAGTATCGCAGAGAATCTGCTTGTCAGAAGGATTAACTAAAATCTGAAGTTTTGCTGTAACTGTCTGTTCCATATATAAACACCTACTTTTTTCACCAATAATATTATACTATACATTTTGGCGAAGTACAATATGTCAGAAATGGAAATACGCCGCAGAATCGGGCATTCCTCCCACGACTTATAGAAGTCGGGGCTTCCTGCCCTACGGCGCTGGTGAACAACATTAGCGCCCCAACCTTCATAGCTGATAAGAAAATGTATATGGTCTTTATCAGTTTCCATAGCTATAATACCGTAACCTTTAGAATTGCAGATATCGTATATCTTTTGCTTTACATCGTCAGCGATAGAACCTTTAAGTATTTGCTTGCGGTACTTTGTAACAAGAACTATATGCACTTTCAGACTGTATTTGCGTCTGTTATGACGGTTATATCTATTATCCATATCGAATCCCTCAAATATGTTGACTTACACTGATGAATAGTATAACATATATTTAGTGCAATATCTATGAGGTGATTTTATGGAACAGATGACAGTTACGGCTAAAATTCAGATATCCGTTAATGCAGACAGTAAGGTTTTACTTGATGAAACCGGGACTGCGGACAAAATCCTAGACTTTTCTAAGGAGGAAAAGGGTTTTGCCAAGTTATTCATCAGAGGAAAAGAAGAAGGCAGTTGAGCTTTATATCAAGTACGATAGAAGAGCAATCCAGACAATAAGGGAATTAGGAT
>JAIKXQ010000022.1 GCA_024684035.1 Eubacterium sp. | reverse complement strand
CCTACGAACTTCCAGTCGAAGATGGAATCTTCACGAAGACGTCCGATGTTGATTCCCATTCCGTTCTCGAAGTTTACATCTTCGCGAACCTGCGGACGGTTCTCCTCTGTCATGTATCGGATGAACTGGGACGGTGCGCTCGGAAGCTTGTGCTCCTGCGGATATCCCTTGAAGTTCTCAAGTGCTGCGATGAGCTGCTCCTTGGTAGGCTTCTTTGCAAAGTTTACGAATGCAGCTGCTGTGTGTCCGTTGAGTACCGGTACGCGGATACACTGGCTGGTGATCTGAACGCCGGAAGCTTTCACGATCTCACCGTTCTCAATGGTACCCCAGATACGAAGCGGCTCCTGCTCGGATTTCTCCTCCTCGCCACCGATGAAAGGAATAACATTGCCTTCCATCTCCGGCCAGTCTTTAAAAGTCTTTCCTGCACCTGAGATTGCCTGATATGTGGTAACTACTACCTGTGTAGGCTCAAACTCTCTCCATGCTGTGAGTGCCGGTGCATAGCTCTGGATGGAGCAGTTCGGCTTTACAGCGATGAAACCTCTTGTTGTGCCGAGTCTCTTTCTCTGGAAAGGAATGACATCGAAGTGAGAATCGTTGATCTCCGGAACAACCATCGGAACATCCGGTGTCCAGCGATGAGCACTGTTGTTGGAAACAACCGGTGTCTCAGCTTTTGCGTAAGCGTACTCGATCTCCTTGATCTCATCTTTCGGCATATTCAATGCACAGAATACAAAGTCAACGAGTCCGGCAATCTTCTCCACTTCGTTGATGTTCATGATAACCATCTTCTTAGCGAATTCCGGAAGCGGTGTCTCCATCTTCCAGCGGCCGTTGACAGCTTCTTCATACGTCTGTCCGGCGCTTCTCGGGCTAGCTGCAACTGCAGTTACTTCAAACCAGGGATGATTTTCCATCAAAGTAATGAATCTCTGTCCAACCATACCTGTTGCTCCGAGGATACCGACTCTTAACTTTTTCTCCATGATATTGCTCTCCTTAGAAAATTTACTGTTTTTTACTGCCTGCATGTAATATTATTACTTTTTTCCAATGATTGCAACTTTTAATTTTCAATTTCCCTAACTTTTATGATGAATTATTTTCACCTTATCTCTTGTTCTTCCATTTATCCGTGACCTTTTCACACTAATAATTCAATGAAGCCACACCAACGATCCTGAAAAAGACGAAACTAGCTCGGGCAAAGAAATCGCCTCAGAGTCAGAGTTATACACTCGAACGATAGGAAGCGAAGGCCGTAAGCGCGAGCATAGCGCAGGGCGCTGAACGTCCGGGGGACGTTCGCTCAGCGCGGACCGCAGCGGAGCGTAGACGCGTGAGACATGTCTGAGTGCACTTTGTACATCGCCCGAAGGGCATAAGAACAAAGTGCACGAGTTTTGTCGGAGCACCTGCAAAAAGCGGCGGAGCGCTTAGGTCTTTCGCGACGTGTGAGAGTGTATACTCTGACTCTGAGGCGAATCACCTATTCTTAATCCAATATTTATTTCTCAGCAAGATACTTCTTGTTTCTCGCAATCTCCTCTTCCATAGCCTTCGGTCCCGGTGCGCCGGTGGTGTTTCTTCTCTCGACGCAGGTCTTCATGCTGATGGCCTCATAGATGTCTTTCTCGAAGGCCGGTGAGAAGGAAAGGAACTCGTCCATGCGGAGATCATCCAGGGCGCAGCCCTTCTTCAGGCAGTCAAGAACCATCCGTCCGGTGATGCCGTGGGCGTCGCGGAAGGGAATACCCTTGCAGACGAGATAGTCAGCCACGTCTGTGGCGTTGGTGAAGCCGTGCTTTGCGGACTGCTCCATGACATTCTTGCAGAATATCATGGTATCAATCATTCCCGTGAACAGCGCAAGGCAGCCCTTAACGGTGTCAATGGCATCGAAGGTGAGCTCCTTGTCTTCCTGCATATCTTTGTTGTATGCCAGCGGGATTCCCTTCATGCTGGTGAGCATCTGCATCAGAGCGCCGTACACACGTCCGGTCTTTCCGCGGACAAGCTCTGCTATATCCGGGTTCTTCTTCTGCGGCATAATGGAGCTTCCGGTGCTGTAGGCGTCGTCAATCTCAACGAAGCGGTACTCGTTGGAGTTCCAGATACAGATCTCCTCGCTGAATCTGGAGAGGTGCATCTGAATGGTTGAGAGTGCGGAGAGAAGCTCAATGATGTAGTCGCGGTCGGAGACCGAGTCCATGCTGTTGGCCGTTGGCTCATCGAAGTCCAGCTGTTCTGCGACGAACGCGCGATCCAGAGGATAGGTGGTTCCGGCAAGGGCTCCGGAGCCAAGAGGGCAGGTGTTCATTCTGCTTCGAATGTCGGAAAGTCTGCTTCTGTCCCTGCGGAACATCTCAAAATATGCGCCGAAGTGATGGGCAACCGTGACAGGCTGAGCCTTCTGAAGATGTGTGAAGCCCGGCATATAGGTCTCCACGTTCTCCTCCATGATGCGTTCGATGACGCAGAGGAGTTTGTACACGAGTCCGTCGATCTCATCGATCTCGTCGCGCACATAGAGCTTCATGTCCAGGGCAACCTGGTCGTTTCTGGAACGTCCGGTGTGAAGCTTCTTTCCGATGTCACCGATCCGGTCAATGAGATTTGCCTCCACGAAGCTGTGGATATCCTCATACTCATCTGTGATCGGCAGACTGCCGTTCTCTACGTCACGAAGAATGCCATTCAGTCCTTCTACGATCTTCTCCATCTCTTCTTCTGTCAGAATCCCCTGCTTCGCAAGCATTCTCACATGTGCGAGACTGCCGCGGATGTCCTGACGATAGAACTTCTGATCGTAGCTGATGGACGCGTTGAAATTGTAAACCAGTTTGTCCGTCTCCTTCGTGAATCTTCCGCCCCAGAGCTGTGCCATTGTTAAACCCTCACTTTCATTTCTCGTTTCTATTTTCACCGCGTGTCTGCCACCCGAAAGCAATATAATCATGCGATTTTCCACAATTAATTGATTGCTTTTGGATGTGAACCCCGCAGGTAGAAATTTTTTTACCAAAACTAATGTAACAGGAAAAACTGTTTCTGTCTATGCTTTCCCCTTCTCTCTTTCCATGGCTTCCCGCTTTGAGAATACGCAGCCGCAGTAGTTCTGCCTGTACAGTCCGTATTCCCGGGAGAGCTCCGTGGATCGCTTGAAGCCGTTCTTTTTCTTGAAATCAGACACCAGATAGGGAACGCCGTAGATCTCCCCCATCTTCTCTCCGATCTCGTTGAGCTTCTCCGCATTTTTTAACGGGCTGATGGTGAGTGTGGTGGTGAAAAAATCACAGCCGGATTCCGCCGCTGCCTTCGCGGCCTCCCGAAGCCGCAGTTCATAGCAGGCAAAACAGCGCTCGCCGCCCTCGGGAAGATCCTCCATCCCCTTTGCCATTTCAAAGAAGCGTTCCGGCTCGTATGCGCCCTCGAGCACCTTTATGGAATGACTCTTTGGCATTTCCTCCACCAGACGACGGAGCTCATCCACTCTCTTCTGATATTCCTCAGCGGGAGAAATATTCGGATTGTAGAAGAAATCACAGATCTCAAAATGCTCCGTCAGATATTCCAGCACGTAACTGCTGCAGGGAGCGCAGCAGCTGTGAAGCAAAAGTTTCGGAACCCGTCCCTCCCGGGCAAACTCCTCCAGCTTTGCCTCCATCTCTTTCTGATAATTTCTTTTCTGATTCACGTATCCATACCTTTCCTGGGATTGCTCACCCTTTTCGTCATTTCCCAAATTCCGGGAGCCGGATCCTCACAGGACGCAGTTGCATCTCATTTATCCCCGAGTGCCTCCGGATCATAATTTGTCTTTTTGAATTTGCCCATCCTTGAGCGGTCCAGACTGAAGGTGACCATGGCCACCACGGTCATCATGCCGCAGATGATCAGCTGCACATAGTAGGTGATTCCCCTGGAGAGGAGAAGTCCCGACTTTGTAAACCTTCCGAACACCTTTTGGAATACTGCAAGGAAGGTGGCCTCGCTGACACCGGCGCCTCCCGGAATGGGAAGCATGTCCGCAATGATGTTGATGGATGCCTGCAAAAGGCAGATCGTCAGCCAGGATACCTCCGAGAGACCGAAACTCCGGTACACAAAGTAGGTAGAGGAAAAAAAGCTGAATCTCTGCACAGCCGTCAGCAAAAAGAGCACACTCATCAGCTGCTTATGGGTCAGAAAAAATCCTGCCGCATCCTTGTACTGATCCAAAAGGCCGGTCCAGTGTTCCTCCCTTCCCTCTCTGTGGCGGACAAGATGAAGCTTCTCCGCGTGGTGAAGCAGACGGATCGCGGCGTTCTTTGTAAACTTCGTGTGGAAGATCAGAAGGCCGATGAGAATCGTAAAGGTGATGGTCAGCACAATGCCGAGAATCACCAGGGGAAGAATTGACCACATATAGGTGCGGATCAGTCCGCGTCCGAAGAAAAGAAGCGATACCGTCACCAGAAAAAGAACCGCCTTGAACAGAAAGGTCATGTTGAAGATGATCATGCAGGCGATGGGCATCCGGATTCCCTCTCTCTTCATATCCAGAATCTGGATGGCCGGGCCTCCACTCTGCATCGGCGTGATGTTGCAGAAGAAATATCCGTGAAAAGCCATGAGCAGGCAGCGCCAGAGTGACTCCTTCATGTCCAGCGCCCTGCACATCAGGTAGATGATGACGCCCTGAAGCACCACATAGATCAATACAGACAAAACAGCCAACAGGAGATATCTCCCGTCGGCCGCGCGTATTTCCCGAAGTACATCCTGCGGGCTCTCACCCTTCAGTATACTGAATACCGTGAGCACGAGAACAGCCGCCATAAAGAGAATGCTGCACTTCGTGCTCTTTTTTATTTTTGGTTTTTTATGCATATAAGCTCTCTGTCTTAACCGAGGTTTGTGTGAACCGCTTTCACGCGGAAGCCGGCTTCCTGAAGCGCGGAGATAATCTGCTCCTTGTGCTCGGTGCCAAAGGCCTCCATGGTGATCCGGAGTTCAACTGCGGCATGTCTGTTGGTACTGTAGAACTGGTTATGCTCCAGCTTGATGACATTTCCCTGGGCATTCGCAATGACAGTGGAAACCTTCACCAACTCGCCCGGACGATCCGGAAGAAGTACCGATACCGTAAAGATACGATCCCTTGCGATCAGACCATTCTGTACCACCTGGGACATGGTAATGACGTCCATGTTTCCGCCGCTCATCACAGCCACCACTCTCTTGTTTCTGACGTTCAGATGCTTGAGTGCAGCAACCGTGAGAAGACCGGAGTTTTCCACGATCATCTTATGGTTCTCCACCATATCCAGGAAGGCCACAACCAGCTCGTCGTCCGGAATGGTGATCACTTCATCCACGTTTTTCTGGAGATAAGGAAAAATCTTGCTGCCCGGTGTCTTCACCGCTGTACCGTCGGCAATAGTATTCACGGACGGAAGGGTGGTAACTTCTCCCCGCTCAATGGAAACCTGGAGACAGTTGGCTCCCTGAGGCTCCACCGCGATCACCTGAATCTTCGGGTTCAGGAGCTTGGCAAGGGTGGACACTCCGGTGGCCAGACCGCCGCCGCCCACGGGTACAAGAATGTAGTCAACCAGAGGAAGCTCCTTGATGATCTCCATGGCGATGGTTCCCTGTCCGGTGGCAACCGTCAGGTCGTCAAACGGAGGAATGAAGGTGTAACCCTCCGTCTCTGCCAACTCCAGCGCTTTTGCCTGGGACTCGTCAAAAACATCTCCGTAGAGGACAACCTCTGCGCCGTAGCCTCTGGTTCTCTCAACTTTGATCAGCGGTGTCGTCGTCGGCATGACAATGACAGCCTTGCAGCCATAGGCCTTTGCCGCATAGGCAACGCCCTGAGCGTGATTGCCGGCGGAAGCTGTAATCAGTCCCTTCGCCCGGTCTTCCACACCCATGGTGCTGATCTTGTAATAGGCGCCACGGATCTTATATGCCCCTGTCACCTGCATATTCTCCGGTTTCAGATAAACCTTGTTGCCGGTCTGATTGCTGAAGTACTCGCTGTAGATCAGCTCTGTGTTGGCCGTGACATTTTTTACGATTTCTGACGCCTCCTCAAAGGCATCCAGTGTAAGCATCTCTTTCGTACTCATAATCCTGTTCCCGCTTTCTCCATCCTGTTCCCGTATCGTATTAAAAGGAATGTTGCTCGCGACATCGGTTCAATCTCTGCCGCCTTCTCAGTCGTCTCTGCGTCCCGTGTCAAAGAGGGCGTCCACATAGGCGGAGGGATCGAATTTCTGAAGGTCGTCCAGCTGCTCGCCGACGCCAATGTATTTCACCGGAATATCCAGTTCGGACTGCACAGCCACAGCAATTCCACCCTTGGCCGTTCCGTCCAGTTTCGTGATCACCAGACCGGTGATATCCGCAACCTCAGCGAAGCTTCTTGCCTGAAGGATCGCGTTCTGACCGGTGGTTCCGTCCAGAACAAGCAGTGTCTCGAGGCTTGCCTCCGGATAGGATTTTGCCAGAATCCGGTAGATCTTGCGCAGCTCCTCCATAAGGTTTTTCTTGTTGTGAAGTCGTCCGGCCGTGTCAATCAGAAGCATATCTGTATCCCTGGCTTTTGCCGCGGAGATGGCATCATAGACGACGGATGCCGGATCGGCGCCCTCCTGACCCTCGATGATCTCCACACCTGCGCGGTTTGCCCAGGTCTCAAGCTGGGGAATGGCCGCCGCACGGAACGTATCCGCTGCCGCGATCATAACCTTTTTGCCGGTGGCCTTGTATTTTGCAGCCAGTTTTCCAACCGTAGTGGTCTTGCCAACGCCGTTGACACCGATGATCAGCACAACGGATTTCCTGTCCTCAAAGCTGTAGTCCGTCTGTCCGACGTTCATCTGCTGACGGAAACAGTCCACCATGTATTTCTTGCAGTCTGCCGGTTTCTTGATATCCAGATCGGCGACGATGTCCTGCAGGTTCTCGATAACCGTCTGGGTGGTCTCGATGCCCATATCGCTGGCAACCAGTGCCTCCTCCAGGTTCTCGTAGAATTCATCATCGATCTCGGAACAGCCGAAGGCCTCATCCAGATTCTCCTGAATGCTGTCCCTGGATTTTGTCAGACCGCTGAAAAGTCGCTTAAAAAATCCCATAATACCTCCTGTTATTTATCAAGCTGTGATTCAACCAGATCGACGGATACAAGGGTGGACACACCTTTTTCCTGCATGGTGATACCGTACAGGCGGTCCGCTGCCGCCATGGATCCGCGTCTGTGAGTAATGATAATAAACTGTGTATTCTTTGTCAACTTGTGCAGATAGCTTGCGAAACGTCCGACGTTATTGTCGTCCAGAGCCGCCTCGATCTCATCCAGAAGACAGAAGGGTGAAGGCTTCAGATTCTGGATCGCGAAGAGCAGGGCGATGGCTGTCAGCGCCTTCTCTCCACCGGAGAGCTGCATCATATTCTGCAGTTTCTTTCCCGGCGGCTGGGAGATAATCAGAATTCCGGATTCCAGAATATCCTCATCCTCCACAAGCTCCAGCGTTCCCTTTCCGCCTCCGAACAAAAGCTTGAAGACCTTGTCGAACTCGGTGCGGATCTGGGCGAATTTTTCCCGGAACTGATTCCGCATTCCCTCATCCAGCTGACGGATAATCTCCTGGAGATTCTCCGTTGCCTGAATCAGATCGTCGTGCTGTCCCTGCAGGAAGTCGTGACGTTCTTTGAGTTCTTTGTATTCCTCGATCGCGTTGACATTGATATTGCCAAGTGCCTTGATTTCGGAGCGGAGACCGGTGATCTGTTTCTTCAGCACGCCCCTCTCCGGCACCTCCTCAAAGGTCAGGTTCTCCGCCTCATCCGGGGTCATCTGATACTCTTCATAGAGATAGGTAATCTGATTCTCCCTGGCCTCCTGGAGTTTCTCCATCTGGGCTCCAAGGCGGAAGAGCTCCTGATCCATATCGCTCTTCTGAGAGGACAGCTCGTCTCTCTTGCTGAAAAACTCATGATGGCTTCTGGACATCTCCTCTTTTTTGCCAAGGAGTTCCTCTACTTCCCGGCTGTGCTCCCCGGATCTCTGATCAAGTTCCTCCATGGCCGCCTTGATCTCGTCGATCAGTTGCTGCCGCTTGTCGGCATTGCCGGACTCATCCGCCATGTTGGAGCGAATACTCACCTCTTCCTCCACAAGCCTTTGGATCTCTTCCCCGGCAGTGCGGATTTTTTCTTCTATGAATTCCATCTGCTGGCTGATGCTGGAATAGGCAAGTCTGGCCTCATCCTGACGCTGTGCCGCATTCTGGGATTTCTTCTGAAGTTCCGCCTGTTCCTCACTGAGCTTGCGGATCTTCTCCTTGAGTTCCTCCTCTTCCTTCTCGGATGTCTCGAGAGCTCCTCCGGTGAGCTGCCGCTGCTCTTTGATATCGGCCACCTGCCCCTTGATCTGTGTGAGCTCGCTGTTCAGAGCCTCATAGTCCTCTTCCAGAGACAGGGTGCGTTTCTTTCCTGCTTCATAGTTCACCTTTGCCGTGTTCTGACGAAGCGCAAGCTTCTGGAGTTCATCCCCCAGTTCTGTCAGGCTGTCACGAAGCTCATTTCTCGCCTCACGGTCTTCACGGATCTTCTTCTGCAGCTCCTCGATCTCCTTCTTGAGTGTCGAAGCGCTCTTTTCCAGATCCTCGATTTCTCTTCGTCTTCCGAGAAGATTGTTGTTGAACTTGAAGGATCCACCGGTCATGGAACCGCCCGGGGAAAGAAGTTCTCCCTCCAGCGTAACCATCCGGACGGACTGGTGATAACGCCGGCTCACGGCGATGGCATGGTCGATGGTGTCCACAACCACAGTTCTTCCCAGGAGCCTTCGCATCACACCTCTGTAGATCTCTTCGCAGCGAACCAATTCATCCGCTTTTCCGAGTACGCCGGCCTCCTTGAGAACCGCCGCGTTCACCGAGCCGTTCTCCTCCCTCATGGCCGTGAGAGGAAGGAAGGTAGCCCGTCCGAAGTGTCCTCTCTTCAGATACTCGATCAGATATTTCGCCGTAGCCTCGTTGTCGGTGACAATGTTCTGGAGCGCGCCTCCAAGAGCCGTCTCGATGGCCATCTCATATTTCTTGTCTGTCTTGATGAGATCCGCGATGACACCGTGAATACCCGGGTTTCTGTCCTTGAGCTCCATGACTTTCCGGATACTGTTTCCGTATCCCTCATACCGCTCGGTGATGTGCTTGAGGGACTCCAGTCTGGAAGCGTCTCTGTGGTAGGCCGACTGTCCGGCCTCCAGCTTCCGGTTGTCCTCGGAAATGGACGTCTTCAGTTCATCCACTTTTTCCTCAATGCCTTTGATCTTCTCACGCTTTGCGTCCGCCTCCGCGGTGGCGCGGCGAAGTTCTTCCTCAAGTCCTGTGAGCTTCTCACGCTCCGTATCCGCATTTCCTTTCAAGGAAAGCATGCGGGAGGAAAGCTCCGCTTTCCGGATCTCGATCTGCTCCAGCATGGTATCGAAACGCTGAATCTTTTCACGGATGGAAGAACGGCTGTTGAGAAGGCTGATGGTCTCCATTCTACCCTTCTCCGCTTCGGCAGTGCGGGTCTCGATCTCGGCAGTCAGAGTGGTAACTTCCGCCTCTCTGGCCTCCTTCTCTTCCTTTGCCCTCGCAAGTTCTCCCGCGATCTCTTCCTTCTTCGCCAGCTGCTCATCGATGCCTTTCTGTCTCTGGGCACGGTCTGCCTCCAGCGCCTCCATGCGGTCTCCGAAAATCCTGCTGTTGGTCTCTGCGGCGCGGATCTGCTCCATAAGAACATCGATCTGACCTTTGTACTGCTGTTTCTGTACTTCGTCCTTCTGGTTCTGTTCACGAAGTTCTGTGAGTTTCTGATCCAGCTCTGCGAGGCTCACCTCGATGTCCTCGTACTCCTTCCGGGTTTTCTCCAGCTGACCGGCCAGATCTGCAAGCTGATTCTCCGCGATCAGTTTTTTCTCTCCCAGGGCAGACAGCTGAGTTTCTGTCTCCTTCTCGTCAATCTGGAAGAGCTGAATATCCATGGTTCTCAGTGAATCACGCTTTGTCAGATATTCCTCCGCCTTCTTCGCCTGTCCCTCCAGAGGTCCCAGCTGTCTGGTCACCTCGCTGAGGATGTCGTTGACACGAATCAGGTTCGACTGCTCATCACTGAGTTTTTTCAGAGAAGTCGCCTTGCGTCTCTTGAATTTGACGATTCCTGCAGCCTCGTCGAAGAGCTCTCTTCTCTCCTCCGGTTTACCGCTGAGGATCTTCTCGATCTGACCCTGTCCGATGATCGAGTAGCCCTCTTTACCGATACCGGTATCGTAAAAAAGCTCATTGATATCACGCAGACGACAGTTTCTGCCGTTCAACAGATACTCACTCTCACCGGAGCGGTAAAGTTTACGGGTGACAGTTACTTCGTCCGCGTCAAAAGCCAATTTTCTGTCTGCATTGTCAAGTGTAATTGCAACAGAAGCAAAGCCCAGAGGTTTCCTGTTCTGGGTTCCCGCAAAAATAACGTCCTGCATATTGCCGCCTCGAAGCTGCTTAGCGCTCTGCTCTCCGAGTACCCAGCGAACCGCGTCTCCGACATTACTCTTTCCGGAACCGTTCGGTCCAACGATGCCGGTGACACCGTTGTCAAACTCCAGTTTTGTTTTCATTGCAAAGGACTTGAAGCCCTGCATTTCAATCGATTTAAGATACATATCCCCTCAACCTTGTCAGTCTTTTTTGGTGGCCGCAAGAATTGCCTTGTATGCAGCCTGCTGCTCAGCGGCCTTCTTGGAATGGCCGGTTCCTCTTCCGAGCAGTTTATCTCCGAGTCTCACTTCCGCCTCAAAAACTTTCTCATGATCCGGTCCGCTCTCAGCGACGATCTGATAGCTCAGTTCCTCATCCGTCACCGATTGGATCATCTCCTGGAGACGTGTCTTGCTGTCGTGAAAGAGCTGTTTATTCTCCACATCATTCATGATATACCGGAGGATGAACTTCTTCGCCTCTTCGAAGCCGCCATCCTTAAAGATGGCTCCGATCGTCGCCTCCAGTGCGTCCGATACCACCGAATCCCTCTTTCTTCCCCCTGTGGCGTCCTCGCCCTTTCCAAGAAGCAGGTAATCCGGAAGGCCGATACATCTGGCGTCATAGGCCAGCGTCGGCTCACAGACGAGACTTGCGCGAAGTCTGGTGAGTTTGCCCTCCGGCATCTCCGGATAGGTATCATAGAGATACTCGCTGGATACAAGTTCCAGCACAGCATCCCCGAGAAACTCCAGTCTCTCATTGCAGCCCCGGTGTCCCAGGTGCTGTTCGTTGGCGTATGAGCTGTGGCTCATTGCCAGTTTCAACCACGAGATATCATTGAATACATGCCCTGTCTTTTGTTCCAGTTCTCTTAGTTTTTTCATTGTATCATTTTCCTTCTTTACACAAACTCAAAGGCTGCAAGCGGAAAAAACCGAAAGCAGCCTGTTTCATTTAATTCATTTCCTTCTGAATTAAATCGACCACATCACTTACCGTTGTGACCCTCTCGAATTCTTCAGATGAAATCGCTATATGAAATTGTTCACCAACACGAATCATGATCTGATACAGATCCAGAGAATCTGCACCCAAATCACAGAAAAATGTGGACTCCGGAAGAACCTCTCTGTAATCCAGACGAAGAATTTCAGCTACGATCTTCTGCAGTGTGTCTAGCATTCTATTTCCGCCTAACCTTTTCTTTCAAGTTTCCGGAAGGTATGCTTCCGTATTACCCGGCAGAATCTTTCGCAGCCGACTCTCTGGCCAGAAACTCCTGAATCTTACCGTTTACATCCTGCTCTTTGAACTGGATGCACTGCAGGATCGTATTTTTCACCTCACCTGCCTTCGCACTTCCGTGCGTTTTTACAACAAGCCCCTTCAGACCCAGAAGCGGGGCTCCGCCATAATTTGAGGAATCAAATTTTTTCAATGTTTTCTTCAGCGCGGGTTTCGCAAGCGCAGCTCCGATGGTTGAACGCAGTGTGCTTGTGAGACCGGCTTTGATCTGCTGAAGCAGAACGCCGCCAACGCCCTCGTACATCTTGAGAATGACGTTTCCGACGAAGGCTTCCGTGACATACACGTCCGCTGCTCCCTTCGGAATATCTCTGGCCTCCACATTTCCGATGAAGTTAATATCCGGACAGGCCTTCAGAAGCGGATAGGTCTCCTTGCAGAGTGCATTTCCCTTCTCTTCCTCAGCTCCGATATTTACCAGACCGACCCTTGGTTTGCTGATGCCCATGACATTCTTCATATAGATGGAACCGATCACCGCGAACTGAACCAGATGATTCGGTCTCGCGTCGACACTGGCGCCGCAGTCAATGAGAAGGCTGGCGCCCTTTGCTGTCGGAATCAACGGTGCCAACGGCGCACGGTGTACACCGCGGATCTTTTTCACGATAGCCTGACCTCCTACAAGCACAGCCCCTGTGCTTCCGGAGGATACAAAGGCATCCGCCTCGCCCTTGTGAACGAGATTCAGACCCACAACAAGGGAAGAATCCTTCTTGGACTGAATCGCCTTGACCGGCGGTTCTCCCGTCTCAATAATCTGACTTGCATGTACGACCCGGACACGGGACGCCGGATACTGATATTTGCCGAGTTCGGCATTTACTACATCCTCCGGACCGGTAAAAATGATCTCGATATTCTCATTTTCCGTCAGCGCATCGACCGCACCTTTGACGATCTCCTCCGGAGCATTGTCACCACCCATTGCGTCAACAACTACCTTAATGCTCTCGCTCATATCTCCTCACCTCATCCTCATCGACAGATCTCTTACTGACCTTCCGCCTGCTCTCCCTCGGCAGGCTGTGCCTCCTGCTCAGCTCCTGCATCTGCCGGCTGTGCTTCCTGTGCGGCACCTGCATCTGCAGGCTGTGCGTCAGCCTCCACAGGCTGTGACTGAACATTGGCTACATTGATGAATGCTCCGCTTCCGGGATCGATGGCATAACCGTTCTCATTGAAGGTGTAGGTTGCGCCCTCGATTTCCATGGTCGTGTTGGACGGGAAGGAACCGTCGTCGTGGTTCAGATACTGGAAGCCGCCGTTGTCAGCGTTCTGCTGCCAATACATATTCGCCCATACGATGACCTCGCGGACATTGCTGGTCACCATATTGACCTTGCCGTTCTTATTGTTATAGGCAACCACATAATAATATGTAGCGCCGCCCTTGTCCGTCTTCGGAGAGAAGGAACTGGAGGTTGCGCCCTTGATTGGCGTACCGCCTCCGTTGGACTTTACATTATTGCTGAACCACTGGTAGGTGACTTTACCGCCGTCCTTGACCTCGGCCTCCGCAAGCATGGAGAATGTATTACCCGCAGATATATTCGTGGATCCGGACAGATCAGCGACGAACTCCGGCTTGTCGAGTGACTTGTCGATCTTCATCGCCTTAACCGGCGTACCTTCTTCGGATGAAGAAGCGGTTGCGACTACTTTCTCTTTGGAGTTTGTTGCTTTACCCACAACATTCTCCATCACACCGGAAAAAGAACATCCGGTCAAGAGCAGTGAGGAAGTCATGCCGATGGCAAGAATTCCTGCTAATCTGTTACCCTTCATATCTTAAATCCCCTTTTCAGATTTTTATTACACAATTATTACATATTGTTCCACAATAAAGCTGATTATAGCATGGCTGTCGACAAGCTGTCAAACCACGTGAGGTGGACGCGAACCGGCGACGGCAATCCTCGCTCACTCGTCGCTTCGTCGTCAGCGCTCCGCCGCCTATTGCTGGTGCTCTTCGCAAACTCGCCCGCTTTGTCTCATGCCCTTTGGGCGAAGTACAAAGCGGGTTCAAACATGCTCATCTCACCAGCGCTATGCTCGCGCCTCTGTCCTCAGCTTCCTATGTTCGCTTAGGATTGCCGTCGCCGGTTCGCGTGACTGCTATATCTTCACGTGTAAAATGAGCCATGCCGTATACATCTGCGTGCCATGTCATGTCTGCAAACAAGCTTGCACATGACATAACACGCAGAGATACATGGCTCATTGCACAGAACAAAGTCCGCAAGCGGACATCGACTCCCCATCCCCCTCATTCCTGAGGGGAGCGCAGCGGACGAAAGGCGCGCGAGCAGAATCGCGAAGCGATCTTCCCATCTGCGAGCTGCGCATCCCGCGGAGCGTTTTGTCTCATGGGAAATTCGGAGGAATTTCCTATGAGACAAAAAAAGACCGCCGCATCCGCGACGGTCTTCCCAAATATCCTAATTATGCTTCCTCTACATCAAG
>JAIKXQ010000018.1 GCA_024684035.1 Eubacterium sp. | reverse complement strand
AATTTTGCATATACAGTTGTATTTGATCCAAGGGCTTCCTCGTCAAAATTGTATTCATCAGGATTGAATGCTGTGGCCCACCAATGTGCCTTTTCCGGTGCGTACGCAAGCACACGACCATTCTTATCCATCATTACCATTTCCATGGTTGTAGGCTGATCACGCATTGTATCCCAAAATGAATTGTTTTCAACTTTGGTCTTTCCTCCGGGATTTGACGCACGATACAGTCCCGCTTCCATACCGGTTCCCATGTTCAGATAGTCGCCCTTCCATGTCCACAGACAATAGGATTCATCGCCAACTGTGACAGCAGCCTTATGTGCCTCTGCCACCGTCGCCATTTTAAATACCCAGTCATAGAAGTCGCCATATCCAACTTCTCCCTGCCAGCAGGTGAGACTTGCATGAAACTGCCCATCCTCGGATCGATCAAAACCAAACATCGAGAACACTTCATCAGAATACGGAGAACGTGTACAAATATTTCCTATGTACATTCCAGGAAAATTAAAAGCCGGGCGTAGTACCTTTTTTACCGCTCCTATTACATTGTCCCGAATACGCGGGTGTTCATTTCCAAACTCCGTAACACCTCCAACCACATAGCGAATCGGTTCGCCAAGGAAATGTGCCGTGTTCTTAATTCCCTCCTTTGCCGGCAGCAGTACATTCTGATTCAGATTTTCAATTTCTTCATCGATATACGCTGCCAGAGGCATACATCCGTCCGGATCCACCATAGTCATGGGGTTGTTGTGACAGAACGTGTACAGATTCAGACTGTAAGGCTGATCCTGCATGCCCGGAATCAAATCCTCTGCGATGAAACGCCCATCTTTCGGACGATACATACGATAGGAACTTCTCCAACAGCCTGCGGCTTCATCATAGGTGTAACCGCCAAAACCGAAGGCGCCATCTGCGAATTCGCATTCTTCCGTAACTCCATATTCATCATAACCATGCGTATAAAATGCGGGATCATTCCTCTCATCCAAAGAGGAATGTATCTAACATGACTTTTTCCCTTCTGTATGGTTTGCTTACACCTCACTAATTTTCAGTCAATTCCGATTATAGGTCAATTTATTTAGATTTTCCACAACTATCTTCTGTATTTTCCAAAGACAGTCTCTCTTATCTCAATTGAAACACTCTTGCAAGATTCAAAAAGGGCCATTCGTTGCCGAACAGCCCTGTAATACATTGATATAGATTCTTATGTTTATGAAATATGCTCTATTTCGTGTCTTTCTCCGTATGACAGCTTTTGCTGCATCCGCTGCAGCCACAGCCACAGGATGAAACACCTTTTTTCTTGTCAGATACTATTTTTCTCACAGCCAGACCAAGCAGGGCTGCTACACATGCGATTACAACAATATTCGCTACCATACCGACACCTCCTTCGCGCCGTTCTTAATCCAAAGAGCTCCGCTTTTGCAGACGCGCCGTGGCCGGCGCTATCCACAAAAGCGAAGCATGATTTACAACTTATCAACAATGTCGGAGATTACAGATCCTTCCGTGTTCTCCATCAGTATACATCAGATTCCGGATGCTTTTAATACCGAAGCTTTCTTTTTGTTCGGATCTCTGCGGAACAGAAGATAGAGAACGCCAAGAAGCAGAACTCCTGCAACGACTGTCCATGCGCTGAAGGCCACCTGACCTACAGCAAGTCCTACCAGCTGATAGATGATCAGTGTTACTACATAAGCGCCTACGTTCTGGAACAGGATCGCGAACCAGAAGTACTTTCTTCCTCCGATCTCCTTTGCCATTGTGGAGATAGCCGCAAGGCAGGGTGAATCAAAGAGGTTGAACATCAGGTAAGAAACTGCAGCCATGGTTGTCGGGAAGAATGCCATGTAAGCCGCATGGTAGGCAGCTGTATATTCTTCCACTTCTTCTCCGATAGAGGAGAGCAGAGACATGGTGGACACAAGTCCTTCCTTTGCAACAAAACCGGAAAGTGTGGCGGATACTGTCTGCCAGCTTCCGAAACCAAGCGGAGCAAAGATCGGAGCAAGGAAGCCTCCGATTGCCGCCAGAATGGAATCCTTGGATTCCACAAGACCGAAGGTGCCGTCTGCAAAGCCAAAGCTTGCCAGGAACCACATAACTGCACAACATACGAAGAGAATTGTTCCGGCTTTCTTCATGAAGGCCCATACTCTCTCCCATACGTGGAGAAGAACTCCCTTGAGTGCCGGCATATGATACTGGGGCAGCTCCATAACGAAGGGAATCGGATCTCCTGCAAAGAATCTTGTCTTCTTCAAAATGATACAGTAGATGATTACAACAGCAATTCCGCCGAAGTAGCAGGCCGGTGCCATCCACCATGCGCCGCCCATGATAAAGCCGGCGATGGCCGCGATTACCGGGAGCTTGGCTCCGCAGGGAATCATTGTCGTTGTGATCATGGTCATCCGGCGATCCTTCTCACTCTCGATGGTACGTGTCGCCATAATTCCGGGAACTCCACAGCCGGAGGAGATCAGGAAAGGAATAAAGCTCTTTCCGGAAAGGCCGAATTTACGGAAGGCACGATCCATGATGAAGGCAACCCTCGCCATGTAACCGCAGTCCTCCAGGAAAGAGAGGAAGAGGAAAACAATAGCCATCTGGGGAACAAAGCCGATGGGCGCTGCCAAGCCGCCGATGATACCGTCAACAACCAGTGAAACAACCCATTCGGCAGCTCCCGCATTCTCCAGAAGAGTCTGAACAGCAGGCTGAATCCACTCGCCAAAAAGGGTATCGTTTGTCCAATCAGTAACGATAGTTCCAATTGTCGTAACCGAAACATAGTACACCAGGAACATAACAACCGCAAAAATCGGAAGTGCCAGGAATCTGTTTGTCACAATGCGGTCGATCTTGTCAGACATTGTGAGGCTTCCCGCCGCTTTTCCTTTTCTCACGGTCTTCTTTACAAGTTCGGTGATGTAGTTGTATCTCTGGTTTGTGATGATACTCTCCGAGTCATCATCCAGTTCCTTTTCGCAGTCTGCAATGTGAGCATCAATGTGACTCTTTACACTGCCGCTGAGATCCAGTCCTTCCAGAGCCTTCTCATCTCTCTCGAAAGCCTTGATGGCAAACCAGCGAAGTTCGCTCTGATCCACCATTCCCTCCAGAGACTCCTCGATGTGGGCAATGGCGTGCTCCACGCTTCCCACAAACACGTGAGGAAGTTCACGGGTATTTTTCTCCTGCGCAACTGCGATACAGAGTTCTGCTGCTTCCTTTGTGGCATCTCCTTTGAGGGCGGAAATCTCAATCACGCGGCAGCCCAGTTCTTTGCCAAGCTTCTTGATATCGATGCTGTCGCCGTTCTTTCTCACGATATCCATCATGTTGATGGCGACAACTACCGGAAGTCCGATCTCCACCAGCTGTGTGGTGAGATACAGGTTTCTCTCAATGTTCGTTCCATCCACGATGTTGAGAACCACATCCGGTTTCTCGTTCACCAGATAGTTTCTGGTGACAACTTCTTCCATTGTATAAGGGCTGAGGGAGTAGATTCCGGGAAGATCCTGAATGATCACATCCTTATGTCCCTTTAAGCGTCCCTCTTTCTTCTCTACCGTAACGCCCGGCCAGTTTCCTACGTACTGGTTACTGCCGGTCAGATCATTGAACAGTGTGGTTTTACCACAGTTCGGGTTTCCCGCCAGTGCAATTTTCATTTCCATTTTTGGCTGTATTCCTCCTCATTCCAAGATTTTTGATTCATTGTTCACACCGGTCACAGGTGCAGATCAAAGCTTTTTTGCAGATATTTATCTCATCTCCAGAATATCCGCATCCTCTTTTCTCAGAGAAAGCTCATATCCACGTACCGTCACCTCTACCGGATCTCCAAGAGGCGCTACTTTTCGAACGTAGACTTTTGTACCTTTTGTGATTCCCATGTCCATGATTCTCTTCTTCAGAGCGCCTTCGCCATGGATTTTCAGCACTTCCGCAGATTCGCCGACCGAAATGTCTCTCAATGTCTTCATCGTCTCATCACCCTTCCACATGATTAACATGTATTTGTTTTCTCTAACAAGAAGTCTCAAAAAACGCACATCACCTGCGATGTGCCCTTTGTCGTCTATCTAACTCCCTGTTTCATTAATTCAGTCTAACAACAATTAAACGCCCCTGTCAATAGGCTTCTCTAATTTTTCTTTTCTTTATTTAATTAATATTGTCCATTCTTAATCGTTAATAGCCATCATTAACGCAATGTCACATATCTGTACTTTCGTTCCGGCTGTCTCTGACGCAAACGGAAACGCGTTTTCGCTCATAAACCTTTTATGTATACCGCATATTCACCTATGAAAGCTATTAAATTTTATATGTATTTTATTCTTGTAAAGTACATCATTTTGACATTTTTATGATCATTTTGTTGTTTTTCTAAAAAAAAGAATGTTATAATTACTATAAATTTACATTTTTATGAACAAAAATCAGTATTTTGCACATTTATCCATTATTTTTGTGAAAATACCGATATTTTTGATATCGAAATCAAACGATACTACATTGAGGGGGAATGTGATATGGTATGATCACCGAGGAAAAGCTTTTATTTTTCATCAACAATCATTACGCGGAGGCGATCACTCTTGATACCGTAGCTGACTCGCTGGGCTTCAGCAAGTACTACGTGTCCAGGCAGTTCAAATCCTACACGCACAGTAATTTCTGTGACTATCTGAACAAGATTCGCACGAAGGCAGCTGCCGAGATGCTCCGGACTTCCGATTATTCCATCACGGATATCGCCATGAGGGCCGGTTTCCAGAGCATTTCATCTTTCAACAGAATATTCAAAATGATCTATGGCTGTTCTCCTACGAAGTTCAGAAACCAGTGCATGATCAGCACTTATTCTCCGGCAGGTACCTGATCAAATGCACAAAGGGAAACACCGATGGACGGGTTTCTTTAAGTAAAACCGGAGACTTTAAAACACGGTAACTGTTGACAAATTTAATACATATACCCAAAAACGTTAAAAAAAAGAAACAGGTGTGCCAGAACCAGACACACCTGTTTCTTTTTCTTTCCGTACCGTTCACTCCGGCCATGACATAGCCGCAGCAGCCTCATAAGCCGTACGGCTCTTCCGGGGACTTTTTCCACTTAAAAATACAATCATGCAACGCAGATCATCTCTCAGGAGAAGGTGTATCCGATCGAAGAGGAAGCGTGTCCGGATCCGCAGATACCGAACTCTATACTTCCTCCTGCAGGAATGCTTCTGTTCCAGTCGAGAGGAGTAATCACATAGGAATCTCCGCTCTCGGCTACTTTGACATTCCAGAAGGATGCGACATTGATATCGCTCTTCTTGATTTTCAGCGTCCAGCCGTTCACTGCTGTACCGCCTTCGTTTTTGACTTTCATGTTGACCTGATAACCGCTGCCCCAGTCATTGATGCCGTAGGAGAGCACCAGTCCTTTTCCGGAAGGCTGCGGTGCCTTCGTCGGATCGGCCGGTCTCTGTGTCGGTGCCGCTGTCGGACGCTGCGTCGGTCCTGCTGTCGGCTGAGCGCTCTGTCCGCTGACCGGTTCAAAGATCCACTGCTGGTTTGTACCGCCGGTGTACTGCCACTGCATGACATTTGTTCCGTCTGCTGTGCGGCGTCCGTATACATCGAATACCTTTGTGCCGCTGCTGCATTTTGTTGCAATCGCGTATGTATTGGATGTTCCGTCAATCTTTCTTGCCGAGAACTGCTGTGCATCTGCGCCATGTGCGTCATAGATCTGAACGTTTGCCTCGTTCTCGTCCTTACCGTATGCGATATCACAGTTGTAATTTCCGAGTGCGGATTTCAGTGTGAAATATCCGCTGCCTCTGTTCTGCAGATACCATTTCTGTCCCTCAGAGCCGCTGCCGGTTCCGATCTCGATGTTTGCCGCATTCTTTCCTGCGTTTCCTGCAACCTGAAGGTATTTCCGGGAATTTACATTCTTGATGTAATACCAGCCGTCGGCAACGGAAGCGCTCTCACCCTGCGACGGCTGAGGTGCTGCAGTCGGTGCTGCGGTAGGTGCCGCGGTAGGTGCCTGTGTAATCACGGGAGCACTGCCGCCATTGACCTCCGGATCCGCCGTTGCTCTTGACGTTCCGCTCTGCTGCTGGCTGAAGCGGAAGAAATCAAAGTCCGCATAACCGGATGTATCGCTTCCGGTTGTGTAGTTGAACAGGCCGAAACGGTAGCCGATGTACCAGAGTTTGTAGAAGAACTCCATCTTCAGATTGTCTCCGAATTTTGTCCAGGAATTCTCATTGTAGCTGTAGTAGAAGGATGCCGTATCATTCAGACTGCTTGCATCGATTTTCAGATATACTGTGTTTCCTGACAGGTTTGTGACATACTCTCTGCCGCCTACGTTATACTGTACCAGTTTCTTGGTTCCGTAATCGTTGCGGACTCCGATATATCCGTATTTTGCATGGAACATGGAAAGTCCCGCAATCTGCCCCGGCTTCAGATTGGAAACGTCCAGTTTTACCCATCCGCAGCAGGTCGGTCCCTGCATTCTCTCACCCAGCGTGTTGCGGGCGGATGTGAGATCCTTTGCGTAGGAGGTTCCGAGACGGAGCCAGCCCTTACGCGCGCTCATCGACCACTTGCTGTTGTCCGGGTTGTGGTTCCACTGCCACTGAAGATTCAGGTTTCCGGAGTTGAATTCATCTGTGGTTCCGATTCTCTTCACGCCGCTGCCGGCTGCCGGTTTTCTGTAGGAAGCCGGTACCTTTGCGTTTCCGTTGATACCGATCATCGGCCAGTTATTCTGCCAGGTCACCGGTGCAAGTTTCGGAATTCTGCCGACTGCCCCGTGATCCTCAAAGAGCATTGCCCAGTTGTACTGTCCGTCCTCCACGATACATACCTGATGGTTCGCACCGTCATCCAGAATTACCTTCTGTTCCCAGTTTCCTGTGAGCGTTCTGGATCTCCAGCACTTCTCAATTCTCTGCCATCCGCCGTCTTTGATCGGTGTCGAGAGAATGTAGTAGTATCCTTTTGTGCGGAAGATTCGGTTTCCGTCATGCGAGTTTCCGCCATCGAAGAGCTTTTTGTTCAGTCCGCCTCTCTTCACGGATCTGCAGTCGTCGTTCAGCTCGATGATGCTGCAGCCTCCACTCACAAGATATGTCTTTCCGTCTGTGTCGAAGAAGAGATCCGCGTCATGGGCATATCCGATACCCTGAATCGCGCTGACATTCCATTTGGTGTTGTCCAGCGGCGCCTTGTGCGTGCACACAAAGGTCTTGCCGAGATCCAGCGACGCAAAGGTCACATAGAATGTACCGTTTTTGTACTTCAGGCTCGGTGCCCAGGTACCCTTTGCATATACATTTTTACCGTTCTGCATGTTGTAGGCATCTGCATGTGTGCGGTCAATTCCGTCCATACCGACGTCAATTCTGTCTACCGCATAGGAGACAATCTCCCAGTTTACCAGATCGTCCGATTTCAGAATCGGAAGCGCCGGAATGTAACTGATACTGGAAGATACCATGTAGTAGGAAGATCCCACCTTGATCGTACATACATCCGGATAATCGGCAAAAATTACCGGATTGCTGTAGTTGCCGTTGCCCTGGTCGGATGTGTACGCAAAAGCGGTGCTCAAAGATGCTGTGAACACCATACATACCGCCAGGAGTACGCCCAGCAGTTTTTGGATTCTGCCGGACTTTCTGTTACCCGTTCTTTTCACTCTTATTTCCCCCTTTTTACTTTTTCTCTCCCAAAAAGCTCTCTTAAAGTTCCCGGGCCGATACGAAAAGTTCAGCGGTACTCAGCGCTTTTTAAGCCTCGCTCTGTCCCTTTCACCCCTCCGGCATCCGGCAAAAAAGCTCTTTTCCCGCAGTTTCTCGCCTCAAGGCCGCCAGAGAGACCGTTTCAGGAGAATGTGTAACCAATCGAAGAGGATGCATGTCCGGATCCGCAGATACCGAACTCAACGCTGCCGCCTGCAGGGATCGTGCTGTTCCAGGAAACCGGTGTGATCACATAATAGCTTCCGTTCTCCTTTATATTTACGTTCCAGCTGGATGCCACATTGACATCGCTCTTCTTCAGTTTCAGTGTCCAGCCGTTTACTTCCCGGCTGCCTTTGTTCTCGACCTTCAGGCTCACCTGATATCCGCTGCCCCAGTCATTGATGCTGTAGGAAAGCGCAAGTCCGCTGTCGGACGGCTGCGGTGTCTTTGTGGGCTCTGCAGGTTTCCGGGTGGCTGTGGGCTTCGGTGTGGATGTCGGACGGGATGTTGGCTTTGCTGTGGGCTGTGCGCTCTGTCCGTTTACAGGCTCGAAGATCCACTGCTGGTTTGCGGCTCCTGTGTACTGCCACTGCATTACGTTGGTTCCGTCCGCGGTGCGGCGTCCGTATACGTCGAATACTTTTGCGGTATTGCTGCACTTTGTGGCAATAACGTAGGTGTTGGATGCTCCGTTTACAGCCAGGGCTTTGAACTGCTGTGCGTCTCCGCCGTGCTGGTTGTAGATCTGGATATTGGCCTCGTTCTCGTCTTTTCCGTAGGCGATATCGATGTTGTAGCTGCCAAGACCGGACTTCAGTGTGAAGTATCCGTCGCTTCTGTTCTCAAGGTACCATTTCTGTCCCTGGGCACCGTTTCCGGAGCCGATCTCGATATTTGCTGCCGCGTAGGCGTAGTTGCCTGCAACTGTCAGATACTTCTGGGAGTTTACGTTCTTGATGTAGTACCAGCCGTCCTGAATAGTACTTGTCTGTCCCTGGCCCGGCTTCGGTGTTGCCGTCGGATTGGACGGTGCCTGGGTAGGTCTCTGTGTTGCTGTGGGCTTCGGTGTTGCTGTTGGTCTCGGAGTTGCTGTGGGCTGTGACGGCGTGCTGTCTCCTCCGAAGTTTGCTCCGGTGTTAAACTCTTTTGCGCTACGGATCACTGCGTCTGCTCCGCTGGCATCTGTCTGACCGGTTGCCTTGCAGAGTGCGGAAGCCGCAAGTACGAAGCAGGCCTGATAATCCAGCGCCGGCTCTGTACACTGATAGGACTCCCAGTAATCGTCATAGATTCCTGTCTCATCCTTCGGTCCTCCGACGAGGGTTCCATAGAGGATATGCTCTGCTACACCCTTGCTCTGGTTGGCTGCTCTGTGATGAGGCTGAAGCGGATACTTATTTCCGTAACCGATCACAAAGCTTGTGCCTGTCGGGTTATCACCCAGCAGGTAATCCATCTGACCCTGTGCGTTTCTCACATACTGTTTGTCTCCGGACTTCTCTGCGTATTTCAGGCTGTAGAGCTGCCAGATGCAGCTGTATCTCGATGCGCCCCAGGAATCGCCGACCACGTAGTAGCGGCCGCTCTGCGGGTTCTTGAGAAGACGGTCTGCGTCATTTTTTACAACGGTAGTGTAGGCACTGTATCCCAGCTGGGAGAGGAGTGCCGCATAGCCGCCCCATACTTTGTTCCAGGAATAGAGCCAGCCGTCATAGCTGCCGCCGTAGGATCCGTTGTAAGCAATCGGATGGTAGGAGGACATTTTCCCCTCTGCCAGATGGCACCAGAGATCTGCCCAGGCGATATCGTCTGCCTGGGAGTCGGACTTGTACATGTCGCCGATTCCCTCGGTGGATGTGGAGGGATATTTCTTCGCAAAGTCTCTGAGAGCTTTTGCGTATTTCAGGCACTTGGATGCGTAGGAAGGATCGGAGTCCTTGAACGCCAGTGAGGTTCCCGCAAGACCTGCTGCCATCTCACCTGCTGTATCTGCTGACGGATGGGAAGGTGTTGCCCAGTAGGTGGGTCTGTGGTAGGTCTGATTCTCCGGTGACTGCCAATACACATGATCACCGCTGTCGCTCACG
Source organism: Eubacterium sp. (assembly GCA_024684035.1). Classification (GTDB taxonomy): domain Bacteria; phylum Bacillota; class Clostridia; order Lachnospirales; family Lachnospiraceae; genus Bilifractor. Next base: position 80,204 of record JAIKXQ010000018.1, on the reverse strand, counting down.
AGGTAGCAGAGGGCCGCCACGTTGTTATTTCCATCCAGGTAGGTTGCCTTCATGAAATAATCCGACATCTCACGCATGATGTATTTTGCATGGTCTGTGGATCCTGTCTTATCGAAGACATCCTTGTAGCTGTAGTATGCCCAGGCAAGACTCACGCAGGAAAAGCCCATGGTCATCGCGGATTTGATGTGATCTCCCGCGTCGTGATATCCGCCGGAGAGATCAACGGTGTTTTTTCCGCCGTTCCGGGAGCGGATGATGCTCTTCGCTGTTCCGTCCAGTCCCACTGCGCTGTCCAGAGATGCCTGCGCGTCATAGTTGTGGCAGGCGCTTCTCCAGGAGAGGCCGTTTCCTGTTGTGTCCGGTCCGCACTGGTTTGCGTCATAGAAGTACAGGGAAAGCTTCAGTGCTTTCGCGTAATCTTTTGTCGCCGCCTGTGCTGTCACCGGCATGGCTGCTATGCTGCCTGCTGTCATTGCGACTGCGCTGACAGCCGAGACAACCATATTTCTGATTCGTTTTCTGTTCATTTTCTGTATTAAACCTTTCTCGTATAAAAATGCGGTACAATTTCCTTTCATTCCAAAAACGAGAACGCCAGTCGACGTTCCCGTTTTTTTGTAAAACTCTCCATGCCCGTCTCCGATCCCATAAGGACAGGAACTGGCGAAACAATATTTTCATTATGGAATTTCGCGCTGCTGTGAAAGTTTTTTCGTGAGTGAAGCAGCTGACAGAGAGGAACAGCGGTGAATATCACTTTTTTCTTCAGGAGACCGCTGCTCTTCTGCAGATGGAGGGCGCAGCCGCTTCACGTCACAGGTACGCTGTCTGTCAATCTCCGGACAGATCTGTCATACCGGATTGAGGAAAGTATCGAAATCAGCCGAAGCTGTATCCGATCGTATTGCCGATGTTGCCGGAACCGCAGATACCGAACTCTGTGCTTGCGCCGTTTCCAAGGTTAGCGTTCCATGAAACAGGTGTGATCACATAGTAGTTTCCGCTCTCTTTTACGTTAACATTCCAGCTGGATGTAATATTTACTGTGCTCTTGTCAAGCTTCAGTGTCCATGTGTTCACTGCTGCGCCTGTCTTGTTTGTTACCTTCATGCTTACCTGGTAACCAGATCCCCAGCTGTTGATGGAATAGTCAAGTGCCATTCCCTTTGCTGACGGCTGCGGTGCTGCTGTCGGAGCTTTTGTAGGAGCCTTTGTCGGTGCCTTTGTAGGAGCCTGTGTCGGCTGTGCCTGCTGTCCGTTAACCGGCTCGAATACCCACTGCTGGTTAGCTGCACCTGTGTACTGCCACTGCATAACGTTTGTTCCGTCTGTTGTGCGACGTCCGTATACGTCGAATACCTTTGTGAGGTTACTGCAGCGTGTTGCGATGGTGTATGTGTTGTTGATGCCTGTTGTCTTCAGCATGAACTGCTGTGCGTCACCGTTGTGAGCGCTGTAGATCTGAATGTTTGCCTCGTTCTCGTTTACGCCGTTTGCGATATCGCAGTTGAAGCTGCCGAGAGCAGATTTCAGAGTTACATAGCCGTTTCCACGGTTCTCAAGGTACCATTTCTGTCCGTCTTTTCCGCTTCCTGTACCGATTTCAACGTTCTGAACGTTCTTGCCTGTGTTGCCTGCAACCTGAAGGTACTTCTGTGCATTTACGTTCTTGATGTAGTACCATCCATTGGAAAGGTTTGCTGTGCTTCCAGGTGTCTGTGTAGACGGTGTCTGTGTCGGTGCTGCTGTCGGTGCTTTTGTCGGTGCCTTTGTCGGAGCTTTTGTCGGCTGCGGGTTGTTGCCGAATGACTCAGTGTAAGCTTTCTGTACCTGATCAAAAGCAGCTTTCTTCACGCCAGGTGAAGAGAAAAGAAGCGGCTTGGAGTTGCTGATCCATGTTGTCTGATCAGAGAGACCCCACCATGTGATTCCCATGATTCTTCCGGTCTTCTTCTGAGCAGCGTTGATTCTCTTGAAGAGCTGATATGCGTAGCTTGCCATATCAGAGTCGCCCTTGTTTGTGATATCAAGCTCTGTGATCTGAACCTTCAGACCTGCATTCAGGAATTTGTTCAGTGCTGTTGCGTAGTAGTCCGGGCTCGGGAATCCTGTTCCGAGGTGGGACTGCATTCCGATACCGTCACAGATGGTTCCCTCAGCGTTGATCCATTTTACAATGGCGATCTCTTTGTCAGCATCCATGTAGGTGTTGTAGTCATTCCAGTAGAGCTGTACAGAGTTGGAAAGTCCGAAGTATTTCAGTGTGTCTTTTGCGAACTGGAATGCTTTCTTAGCGAATGTCGGGTAGTTGCCCTGTTTTCCGTAAACGGACTCCCATCCGGAATTTGTTGCGTGGATGTACTCGTTTACAACGTCCCATGCATAAACAACACTTCCGTACCGGCTGTTGTATACGTGGTTCATAACTGTCTTAACGTACATCTCAAGACGGGCATCCATGGTAGATGCATTTACGAATCCGGAGTATCCCTGATAGTTGTTGCGGAAGAACCAGGACGGTGTCTGAGAATGCCATACAAGTGTATGAGCTCTCATCTTCAGGCCGTTCTGGTAGCAGATCTTCATAACTTCATCTACTGTGTTGAAGTTGATCTGCGGAACAACGCTCTCGCGGTAGTTGGACGGGATGTAGTATCCCTGGTTCTTAGCCTGGCTCACGGAGATTGTTCTCGCAGAGCTGCCGAGAAGAGCGTCGGGTTTCATCTCGTTCTCAAGTGTAATACTGTTGAAATGCTGTTTCAGAATGTTTAACTGACTTGCGTTTCTGAGCTGATAGAGGTTGATGCAGGTTCCGGAGTAACCGAATGTTCTGCCGTACGTATCCATCAGCGTGTTGGTTGCTGCACTTGCCTGTACCGGTCCGATCATGCACACTGCTGTACAGATCATCGCGATGAGGGCAATCAGCTTGTTCATACTGTTGCGTAATGCTTTTTTCATTGTTTATCCCCCATTTCCTTCGTTTGTCATTCCGCCGTCGCCCGCCGTACGGCATCCTGATTTACTTCATTTTAACAAACTTCAAGATTGGTCACTTCCCAAATATTGCTGTGTGACTTTTCGTAAATCCGCGTAAATAAAGGGTTTTTGGCATGGTTTTTTAATTATATTCTTTGTCCATTCGTATATCTGAGCGTAGCAAAAATATCACATTTCTGAACTGCCGCCTGGCCCAGACAGCCTTTATCATCGGGTTTTTCGGCATTTGGGTCATTAATGAATATGATACATTTTTTATGACCTTTTCTAGGCATTTCCAAACGTTTTTGGACATGTACGTGACAAAAATGCGGTTTTCGGGAATTTAAACGAATTATTGGGGCGTTTTTTGTGCGCTGTAGCAACATCGATTTGATACTTTCAGACAGCGCCCGTATTGCCACCTTTTTTCAGGAACGCGGAGGGGGCAGAGCATACACGCGAACACGTCGCTCTCGCCCTCAGCGCTCCGCCGCCTATTTGCATCTGCTTCCGGCAAAATCGAGCACGTTGTGCTCTCATGCCTCCAGCATCTGCGCTATGCTCGCGCTTCGGTCTACGCTCCGCTCCGGTCGGTGCTAAACGAACGTCCACCGGACGTTCAGCACCTCCGCTTCCAAGTGTTCGCTTTACATGACTCTGTCCCCCTCCGCGGGTTACACTTCTACTTCCATCCATAATGGCTTCATTCAGATGTCTCTGACTTCTTCGCAAGTTGTACCTTTCAGACTAGCCTTTGTTTTATCGGGTCTCCGAAGGTATTTCTATTAGCGGAACAAACTGCAGGTTCCATCTAATTCCAGTGCGCTGTACTTCACCGGTCTGTGCGGCTTCTTTGTTGGCGTCGCCGTTGGTTTCGGCGTGGCTGTCGCCGTAGGCTTCGGCGTTGCCGTAGGTTTTGGTGTGGCTGTTGCCGTAGGTTTCAAGGTCGGAGTTGCCGTAGGCTTGTCAATGGCCTCGAATACCCACTGCTGATTTGCTCTTCCGTTGTATCTCCACTGAAGGACATTGGTTCCGTCTGTTTTGTCCGCACCCTCAGCGTCATAAACTCTTGTCACCTGGCTGCACCTTGTGGCGATGATGTAGGTGTTTGCAGTAGATGTCTTCTTCAGAAGAAGCTGCTGTGCCTCGCCGCCGTAATTCTCATAAATCTGAACATTGGCTCCGTCCTCATCTTTTCCGTAGGCGATGTCCGCGTTGAAATTGCCAAGCTTTGTCTTCAGGGTGATGTAGCCGTCCTTGTTGTTCTCCAGATACCACTTCTGTCCGTCGACGCCGGTTCCCTTGGAGATCTCCAGGTTTGCGGCATTTTTTCCTGTATTTCCTGCTACAGTCAGATATTTCTGAGCGTTGACGTTCTTGATGTAATACCAGCCGTCCGCGAGTTTCGCTGTTTCTCCCGGCACCTTGTCCAGAACCTCAGGAGCCTTTGTTGGTTCCGGAGCCGTGGTGGGATCCACACTGATTCCTCCGCTTCCTGCCGTCCAGGAATCGAAGTCGAAGCTTCCGCTGAAGACGAAACAGATATTTTTTACGCCGGATATCGATTTCATTGTACCTTTGAAATCCTTGAAGGAGCCGCCGGTGGAACCGAAACTGATCGTTCCCAGAACCGTTCCGCCGGGACTTCCGTCTCTTACCGTAATGGAGCCGTTGCCGTTGCTTCGAACACGAACCGTCATCTCACTGAGTCCCTTGTTGAAGTTGGCTCCCTTGACCTTTGTCCAGTCGCCGTTCTGAATATCCGTCACGTAGGTATTTCCCTCACCTGCGATCTGGATGCCCACCTGATTGAACAGTGTTTCTGCCTGTACCGTCTCGTAAGGATTCAGATAGGACAGCTGGGACGGTCCTGTCATCGACGGTCTCAGATTGTCGATGTGAGAACCGGATACACTCAGCTGATCCACCTGCGCGGTACGGTAGCCAAGACTCTGTCCGAGAACCATGTGCTCCACAGATCTGGAGTGATAAGCCAGATAGTATTTACCCTTGAACTCGAAGATGGAGTGGTGGTTGTTTCCGGTGGATGCCTCAAAGAATACACCGGGGTTCTTCATAACCTCACCCTGATAGGTGTACGGTCCCATCGGATTGGTAGCCGTCATGTACTCGATGGAAGCGTTGTTGTAACCGTTGCTGCAGTTCCAGTTAGAGCAGTAGGAATAAACATATTTTCCACCGATCTTGTTAATCCCCGAATCCTCAAAGAGGTAGGGAGCATTGATCTTCGTAGGTGTATTTGCCAGACTGATCATGTCCGCGCCGAGTTTCACCACGCGGGATGTTCCCGGCATCGACGGATTTCCCTGCGGAACACCGCCTCCGAATACCAGGTAACCGGTGCCGTCGTCGTCCACCATAACTGCCGGATCAAACATCCAGACGATGCCGGAACAGCCCGGCGTGCTCCAGTTGATCAGCGCCCGTCCCAGCGGATCTTTCCAGGGACCGGTAGGAGAATCCGAAGTCAGTACGCCGATTCCTCCGCCGCTGTTGGCGAAATAGAGGAAAAACTTCTCCTTGCCGTTAATCTTCTTGTGTGCCGCACAGGGCGCCCAGGAACAGGCTGCCCATTTCGCTGCTCCGCTGTTTCCCGCCACATTGATAGCGCCGTGATCCGTCCAGTTCACAAGATCCTTTGAGGAGAAGCAGTTAATCTGTTTGATGATACCGTAGGTGTTCTCTCCGATTCTTCCGTTTTTGTACTCATAGATGTCATTGGTGGAGTACATATAAACCGTGTCGTTGTAGACCATGACACCCGGATCCGCACTGTACCTCTGTGTGCCCACCGGATTGTTCTCATTGTCCCCCTTCACATAACAGCCATTACTTTTGCTCGCGGCGCTGACAGTTTCCGTGCCCGCAGCAATGCCGGTGAGTCCCGTCACCGCCGTAAGCAACAGCGTCATAGCCATTGCCGCCAGTTTCCTTCTCTTGATCATAGGTAAAAACCTCCCTTGTGACAGTCACCCCTGACTGTGTCATAGTAATATAATTGTACCAATATCAGAATATTCAGACTAATCAAAAATTGTTCCATTTATATCAAATTCATTCGTTTTTATCTTTTTTCACGTGCTATTTTCTGTCTTTTCTATTTTTACGATAAACCAATCATAAGAACAAAGTCCGCAAGCAGACCTCGACTCCCCCAGCCCCTCATTCCTGAGGGGAGCGCAGCGGACGAAAGGCGCGCGAGCAGAATCGCGAAGCGATCTTCCCATCTGCGAGCTGCGCATCCCGCGGAGCGTTTTGTCTCATGGGAAATTCGGAGGAATTTCCTATGAGATAAAAAAAAAGCGGCAGGACAAAGCCCGCCGCTTTCGCAAATTTTTACGCTTATTCTATTTTTTATCGCTCGCAGCTGACGCTCTCTCCAGGCATTCTGTGGATCGTCTCGACCTTGATCATGTTTGTACTTCCGCGCTTGCCGATGCTTCCACCGGTGAGAACGACGTTGTCCCCAACATGGAGATCAAGTACTCGGATGGACTCGCTGAGCGCGTGGTAGAAGATCACATCCAGCGAATCGAACTCATCGCAGAGGATCGGAATCACGCCCCAGCTCAGAGCCAGTTTGCGATATACCTTGGGTGATGTCGTCATACCCACAATCTGTACCGGACAGCGGAAGCGGCTGACCATCCGCGCTGTCTGTCCGCTCATGGAGCTTACTGCGATACACTTCGCATTTACATCGATCGCCATGGCGCAGGTAGAATGGGAAATGGCATCGATGTTGTTCTTGATTCGGAAATCCTGTTTATTGAATCTTCCTTTGTAGTTGATATGCTTCTCAGTAAATTCAGCGGCCTCAGCCATGGTCTTTACCGCCTCTACCGGATATTTACCAGCGGCAGATTCTCCGGAGAGCATGATGGCGGAAGCTCCGTCGTAGACCGCATTGGCTACATCGGAAATCTCCGCTCTTGTGGGACGGATGTTGTGAATCATGGACTCCAGCATCTCTGTCGCGATAATTACACGCTTGCCGAGCAGGCGGCATCTCTCCACGATCTCTTTCTGCACAGAGGGAACCTCCATCTGGGGAATCTCCACACCCAGATCTCCTCTGGCTACCATGATACCGTCTACAACCTCGCAGATCTCATCGATGTTCTCCACGCCGGAACGGTTTTCGATCTTCGCGATGATATCAATGTCGGACCCTCCGTTTTTGTTCAGGAATTCACGAAGAGACGCGGCATCGCTCTTGTTGGATACGAAGGATGCGGCCACATAATCCACGTCGTTCTCAATGCCGAAGAGAAGATCGGACTTATCCTGTTCGCTGAGGTAGGCGTTCTTCAGAACCTTACCGGGGAAGTTCATGCTCTTGTGATCGGATACCTCACCGCCACTGATAACCTTGGTAATGACGTCGTTTCCTTTTACATCAGTGACATCACAGACTACCAGTCCGTTGCACACAAGGATACGGTCTCCCTTTTTCAGTTCTTTCACCATATTCTTGTAGTTGACGGAAACCCGGTTCTCGTCACCTTCAATGTCATCCGCGGTAAAGATGAACTGCTGTCCCTCTTTCAGCGTCACTTTATGGTTTTTGAACACGCCTGTACGGAACTCCGGTCCCTTTGTGTCCAGCATGATTGCCAGCGGAACGGACAGTTCCTGACGTACCTTTTTGATCACTTTGATCTTCGCAAGCTGCTCCTCATGTGTGCCGTGAGAAAAGTTCAGACGGGCCACATTCATTCCGGCTGCAACCATTTTTTTCAGAACTGCTTCGGATTCACTTGCCGGTCCGATTGTGCAGATGATCTTTGTCTTACGCATCTTTCTATATTCCTCCTGCTCAGGTGCTCACTCCAGTTGTTTCTCAATTATTCCACTATACTTCTACTTCAAATCCGTAGTTCTGTCAACTTATTTGTAGTTTTTATCATCTCTCACGTGAACCTCTCCGACCTACGGCAAAAGCCTTAGAGGTCAGAGCTTCTAAAGAGGGGCGTTAAATCCGCCCTTTTATTTAAGAAGTTTGATATTTGAGTTTCCACCTGAAATTCAGGCAATCCTTATTCTTACAGGCGTGTCCACTTCGCCTCTACCGTATAGATGGTATGGGTTTTCTGCGAAATCATTGATAAACAAAGCGGCATCATCTGCACTGTTGTAGATGATGCCGCTATTTAAAAGTTGAAGTCCGCTTGCGAACTTTTCCCTTCATCACTCTTTGTAAATACCGTTGAGGGTTGTGGTGAATACAGCCTCTTTGCCGGCAAGCTCTGCTGCGCCGTAGTCCTCCGGGAAGGTAACTACCACGTCGAAGGTCTCACCCGGTTTATGGCCGATGATCTGATCCTCGAAGCCTGCGATGTACTGACCGGAACCGATTCTGAGACGGGCTCCTGCCCCCTTTGTATCTCCACCGTCAAAGGCAACGCCGTCGATCTTTCCGACGTAATCAATGTCTACCAAATCGCCTTCTTTGACCACAAGGTCTTTGTTTGCCTGAAGGACACCTCTCTCAGAAGGTGTCTCAATATCAGACTTCGGCTCGGAAGAAGTGGAAACCGCCTCCTGTGATGTGGAGACGATGGATGTGGAAGATACGGTCTGAATTGCCTCTGTATCTGCCGAAGCGATTCCTCCGTTGCCTACTGTGACGATGATTCCCACAACAAGAACAACCGCTGCGGCACCGATGACCGTCGCCGGTATGATCTTCTTGAGTTTCGCCTTGCGTGCTGCTGCCTCACGCTCCTTTGCACGGATCTGCTGTGCGAGTTTCTTGTTTTCCTTTTTCATTTCCCCAGTTACCTTTCTTTTTCTATTTGCTATCCATACTATATCACATAAATGTGAAATCCTTGTTAAAATTTCTCAGAAAATCGGGGAAATAGAACAAAGTCCGCAAGCGGACTTCGGCTCCCCCAGCCCCTCACTCCTCCCGGTGAGCGCTGCAGGACTTTGGCGCGCGAGCAGAATCGCGAAGCGATCTTCCCATCTGCGAGCTGCGCATCTAAGCGGAGCGTTATGGTATAGGGATTGCGGAGCAATTTCCTATACCATAAACAAAAGGCTGCGCCGAATGGATGATCCGGTGCAGCCTGTCTAATACGTCTAAAGTTCCTGATTTATTTACTTCTCTGCAGCTTTGATCTCTTCTGTGGAAATGACGAATTTTACATTTCCTTTCATGCCGTCTGCAAGTCCGCTGTAACTTGTGTAGGTGAGATCCTCAGATGTAATTGCTTTGAAGCGGTCTCTGATACTTGTGAAGTCTGTCATCGCGTCTCTGACAACCGTTGTGAGGGATTTGATTCCGTCTTTGTTGTACTTGTCCATACCGTCGGCAAGCTTCGTAGCTCCGCTGCTGAGTTTGGAGATGCCGTCTTTTACTTTTCCGCTTCCGTCCATAAGTGTTGCGGATCCGGAAACCAGCTGACCTGCTCCGCTTCTGAGCGCGTCGGAATTGCTGTCAAGCTTTGAGGTTCCTGCGTAGAGCTGCTGTGTACCTGTGTAGAGACGGGATACACCGTCTGTGTAGGCGTTGATTCCGTCAGAGAGCTTGCCTGCTCCTGTGGATGCCTGGGAAGTTCCATCCGCAAGCTGTTTTGCACCGCCGGCGAGTTTTTCTACGCCTTTCTTAAGTGCCCCGGAATTCTCATCCAGCGTTGCGCTTCCTTCTGCCAGCTGTGCCAGGCCGCCCTCTACTTTCTCTGCTCCTGCGTAGAGGTTCTTTGCTCCCTTGGAAAGGGCATCGGATTTCTCATCCAGCTGTTTCAGACCTGCGTCGATTTTCTTTACGCCTTCAGCTGCGGAATCTGTTCCCTTCGCGAGTCTGGAAGCTCCGAGAGTCAGATCCTTGTTCTTATCTGTCAGCTGATGAACGCCCTTCTTTGCGGTCTCCAGTCCCTTCAGAAGATCCTCTGTGCCGGACTGAATCTTTTCTGCTCCCTCTGCCGCAGAAGCTGCGCCCTCAGAGAGAGGCTTCACGGAACCGCTCAGTTTCCCGGCGCCGTCCTTGATATCAGAATCACCTTTTTTGATCTTCTCAGCAGCAGACTTGATATCCTCGATTCCGGAACGAAGTCCTTTCACGTTCTCGCCGAGTTTGCTCTGCATAGAACTTGCAGCCGAGCTGACCTCACCGGCCGCGTCTGAAGCACCGGAAAGACCTGTGGAAGCGTTCTCCAGATTTGTCTCTACCTTACCGGCTGCCTCCTGCAGAGAGGACAGGGCGTCTTGCGCATTCTGAACTTCTCCGGATACGTTATCCGACCATTTCTGATCTACAGCTGCTCCCGCATTTTGGGCTGTGGAGCTGATTGCATTGGCCTGTGCAGTCTGGGCATAACCGTTGATGGTCGCTGCAAGGCTGTTGATATCCACTGTCTCCGTATCTACGCCTGCTGCCTCAAGTGCTGCTGTTACGTCGGATGTGATATCGGTGTAGGAGCCCTCTGCGTTCCTTGCCGCATCCCCGAGATCTGTTCCTGCCGCGGAAATATTGTCCAGGGCTGTGGAAATGCTTCCTGCGGAAGAAGCGATGGTTTCTGTCGCTGTACTGATTTCCTGAAGTCCTGACTTTACGGTCTCCAGTCCGTCTCCCAGGTTTGTTCCTGCGTTCTGCATAGCCGTGTGAATCTCTTCACCGGCACTCTCCAGGGCTCCCGGAACCTCAGCTGCCTTTGAGGTGAACTCATCCAAACCTTCATTCAGAGCAGCCACGCCACCGGAGATGGTCTCTGCTCCGCCAAGGATCTTGTCTGCATTGTCGCCCACAGCTGTGGAAAGTGCGGACACGCCATCTGTGAGATCTTTCACGCCCTTCTGAAGCGCAGGAAGTCCTTCGCTTCCGGCCATCTTGTCCACACCGTCAGCCAGTTTCTGCACGCCTTCTGTATACTGGTCAATTCCCTCTTTGAGAGAGGAAGCGCCAAGAGCCAGTGCCGGCAGACCGTTCTTCTCGTCAGCAAGCTGCCCTGCGCCGGTCTTCAGCTGATGCACGCCGTCGGTGTATGTCTTTGTTCCCTCGGCAAGTGTTTTTGCTCCGTCCTTAAGTCCCAGGTTCTCCAGGTGATCGCCCTGAACCTGTGTCTTCATCTGCTGAATGCCTGCATTCAGTTTGGACACGCCGTCTGTGTAGGCATTCACGCCATCTGCCAGTCCGGTTCCCTTCTGCGTGATTCCGCCGGCAAGCTGCTGTACACCATTGTTGAGGGTCTCTGCTCCGGAGGCCAGCTGGGATGCGCCCTGCTTCAGAGCTGATGAATTGCTGTCAAGCTGAGATGCGCCCTGGTTGAGCTGAAGTACTCCATTGTTTACCTGAGAAACTCCGTCTGTGTACTGATCAATTCCAGAGGCAGCTTTTCTAATACCGTCGGAGAGCTGACGGATCCCGTCGTCCATCTGTCCGTAACTGCTGTCCAGAGTACTTGCTCCGTCCGCAAGCTGTCTGCTTCCGTCTACGAGCTGTACCGTTGCGTCCTCCAGCTCTTTGATCTTGTCGTTGAGATCATCGGTGCTGGCAATGCTGTCGAACTCTACGTTGTTGAACACATCTGTGAGAGCAACCGTGAAGGTGGGATCCATGTGGAAATCCTTTACATCAGCGCTGATCTCTACGGAATCCGGAATATTGATGCTGTCGATCTTCGATTCTGCTTTGGCTGCTGTCTCGCCTGTTGTCTTTCCTGCGGCGTCTTTTGCCTTCTCCTTCATGTCTGTGAGATTCAGGCTCTCCTTGAGTCCCGGCATACCGAAGCCGAGAACAATGGTGCGGGCTCCGTCGTCCACAATCCGTCCGTTGTCAACGTTGACGTTGGAGAACACATCCTCCGGAAGGATCACGCCTGTCATCATCACGAAGGGAGACTGCAGAGTCTCTGTCTTCTTGCCGACTTTCACATTTTTCTCTGTGTTGTTTGTGTACTGAATATGAATCTTCAGCTTACCGCTCTTTCCGGCCAGTGCCTCCGGGCTGATCTCTTTGCCGTCCAGGTAATAGGTGAACTTCACGCCAACCGGAAGCTGCTTGTCAGATTTACCCTGATAGTAGATATCCTCACCGGTACTCTCCCATTTGAGCGTTGTTCCCTTTCCGGTGAATTTCTCATCGCCCTTTACGTTCTCGATCTCGGCAAGATCCGAGTTGTCCTTGATCTTCTTTCCGGATGTCAGGCCGCTCAGGTGATCGGATACCGTGATATTGTCCGCGTCGCCGTTTGCCTTCGCGTTGACATATACGGTCTCATCCTTGCTTGTCTGTGTTCCTGCAAAAACAGGTGCTGCCGCTGCAGGTGTCATTCCTACCATGGCCGCCATAGCGACGGCCAGTGATTTATTTACTCTCTTTTTCATTGTTACTTTCTGATTTCTATTCATAACATTTCCTCGATTCCCGGCTTCGCCGATTCTATGAACTAAACCCTCTGCGGGGAGAACTCCCCCGCAGGGTTCTACTTTTTATCCTGTAGTGTTTTTTACCCGGTTCTTCTTTTTCCGAATTCTCTTATCCGATTGTCTTCGGTGTATGTCCTTCGGCCTTCTTCTTTTTTCCGAGGAAGCCAAGGGATGTGTGAACAATGAGCGGATCAAAGATCACAAACATACCCGGAAGGATGAAAATTACAACCGCCGTACTGATCAGCGCTCCTCGCGCAAGCATCATACAGATGGACTGGATGATATCGATATTGGAGTACATCGCCACACCGAAGGTCGCCGCAAAGAAGGAGACACCGGAGGTAATGATGGAACCCATACATGCGCTGTGGGCGATCCGAACAGCTTCTTTCCTGTCGTGTCCGAGCTGCCGCTCTCTCTGATAACGGCTGGTCATCAGGATCGCGTAGTCTACTGTGGATCCCAGCTGTACCGTTCCGAGAATGATACTGGTGACGAAGGATACTTCCGTTCCGGTGTAATACGGAATGGCCATATTTACAAAAATAGCGAACTCGATGACAAGCTCCAGGATCAGCGGAAGTGAAAGCGACCGGAATACCAGGAGGATGATCACGAAGATAATAATCAGGGACGCGCTGTTTACGTTGCGGAAGTCGATATTGGTCACTCCCACCAGATCGTGGGTCAGCGGCGCCTCACCGATGAGCATTCCCGTCTTGTCATACTTGTTCAGGATTTTTTCAATCTCATCGATCTGTTTATTTACTTCTACGCAGCCCGGATAATACTTTGTTCCGATGAATGCCAGTGTGTACTTGTCACTCTCCAGCTTCTTTCTCACGTCGGAAGGAATCATGGAAGTCGGCAGGGATGTGCCGGTCAGAGATTCCATTCCCAGACAATAGTTGACACCGTCGACTTCGTTGATGGCGTCGATCATAGCTTTCTGATCCTTGGCCGGCGTATCCTTGTCGATCAGGATCAGATGCATCGTGGAACTTCCGAAGGTCTCGCGAACCCTCTCCTGTGCGATCTTTGACGGAAGTGTATCCGGCAGGGATCCTGCCATATCATAGTAAACACCTACATGGGTGTTACCCCAGATGGCCGGAACCAGAAGCAGTACAAACACAAGAACCCATGCCTTGTAGTGCTTCGTGATAAAACCGGACACCTTGTCGATCTTTGTCAAAAACGGACGATGTGTTGTTTTTACAATGGCCTTGTCAAAAATAAGTACAAGGGACGGAAGGACGGTGATACAGGTGAGCACACCGAAGATTACGCCCTTGGCCATTACCAGTCCCATATCGAATCCAAGTGTAAAGCTCATGAAACAAAGAGCGATGAAACCTGCGATGGTTGTAATGGAGGATCCGATGATGGACTTGAAGGTGTTGGCGATGGCATGTCCCATGGCTCTGGTCTTGTCTCCCGGATACCGGAGCTTGTTCTCACGGTAGCTTCCCAGAAGGAAGATGGAGTAGTCCATGGTTACGCCCAGCTGCAGGACTGCGGCAACCGCCTTTGTAATGTAGGAAATCTGACCAAAGATCATGTTCGTTCCCATGTTGTAGATAATCGCGAAGGCGATATCTATAAGGAAAAGGAAAGGAACGACGAAGGAATCCGTCAGAAGCAGCATTGCGATCAGTGAGAGCACAACCGCGATGGATACGTAGATCGGAAGCTCCTGATCTGTCAGATCCCGGAGGTCGTTGAGGATCGCCGTCATACCGCTCACGTAGCAGTCCTCGTCGCAGACCTTGCGGACATTGTCGATGGCCTCTGTGGTGGAGTCCGCGGATGTGGAATCATCCAGCAGAGCCAGCATCATGGTGGCGTCTCCCTTGAAAAACTTCTCACGAAGCTTCGTCGGAAGCATCTCTACCGGAAGGCTGATGTCTGCAACATCGTCGTACCAGAGGACTTCTTTTACATGAGGAACCTTCTCAATATCTTTCTCCAGCTGTTGTACCTGCTTCATGTCCTTGTTCTCGACGATGATCATCGAGAAGGCACCCATGCCGTACTGATCAATGATGATGTCCTGTCCCTTTACCGTATCCAGCGTCTTCGGCAGATAGGTGAGCAGGTCATAGTTTGTCTTTGTGTTAAAGTATCCCCAACCTGCGGGAAGCAGGAGAGCTACAGCGAGGATAAGGATCAGCGCTCTCTTTTCCGCGATCCATTTACCGATTTTTACTAACACGTCTTATCAACTCCTGTTCTTCTGTTTTATTTGTTTATCAGTCTCCACCTGAGCGCTGAGGCGCTGTTCCGGCGGATCATCTGTATTCACTTGTCATTCTAATTTTAAAATGACCAATGGTCAATATTCACGATTCACAAGAATCCGGGAGTCTAAAAAATGAATATTAGTCACTTTTTCACAAAAACTGACTTTCGGTCAGGTTTTCGGTTGACTTTTTCCTTTTTAAAACAAATAATTGCTTTATTCTCACATAAGAAATGCTGTATGATAATGGCAATCATCGAGTAGCCCTCCGTCATACAGACAGAAAGGTTTGAACGAAAGCAATGGGAAAAGTAGAACTGAACAAACAGAACAAGAGGTCTTCTCTTCTTCAGCACGCCTATGAACTGTTTGTGGATCGCGGCTTCAACAAGACGACGATCGCTGATATCGCCAAGCATTCCGGTCTCGCGAAGGGAACCTTCTATTTGTATTACAAAGACAAGTACGATCTCAGGGACGAGCTCGTGGCCAGAAAATCGGGACAGCTGATCCTCGAGGCGCAGGAGGCTCTGAAGGCGCGGCCGGAGCCTTTAAATGACTTTGAGGAATATCTGCTGGCAATGATCGACTACATCCTCAATTACCTGCAGCGCAACAAGATGCTTCTGAAGTTCATTACGAAGAATCTCTCCTGGGGCATTTTCAAGCACGCGGTGGAGACGCCTTCAGCTTTGGAGTCTGACAATCTGGGTGAGATCTACCGGAACTACTTGCACGCGCTGGAGAATACGCCTTATCAGTGTGCGAACCCAGAGATTCTGCTCTTCACGATCATCGAGCTGGCCAGCTCCACCGGATACAGCACGATTCTCTATGAATCTCCCTGCAGTCTGGAAGAGTATCTGCCTCATCTGCACCAGTCTATTCATCAGATTCTGGAGGGGTACCGGAAGACGGAAGGCTGAGGAAGCGATTTGCAAAAAGAATGCATCAGGACGCAAAAAGAGCGGCATACGGAAGTGCCCGAAGTCTTTGCTTCGGCTTTTCTTCTGTATGTCGCTCTTTTCACATTTATGCGGAGTTCGACTAGACATAAAATGCGGCAGAAGGACGGAGTATACACGCGAACACGTCGCTCTCGTCCTCAGCGCTCCGCCGCCTATTTGCATCTGCTTCCGGCAAAATCGAGCACGTTGTGCTCTCATGCCTCCAGCATCTGCGCTATGCTCGCGCTTCGGTCTCCGCTCCTATCGTTCGCTTTGTATGCTCACGTCCCCTGCCGCGGGCTACGCATTCTCTCACAGAATCTGCCGAACTCGGCCTGTGCTGCAAGTCGCTTGGCGCGGGCGCACATTTTTTGAGAGAATGGAAAAGACAGTGAAATAACACATCCCTGCCGTAAGCCCCTGCTCATTCTGCGGAAGGTTCTATCTCACAGAGAATTCGAATGAATTCAATGAATCAGATCCTTATCCTGCGAAACGATCCTTCTCTTCAAGGATTTTCCCATCCAATGCTGTGTAGACCAGATTTCCCTTTCCGTCATATACGAGCTTGAGGGAAAAGAAGGGTCGGTCTTCCTCCAGCAGGCGGAAGAAGACTTTGTCTCCTTCCCAGAGGTTCAGGTCGTTGATTCTGCTTTTTTCCACCCACTCCAGTTCGCCTTCGTCGCAGGGTATGGGTTCTCCCTCGAATCCGGTGGCTGTGAAGAGGTGCATGTACTCTGTGACGCCGTCGCCGGAGACGAAGGTGACGATGCCGCGGAAGCGGTAATCGGTGAGTGTGTAGCCGGTCTCTTCTTTTACTTCCCGAAGTACGCATTCTTCCGGTGTCTCATCCTGCTCGAAGTGTCCTCCGACGCCGATCCACTTGTCTTTATTCACATCATTTTTCTTCACGGTACGGTGAAGCATCAGGTACTTGCCGTCTCTTTCGAGATAGCAGAGTGTACACAGTTCTGCGTTTACTCTCGTCATGTTTTTTCTCCCTCATCCTGTTTCTGTAAGACCTTTTTTAGTGAGTCCTTGGCTGTTTGTTCCTGTCGTTTTTCTCTGCCAACGGCACTGGTTATTCTGTCACCGACACGGTTTTCGGATCTCTTTTTCTTCACTCTTCTGTGTATACGTCCTCCGTGCCTGTTTCTCCTGACGGATCGCCGCCTGCGGCTCCGACACCTGCCAGTATGTTTTCGTAGGTGTAGGTGGTGCCGTTGGCTACGGGAGCCAGATAGGAGATGTAATCCTCGGTCACCGGTATGTCCTCTACGGTATCCCGGATGTGCACCGAAGGTGAGAGGAAGGTTGCGTATCCGGCTTCTGAGTAATAGGTATATCTGTCGTCCGGCGCGTAGTTGCGGATCTGATCCGTGGTAAGGTTGTACTGATAGTGCCGGATTCTGCTCCAGAAGGAAGGATCTGCAACTGCCTGGGATATAATGCTTCCTCCCTGCTGGTTCTCGTCGTACTCCGGATCTCTGTCATTCCAGGTGGGATCTACTTCGTACCACTCGCCGTCGTACTGAATCAGATTCCAGGAGTGGGAACCCGCCGTCTCGGCGTTGTCCCCGGCGCGTCCGCCCACACGGGTGGCTACAATGCCTGCCTGCTGGAGCAGGTACTGATAGGCGTAGGAATATCCGTCGCAGACGCAGGTGTGTGGCTGCCCGCTGCTGTTTGCCACCATGGCGCCGTAGGCGGAATAACCGTAATCGTAACTGGAGTCTGTCTCGAACCGGTCGGCCAGATCGTCGTCGTAAGTGAGCATATCAATCAGCTTGTCGTGTATCTGCAGTCCGATCTCCGGCTGTGAGCGGGACAGATCGATGCCTGCCATAAACTCCTGCACCGCTGCATTGAAGGCCGACATTTCCGCTTCGTAGTTTTCATAGACAGCGCTCAGCTTGATGACCACGTCGTAGGTACCGTCATCGGTCGGTTTCTTCTCGTAGAAGTACTGAAAATTCCCCTCGTTCTGACGGAACCAGAAGAGTTCCGGGTGATCGTAGAGCATCGCCTCGTATGCCCTGGTCAGTTCTTCTTTGAATTCCTCCCCGTCCGGATCTACGGTGATGGTCACTCTTTTGTGATACTTCTTCGTGGTCGGATCCTGGGCTACGGCAAAAAGAGCGTCGTACAGACTTCTCTCCTCATCGCTGATCTGCCCGTAGTAATAATAACTGGGTGCATTGTTGATAAAGAGCTGCGACTTTTCAGGCAGAAGATCCTTGTAATCCGGATCCCATTTCTCACGTCCGACGGTGATATCCAGACCCTTGTTGAGGTTGAATACGCTCTTTTTCTCGCCATCTTCTGAGATGGAACCGCTCTCCAGGGATTCATCCATGTTGAAAAAACGCCCGAACAGCTTCGGAATGTTCTCTGTGTGAATGCTACATCCCGTCAGTGACACTGTTGTATATACCAGGGCAACCGCCAGGGTCATCGCTCTTTTCGCACCTTTTCCGGGCTGTCCGCCCCGGAGCCATTTATTTTTTTTCTTCATAATACTCGCTTTTCTTATGTATGCCGGTCTGCGACCGGTTCGCCTGTTACGGAAACGTGGATGGATCCGCGTCTATGGGATTATAACACATCCGCGCAATTCCCGCCCGTTATTGAACACGCGCTTTTGCTTATGATAAAATACAAGGCATAGACGCCGGCTGACACTGACTGTTCGCGAACGCTACACCGCTGCCGTGTCTCTTACGGAAACGGTACTTCACGGGCGCCGCACTGTCTGCTGTACGCCGGAATTGAAAGGAGAATGAATTATGGGTACACCTTCACCATCTGCATGTATGGAAATAAAAGATGGAACACATGTAGCAAAAGTTGTTCTTATGCCGGGGGATCCGCTCCGCGCGAAATATGTAGCAGAAAACTATCTCGAGAATCCTGTCCTGTTCAACGATGTCCGCGGTATGCTGGGCTACACCGGACTCTATGAAGGGGAGGAAGTCTCTGTTATGGGAAGCGGTATGGGAATTCCGTCCATGGGTCTCTATGCCAAGGAGCTCTTCTCTTTCTTTGACGTGGAAGCCATCATCCGCATCGGCTCTGCCGGCGGCGTAGGCGATGATGTTAATGTGCGTGACGTGGTCGTTGCCATGAGTGCTTCTACGAATTCTGCCTATCCGTCCCGCTTCGGTCTTCCGGGAAGCATCGCCCCTACTGCTGACTGGGGTCTGCTTCGCGACGCTGTCAATATCGCCGACGAGATGAATGTCCGGACTTCTGTGGGAAGTGTCTACTCCTCCGATTTCTTCTACTATCCGGATCCGGATGTGGCTCAGAAAGAAAAAGACGCAGGTCTTCTGGCTGTTGAGATGGAAACAGCAGGTCTCTACACGATGGCGATGTATGCCCACAAGAAAGCCCTGGGTCTCTTCACCATTTCTGATCATCTCTTCAAACCGGAGCACCTCACCGCTGAGGAGATCCGCACTTCGTTCCATGAGATGATGGAGATCGCGCTGAAGACGGCTGCGAAATTTGCACGGGAACATAAGTAATATCGGCGGAGGGGAGCTGCGCCATTAAAGATTGCGGAGGACAGAATGAGGAGGACGCGTCGTGGACAGAGCATACACGCGAACACGTCGCTCTCGTCCTCAGCGCTCCGCCGCCTATTTGCATCTGCTTCCGGCAAAATCGAGCACGTTGTGCTCTCATACCTACAGCAGATGCACTATGCTCGCGCTTCGTCCTACGCTTCCAAGTGTTCGCTTAGCATGACTCTGCCCACTTCCGCGAGCAACATATCACAAGTCACTTTTTTACAGGAAATACTATGCGTTTCTATGTATTGTAAAGACTCCCTGCAAGTACCGTTATCCACATCGGCACCTGCAGGGAGTCTTTTTTGTGATATAGAAAATTGTCCCGCAATCCCTTTACCAGAACGCTCCACTCAGGAATTAATGTTTGAGTACGTCGAAGTACACTTGCAGGCTTTATTCCGTAATGGCAGAGACAGTATCACCCGATTTCGATTCCGCTCTTGAGGATCTCCAGACACATTCTTCCGTTGTGGTACGGGCATTTCCACTCGCGCACCATGGGTTTGTGGCAGGGTGTTCCGTCTTCTTTGAGCATCTCGAACCACTCGGAGCCTTCTCTTTTGTCCACCTGTTTGTCCAGTATGAACGCAAGGATTTCATGCGCGGCCTTCCGGTATTCTTCTTTTCCCTCCCGCTCAAAGGCTCTCAGGAAGCCAAGAACTGACTCAGCCTCGACCCACCAGATTCTGTCAGTGTTGACCTCTCCATCCTCGCACTCATTGACAATGGAATGTCCGTCGAAGGCTTCCCGGTATACTTTCTCCACCAGATCGCTGCTGATGGGATGGAGGCTTTCTGTTATCTCTTCATCGTCGAGGATTCCTGCCGCCCACTCCATCAACCAAGACGCCTCTATGTCGTGTCCGTAGGATGTCAAATCGATAAGACTCTCATACTCTTTGTCGAAGAACACATCCAGTCTGTGTCTATTGCTATTGTAAAACTTGTCTCTCATCAGCTCCAGGGCTGCGGCAAGTTTGTTCTCTACCACATTCAAGAACAACTCGTCCCGAACGTCTCCCCTGACCGGGTCTGCGGCTTTTTTCCGCAGGGCATGTACGAGCGCGCTGTAGGCCTCGATAATATGGAGCAGCGTATTCATGGTTCGCTCTGCCATTACGCCATTCTCGGAGAGTTTGTCGTTGTCCGCCGGACGGAAGTCTCTGGTGAAGGCTTCCAGGTATCCCTTTGTGTCGCGCATGGTGTCTTCGATCTTCTCGTAGATGATCTCCGCTATGGCGATGGCCTCGATGCTTCCGGTTGCCTCATAGTATGCGGAGAGGGCATAGATGGCGAAGGCCTGATTGTAGGTGTGCTTCGTGGTGTCCGCCGGCTTGCCGTTGTATCTCACCGACCAGAAGATGCCGCCGCACTCCGGATCGAAACAATAGGTCTTCAAAAATTCAAAGGCATGTTTCGCGTAATCCAGAAGTTTTTCATCCTTCAGATACAAATAG
This sequence comes from Eubacterium sp., assembly GCA_024684035.1. Taxonomy (GTDB): domain Bacteria; phylum Bacillota; class Clostridia; order Lachnospirales; family Lachnospiraceae; genus Bilifractor. The sequence continues at coordinate 59,602 of JAIKXQ010000018.1, read as the reverse complement.
GCGGTGGAATAGAACCAGAGGATTCTGCTGTTGAGAATGCAGCCCTTGTCCGCGTGGTCGTCGATGTGCAGATCCTCGCTCATATATCCGTAAAAGCCTCCGTTCTCATCGTCGCGCATGGCGTTCCAGAATGGAAGAATTTTCTCTGTCAGCTGTTTGTATACTACTTCGTTTTTCATGCTTGTGTCTCCTTCTTTACTTGCTCTGTATTTCTTTTCGGTAATGCCCGCACCTTGTCCAGGAGCCTTCCGGTCTCTGTCTGGAAGTGGGTCTTCAGAATATCCGTTCCGCAGCTTCCCAGATCCTTGATGATCTGCAAAAACGGATCTCTTGTTTCCGGCGGCATACGCTTCAGCGCCGAGACGATCATGGAGACGGTCTGACTCCTGCTCTTTCCCAGATCCCCCAGGGTCTGCGCCCCGGTTGCCGCCAGAAGATCAAAGATTGTCTCCACGAAAAGCTTTCTCTCTTCCGGACTTTCCGAGCTGATCCAGGCGTTCACGATTTTCTCAAAAAGTTCGCTGGCCGTCTCTCTTTTCGGCACCTCTACGAAGTGATTGCTCATGACCTGCCAGGTGAATTCATCGTGCTGCATGATGCCGTCCTGATCACTGCTGATCAGCTTCGGAACCACTTCTCCGGCCAGCAGCACTCCGACGATGGAATAGGCGGGCGTGTACTTCCGGATCCGTCCGGCGATCTGTCGGTAGCCGTCCACACCGTCCACGACGCTCCCCAGTCCCGGTCCGTCATTGGAATAGATGGTTTCAATCCGGTCCCGGATCTCCTGGTTGCAAAAGGCCGAGGCATAGATGGCAAAATTGCCACCCTTGGAGTGTCCGCCCACGATCAGCCTTCCGCATTTGCCCTCCTGAACGCTGTTCAGATAATTGACGGCGTCCAGCTGCCCCTCGGTGGCCTCCATGTAACTGAAGCTGAAATCTTCTTTCCATCCGATCAGTGTATCATCCGTACCTCGGAAGGCCACGTAGGTGCTTCCGTTCCCCGGATAGATGGTAATGGCTGCCATCTGTTCACTGTGGGCGGGATCGACATAGTTCACATACCGCTCGACACGGAGTCTGCGGTACCGGCGACAGGCGGCCATCTTTTCCATGAGGAACGGGGCGTCCCGGTAGAAGGTTTTTCTCGCCGCCACCTCTTCATGGGTATGATGTTTCCAGTACTCCTCATTCAGATGGCGGATGCCGTAGCAAAGTTGCTGCCCGGGTTCCGTCATGATTCCCTCAAAATCCACATAGGCCAGTGTCGACATGATCAGGTTATCCACTTCATTGAAGGGATCGACGGAGTAGGTGAGATCTCCCCGCCAGTCCAGGTAATCCATGATATTTCCCATAGCACCTCCCGGATCCTGTGAATCCTCATATGTTGTGCAACTTTTCAACCGAAGCCCTCAAGCGGACTTCGACTCCCCCATCCCCTCAATCCTCCAGGGGAGCGCAGCAGGACTTTGACGCGCGAGCAGAATCGCGAAGCACTCTTCCCATCTGCGAGCTGCGCATCCCTTCATTCAGATTTCCATCCGGAACATCTCCCGGTAGAGTTCTTCACTCTCAGCACCGGGAATGCTGGACAGGAGAACCACTTCTCCCTTTTTCCGGTTCCCGGGATCTCCGCTTTCTTTTTTTTTCAAAAGGCCATGCTTCTCAAGCTGCCGGTGAAGTTCATGGGCGGTTCCCTCGCCGCCGTCAAACATGGGAATGTCTCCCATCACGGAGCGGATCTGCCTCTTCACAAAGGGATAGTGGGTACAGCCCAGAACGATGCCGTCGACCTTTCCCCGATAGGGTCCAAGGAGTTCTTCGAGCAGCTCATGAAGATCTTCTTCTTCCAGGTTTCCCTTCTCCACTCTGGAGGCCAGTCCCGTGCACATGACGGGAATGAACTCCGCCTCCCCCTCCAGCCGGTGGGAGAGGTCCTCGTATTTCTCCAGCTTGAGGGTCGCCGGCGTGGCCATGACCAGAATCCGTCCGTGCCGCTTCCACCTGGCGGCCGGTTTGAGAGCCGGCTCAATTCCAATGATCGGCATGCGCTCCTGATACTTCGCCCGGATTTCTTTGACGGCTGCACTTGTGGCCGTGTTGCAGGCAATCACAATGGTTTTTACTCCGTCGGCAACCATGCGGTCTGCGATCTTCATAGACAGTTCCCGTATCGTTCCGATTTCTTTTTCCCCGTAGGGCGCGTTTGCCGAGTCTCCGAAGTAGAGAAAGTCCTCCTCCGGCAGCTCCTTCACAAGCTCCTTCAGAACGCTGAGTCCGCCGACGCCTGAATCAAAAACACCGATATAATCCTTATATTTTCCTGTTTCTGTCTCTGTCAACATTCCTCACATTTTCCGCAACACAACTGTGTTTCTGTTTTCATTTTTCTTCTCAGTTTTTTCCTGAATATGATTATCATATTAGCAGAAATGCACAATAGATTCAACTAAACAGGGAGACCGCGAACGGTCTCCCTGTTAACACATCTATATTTTTTCTGCTTCGGGAGCCCCCGAAACCTTACCTGTCAGATGAAATATGTAACCAATCCATACACCACCAGGAAGGCGATGATAGCCGGCAGGATGTACTTGAAGTAGAACTTCAGTTTCGGCGATACCTTCAGGCCGTCGCCGGTATTCGCCTCCTCCAGGAAGCGGTCAAAGCCCCAGCCAAACTTCCAGGTACAGAAGAGACAGAAGATCAGGGATCCCACCGGCAGACAGATGTTGCTGACGAAGAAGTCCTCCAGATCCATGACACAGTTGCCCTTGCGAAGGGGCTGGAAACTGCTCCATACGTTAAAGCCAAGGGCGCAGGGAACGGACATCAGTGCGATGATCACTCCGTTGATGACGCCGGCTGTTTTTCTCTTCATGTGTTTCAGATCGATCAGGAAGGACTGGTCGTTCTCAAAGACTCCGATCATCGTGGACAGTGCCGCGAAGAAAAGGAACAGGAAGAACAGGGATCCCCAGATTCTTCCTCCCGGCATGGACACGAATACGCGGGGAAGTGTCAGGAAGATAAGACTCGGACCCGCATCCGGTGAGATTCCGTAGGCAAAGCAGGCCGGGAAAATGATCAGACCGGAAGTGATGGCCACAAAGGTATCCAGCGCTGTTACGATGGCAGCCTCTCCCACCAGGGATTTCTTCTTGTCGATGTAGCTTCCGTAGATCTCCATGCCGCCCATACCGATACTCAGCGTGAAGAAACTCTGATTCAAAGCCGCGTAAACCACATTTCCGATACCGGCCTTCTTCATATTGGCCGCATTGGGTTTCAGATAGAAGGCAAAGCCCTCTTTTGCGCCCGGAAGCGTGAGGCTCCGGATACCCAGGACGATCATGATCAGAATCAGTGCGATCATCATAAATTTCGTGATGGACTCAACGCTCCTCTGAAGACCGATACTGCAGACAACCGCTGTGATCGCAACGACAATCAGCATGCAGGTAATCAGGATCTGCGGGGATGCCATCATATGTTCAAAAGCCTTCTGGATCTCATCCGTGGAAGCGCCGTCAAGAGCGCCGGTTGCCATGAGATAGAAGTAATACAAAATCCAACCGGATACTACAGAATAGAAGAACAGCAGCACATAGTTGCCCGCCATGGCGACGTAGCCCCACAGATGCCACTTGCTACCTTTCTTTTCCAGCTTTTCAAAGGCCGGCTTGATACTCAGCCGGCTGGCACGGCCGACGGAATACTCCATGCAGAGCACCGGGATACCCAGCGCAATCAAAAACAACGCGTAGATCAACACAAAAAATCCACCGCCGTACTGACCGGTGACGTAGGGAAATCTCCATACATTTCCCAGACCAACCGCACATCCGGCCGACAGCAGAATGAATCCAAGACGTGATCCAAGACTCTCTCTCTTTTCCATTTTCAGTTACCCTCTCCATATAAATATCCCTAATAATTTTACGCGTTAAAGCGTAACGCTATAAAGTTCAACGCTTTTGCGCGCCGCAGTATTATTATATCTCTCCCGTGTTTAGAAGAAAAGAATTTCACAGTATCAAAAATGAATACAATTCATTTTTCGGTTCATCCCGACCGCAAAAGAAAAAGAGAGGGCAAAACACCTGTCAAAGGCAAATGTTTCGTCCTCTCTTTTTATCTCGTCTGTTGTCCGTATGAACACCCTTGCCGGATGACCGGGCAGGGGGGCACATAACGATGCTGCTCTGTTTACTTGATGAACATTCCCAGGATTCCTGTTGACTGCAGGAAGAGGATGAACATCATAATCGGTGCCACGTACTTGATCATGACAATGTACACATATTTTCTGCGGAATTTATCTCCGGTGGACTCCACCTCGTCGATGATCCACTTCGGTCCCACAATCCAACCGATCAGGATCGTGGAGATCATGGAGATGAAGGGCATCATAAAGCTGTTGCTGATGTAGTCCATGATATCAAGCAGCTGACCCGTGGAGCCGTTGGGAAGTTTTACCTCCACGTAGAAGATGCTGTAGCCCAGGGCGATCACTGCTGTCGCGATGAGGTAAACCGCTCCCATGATCAGAGTGACTTTCTTTCTGTCCGCATGGAAGATGGCCATGATATTCGCGACAATGGCCTCCAGAACGGAGATACAACTGGTCAGTGTAGCGAAGATTGCCATCAGGAAAAATACTGCTCCCACGAAGATTCCCGGTGTTCCCATGGCCTGGAATACCTTCGGCAGGGAGACAAACATCAGGCTGGGACCCGCACTCATACCTTCTGTTCCGGTAAATGCAAAGACTGCAGGAATGATCATCATACCGGCCAGGAAAGCCACCAGGGTGTCGAAGATCTCGATCTGATTGATGGACTTGCCAAGGTTTACGTCCGGTTTTACGTAGGAACCATAGGTGATCATGATACCCATGGATACGGAGAGCGAGAAGAAAATCTGGCTCATGGCATCCAGGAGAATCTGCAGGAAACGTCCCGGTGTCAGTCCCGTCAGATCGGGCTTGAGATATACCAGAAGTCCCTGAAGACCGGTGCGAACCGTTCCGTCCGCATCCTTGTGTGTGATGGTCAGAGAGAACACCGCGATGACCACGATCATAACCAGAAGAACCGGCATCAGCCATCTCGAGATTCTCTCAATACCGCCCTCTACACCTTTATAGATGATCACGGTAGTAACAAACATAAAGAGCAGGCCGTAAATCACCGGCGCCACCGGCGAAGTGATGAAGCTTACAAAGAAGTCATCGGCCGCGGCCGCTTTTGCCTCTCCGGTGAAATAAACAACCGCGTAACGGGTGATCCATCCGCCGATGACCGCGTAGTAGGTCATGATCAGAACCGGCACGAAGAAGGTCAGAATTCCCAGGAATTTGAACTTTTTGTTCATCTCCGTATATGCGTATATCGCGCTCTTCTTTGTCTTTCTTCCGATGGCGATATCGGAGGTCAGAAGTGTGAAGCCGAAGGTGAGTACCAGGATCAGATAGATGATCAGGAACAGTCCGCCTCCGTCCTTTGCGGCCAGATAGGGGAATCTCCACAGATTACCCACGCCTACCGCGCTTCCGGCTGCCGCAAGCACGAAGCCAAGCTGGCCGGAAAAATTACTGCCTTTCTTTTTTTCGTTCATAAAATTCTCTCCTATTTCCCTCATTTTATGCATTTTCCTGCTGTTTTCAAAAAACAGCAAATATACGCATATTATACACGTCCGCACGCGCAATCACAAACTTAACCTTGTCTCTGTGATATTTGCGCATTTTTTTCTGTCCATCCGCCTTTCCCCTTTATTTTTTCACGAAGACGTTCCTTGTGTCCTTGTCAGAACAGAAGATATTACTCACGTTGTGCACATTTTTACACAGATAATTTCGTTAATCTTTCCCGGCAGCCGGAGACCATGGTTTTTCATATATATGTTACAATTGTTTTATATATACCTTTATATGATCAAATATCATACAACCGTATGTAAAAAATAATCTTCAGGAGGTGTTTGCATGGAGCTGAATAAATATCTCGCCTGCTCAAGGGCAGCCAGAAAGCTCGTCCCCGCTGATCTCGTCCTCCGGAACGCAAAGATCGTAAATGTCTTCACGGACCGGGTGGAAGAGGGAAATATCGCCATTACCAGGGGAATGATTGTGGGAATCGGCGACTATCAGGGCAAAGAGGAGATTGATCTGCAGGGACAGTATGTCACCTCCGGCTTTATCGACGCCCACCTTCATCTGGAGTCCACCCTGGTCAATCCGCAGGTTCTGATCTCCAAGGCCGAGTCGCACGGCACCACCACCTTCATCGTGGATCCACACGAGGTGGCAAATGTGGCGGGCCCGGACGGCATCGACTATCTGCTCTCCCAGACCGAGTCGCTGCCCGCCCACGTATATGTCATGATCGCATCCTGTGTTCCGGCCACCCCCATTGACGACAACGGCTACCGTCTGACCGCCATTGAGATGAAAAAATATCTGTCCAATCACAGGGTTCTCGGACTTGGTGAAGTCATGGACTGCATGTCGGTCATCAACGGAGACCCCTATATGAACGAGAAACTGGAACTCTTCGACGGCAAGGTGAAGGACGGCCACGCCCCGAATCTGACGGAAGAAGAACTGGCCGCCTACGTGATGGCCGGCGTCACCACGGATCACGAGGGCACAACCTATGAGTATGTGATGAAGGAGAGAGCCATCGGCATGACCTGCCACATCCGGGAGGGCAGCGCCGCCAGAAATCTGGAGATGATCGTCAAGGGCATCGTGGAAAACAACACCAATACCGAGGGCTTCTGTTTCTGTACCGACGACAAGCATATCGAGGACATCACCCGGGAGGGCGATATAGACCACAATGTCCGGAAAGCTGTCAGCATGGGCATCAGCCCCATCGCCGCCATCAAGATGGCCACCATCCAGCCGGCACGCTGCTACGGCCTTCGGAGAACCGGCGCCGTGGCTCCGGGCTACGACGCGGATCTGGTGGTCTGGGATTCCCTCAAGGACTTCAACGCCCAGATGGTCTTCTATAAGGGACAGCTGGTGGATGAAAATCAGAAGATCCGTCAGGCTCCCTGCCCTGCTCATCTGATGGATACCATTCATCTGGGCAACATCGATCCGGAAGATCTGAAAATCAGACGCACCAAAGAGCCGGTTCCGGTCATCGGAATGATCCCGGGCCAGATCCTCACGGAGCGCAAAGACATGGTTCTCCCCGGAGGCGAATTCTTTGAGCCGGACGGAAAGCTGGACAAGATCGCCGTCTTTGAGCGACACAAAGCCTCGGGAAAGACCGGCGTCGGCGCGGTTCTGAACTTCGGCCTGAAAGGCGGCGCCATCGCCTCCTCCGTCTCTCACGACAGCCACAACATCATTGTCATCGGCGACAACGACCGGGATATCCTTCTGGCTGTGCGGGAGCTCGAGCGCGCCAGAGGCGGCTACACCATCATTGAAAACGGGGAAGTCTACGACACGCTGGAACTTCCCATCATGGGACTGATCTCCGACAAGAGCTACTCCTATGTGAACCGGAAGCTCAAGAAGATGATCCGCCACGCGCACAAGATGGGTGTGCCGGAGGGCTTCGATCCCTTCATCACCCTCTCCTTCATGGCGCTGCCGGTCATCCCGGAGATCCGCTGCACGCCACGGGGCATGTACAGTGTCACAGAGAATTGTTTCCTTACCTGAGCACAGCTCCTGAGATTCTCGATTTCACAATTAGAGCGCACGCTTTTTTATTTTTTGCAATTCAAATTTTATACGATATTTTAAACGAAATTTGTGACTCCTAACAAATATTAAAAAGTTAGGCAGGTTTTGTTGTAAACGGCAGGCATCTGTGCTACGCTCTTTTTCAGGAACAAAGTCCGCAAGCGGACTTCGACTCCCCCATCCCCTCAATCCTGAGGGGAACGCAGCAGGACGAAAGGCGCGCGAGCAGAATCGCGAAGCGATCTTCCTATCTGCGAGCTGCGCATCCCGCAGAGCGTTTTGTCTCATAGGGAATGCGAAGCAATTTCCTATGAGACAATGAAAAATGATGAAAAGGCAGGTGTATGCTTTGACTATTCAGAAATCAGCAGAAGACTATCTTGAAGCAATGCTCATGATGAAGGAAATTCACGGATATATTCGTTCCATCGACATCGCGGAACACCTGGGCGTCACCAAACCCAGTGTCAGCTACGCGACCAAGCGCTTGCGCGAGAACGGTTACATCACCATGGACCGCTCCGGCTTTATCACCCTGACGGATCAGGGAATGGAAATTGCCGACCGGATTTACCGCCGCCACAAGATGCTCACGGAGTTCTTCACCACCATCGGTGTGGACATTGAAATCGCCCGCGAAGATGCCTGCAAGGTAGAACATGATATCAGTGACGAGACCTTCGTCGCCATGTCCAGATTCCTGGAACTTCAGAAAAAATAATCGAAAAAAAAGCGTGTCGCTTATCATCACCGCGACACGCTCTTTTTTCGGAAAATACAGATTAAACAGCCTTTCCCGCTATCTGCTTATAAAGCCTCATCCAACTATAGTCAGGAAGCCTTCACCGCTTCACTCCGGATCCCCGGCTTCTTCCGTCTCAGCGTCCTCTGCTTCGACATCATCCACATCCGCTTCTTCCACGTCTGTATCCTCTTCCTCTGAGGCATCTTCCGCTCCGTCAATCTGATCAGTTTTCTCTTCCTTCTTCTCATTTTCAGCGCTGTACCATTCCTCGCGGCGGGCCTTTCTCTCCGCCAGACTCACGAGTATGGACTCTTTGTAGATGTAATCCATAATTGCGGCGAAAGGAATTGCCAGAAGGATGCCGCCCACGCCGAACATGCGGCCGCCAACCACGATACAGATCAGGATCCACACGCCGGATACTCCCAGCGTAGACGCGAAGAGCTTCGGCTTGAGGATATAGCCGTCCACCGTCTGAAGGACGATGGTGAAGATCAGAAAGGTGAGGGCATACCACGGATTGATCAGCACGAGAATAAACGCACCGATGGCACCACCCACAATGGGACCGAAGGTCGGCGCCAGGTTGGTCACTCCTACGACCACGGAGATCAGCAGGCCGTAGGGCATATCCGCCACTGCCATGAAGAACCAGTTGGTCACCCCGATGATCAGACCGTCGAGTACATCGTACACAATGTAGCGGATCAGAATCTGGTTCGACCGCTCCCAGAAAACCACGTAGTTCCTGTACGTCCGGTCAAGAACGAAGGAACGCAGAAGCGTACTTCCCGCATTTTTTAAACGATCCTTATCGATCAGAAAATAGATCGCGAAAATGGCGCCGATCACCCAGCTGGCTATGCTCTTTCCGAAAGAAACCGTGGTGTCGAGAATCGCGTTCAGGTTTTTCGGCATATCTGCCAGAAGCTTCTCCACCATGTCCTCGCTCTGACTGATCACGCTGGAGAGATCAAACTTCCAGCTGCTGCTCAGATTCTCCAGATCCTTGAGCAGTTTCTGCAGACTCTTGGCGTAAGTCTCGATATTGCCCACAAAGGTCGAGATGCTGTTCACGATCTGCGGGATCAGGGCAACCATCAGGAAAATGATGCCGGCAAGCACCGTGATTACTGCCGCAACCACAGAGAGATTCCGTCGGATCGTATTCTTACTCACACGTTGAAAAACGTTTTTCTGATAGAGCATGACCAGAGGATCCATGATATAGGCAATGATCAGTCCCAGGAACACCGGATAGATGAAATCCAGAAACGCGGAAATCCCCGTGAAAAAAATATTGATATTGGAAAGTGTCAGATACAGAATGACCGCAATACAGAGTGCTACGGTATATGACACCCATCGTTTCTTTAACAGGTTCTTATCAAATCTCATTTTTTATACCCTCCGGTTTCAGTCTAATATATCCGCTTCCCTTCTGCAACGGATAATCGAATCCGGATTGTGTGATAAATAGCGGTATACAGTTCTTTACTGTCATCTTCCGTCCATCTGCGGTATACTGATATCACAGTTCCTAAGGAAAGAGAGATTACAGATGAGTGAGAATTTTTTCGCGACCATATCAAGAATGAAATATATCGAGCGCTGGGCTCTGATGCGAAACGTCCGGACAGAGACCCTGAGTGAACACAGCATGGAGGTCTCCATGATCTCCCACGCCCTCTGCACCATCGGCAACGTGCGCCACGGGAAGCACCTGGACTGTGAGAGAGCAGCTCTCATCGGGCTCTATCACGACGCCTCGGAGATCATCACCGGCGATCTCCCGACGCCGGTCAAATACTACAACCGGCAGATCCGCACTGCCTACAAAGATGTTGAAAAGCGGGCCGGCATGCATCTGCTGGAGAAGCTTCCGGCTGATCTCCGCCCGACTTACCATAAAATCTTTTTTGCCGATGAAGCTTACGACGGCATGACGGATGAAGAGATCGAGAACGAGAAATACCTTCGAAAACTGGTAAAAGCAGCCGACAAGATCTCGGCGCTAATCAAATGCATCGAAGAAGAGAACGCCGGCAATCAGGAATTCCGGACTGCCAAAAAGACCATCCGGGCCGCCATCGACGAACTCACGGCGCTTTATCCGGAGGTGGATGACTTCGTCCGCGAGTTCCTTCCGCCCTACGGAAATACGCTGGATGAACTGCTGGACCGATAAAAAGGCATGGCATAGCGCAGCGCGCATGAATCGAAAAAAAGAGGCATTGGGAGCATTCAACTCTCAAAGCCTCTTTTTTTCGATTCAACAGATTTGCCCTGTTTTTTAAAGAATGATTCCACAGATGAAAACCGCCGCGCAGCAGGTAATGGCCACAGCGAAGAGGTCTCCCCAGAACCAGGCGACAATAAGTCCCGCAATCAACGCCGCAACACCGGCCCAGATCTGATCCGTCGCCGTAAGAATAGCCGGAAAGGTCATGACCGCCAGTGTCACATAGGGCACATAGTACAGGAAGGAGCGGAAGTAACGATTCCGAATGGGCTTTCTGATAAAGAGAAAGGGCATCAGACGGATCGCGTAGATCGTCAGCGCGATAATCAGCATGGATACATATACGTTTCCGGTCATTGTCCCTTCACTCCCCTCTGTTCAAATTCCATAAGAGCCGAATCATCCTCATCTTCCTCGATTTCCTCTGCATCCGCGATCGGCCGGATCACAGCCGCGGCTCCCGCCAGAAGTACAGTCAGAATGATCACACGGAAGCCGGAGGAAATACTCTTCAGCACCGGAGCCTCTGTAAAAATCCAGCTGGCCGCCATGGACAGAGCCACCAGTACTCCGATAAAGGCATTCTTCCTGGCTGGCGGAATGATGATGGCAAGGAACATGCCGTACATGGCCACTCCAAGGGCGTTCGTCGCCCAGACCGGAAGGATACTGCCCACAACCACGCCGAGCACTGTACCAGCCACCCAGCCGGAGACGGAAATCACCGTGATTCCGTAGGTGTAGAAGGGATTCAGATATCCCTCCACCGTGGAGGACAGGCCAAAGATCTCGTCCGTCACTCCGTAGGCAACCAGAAATCTGTGAATCGGGGAAGTTCCCGGTTTCAGCTTCTGCGTAAGGGAACAGCTCATAAGGAAATAACGCAGATTTACAATCAACGCGGTGGTGATCATCTCCAAAACCCCCGCGCCTCCTCCGATCAGGCTGATGGCGGAGAACTGACCGGCGGAGGCCACCATGGTGGCCGACATCACCCCGGACTGCAGGGCATTCATACCGGCGTTTTTCGCCGCAATTCCCAAAGCAAAGGATACCGCGAAATAGCCGAGACAGATCGGTATTCCGTTCCGGAGGCCGCGAAGAAACCAGCCGGAATTGTCGGCAGATGTTTTTTTTCTATCTGTATTCACTCGTCTTGTCCTTCCTGTTCTGTGTTCCGGATCAGTAGGTGATTACCTCGCAACCGTCCTCGGTGACAACCACCTGTACCTCCCACTGGGCAGAGGGAGCATCGTCCATGGTATAGATCGTCCAGCCGTTGTCCTCATCCTCATAGATGCGGTTCGTACCCATATTGACCATGGGCTCAATCGTAAAGCACATACCCGGAACCATGAGCATCTCTGTTCCCGGCACGCTGACATAGCTGACAAAGGGATCCTCGTGGAATTCCAGACCGCAGCCGTGACCGCCGATCTCCCGAACAACGGAATAGCCGTGATCAAGGGCGTGCTGATGTACCTTTGCGCCCATATCTCCCAGCGTTGTCCAGGGCTTTACATTCTCGATACCGATCTCCACACATTCCTTTGTGACATCCACGAGTTTTTTCCATTCCGGATCCACATTTCCCATGCAGAACATACGGGAGGAATCCGAGAAGTATCCGTCCTTAATCGTAGACACATCCACATTGATGATATCGCCGTCTTTGAGGATCTCATTCTCATCCGGAATTCCGTGGCAGACTACACTGTTGATGGAAGTGCAGACGCTCTTGGGAAAGCCCTCGTAGTTGAGCGGCGCCGGGATTCCTCCCATTTTTGTGGTGGTGTCGTAGACAATCCTGTCAATCTCCTCCGTGCTCATACCGATGTGAATCTTGTCGGCCACCTCATCGAGAACCGCGATATTAATCTTCGCACTCTCGCGGATTCCCTGAATCTGCTCCGGCGTCTTGATGATCTTGTGAGAAGGAACAATAAAGCCCTTGCGCTCAAACTGTTTGATTTTCTCATCGAAGTGCATATGGCACTGTTTGTATTTCCTGCCGCTTCCACACCAGCACGGATCATTTCTCTCTATCTTATGATTTGTAAACTGCATGATTTTCCCTTTCTTTTTTACAAATGCTGTTCTGTTTCTCTTCGCACTGTTGCGTAAGTGACATCCTTTCTTTTTAAAAAGCGCCAAGGCGCTTCAGCTCCCCCAGCCCCTCATTCCTCCCAGTGAGCACCGCGAACGATAGGCGCTCGAGCAGAAAATCCCGGGGGTATTTCTACGCGTTAAGAGAGACAGGCGCCCGATTTTTCAGGTGCCTGCCTCCCGTGTGATTCTCATAATCACGAATGATCAGTCAGCTGTTGTGAGCAGCTCCTTGGAGTGCTCTCTGTTCATGGTCTCGCACATTTCCACGAGTTTCTCAAGGCTGACATCGTGAAGCTGCTGCTTCTGTCCGCGAACAGTAATGGATACCGTTCCCTCGGAAGCTTCCTTGTCACCGACAACGATGATGTACGGATCATGGTAGGTCTTGAAGGCCTTGATCTTCTCATTCATGTTCTTGTCAGCATAGTCCACTTCCACACGGATGCCCGCTGCCTTCAGAGCGTCTACAACTTTCTTTGCATACTCGTTGTGCTCTGTACGGATCGGAACTACGCCTACCTGGTAAGGGCTGAGCCAGAACGGGAAGGAAGCTTTGTAGTTCTCGATGAGGATTCCGATGAAACGCTCCAGGGATCCGAAGATTGCTCTGTGGATCATTACCGGCTGTTTCACGGTTCCGTCCTGTGCCGCATACTTCATGTCAAAGTTCAGCGGAAGCTGGAAGTCGAGCTGGATGGTACCCATCTGCCACTCTCTTCCAAGGGCGTCTTTCATCTTGAGGTCGATCTTCGGTCCGTAGAATGCACCGTCTCCCTCATTGACCTCGTAGTTGCCCTCGCCGTATACATCGTTGAGGATTGCCTTGAGCTCTGCCTCTGCCTTGTTCCATACCTCGATATCGCCCATGAAATCATCCGGTCTTGTGGAAAGCTCGGCACCGTAGGAGAGGCCGAAGGTTCCGTAGATCTGAGTGGCGATACTCATGATATCCTTGATCTCGTCAGCGATCTGATCCTCTGTCACAAGGATATGCGCGTCATCCTGACGGAACATCTGCACGCGGAAGAGTCCGTTGAGCTCACCGGACTTCTCTTTTCTGTGGATGTTGTCTACCTGAGCCACACGGAAAGGAAGATCACGGTAAGAACGAAGTCTGCTCTTGTATACCAGAATCGCGTTCGGGCAGTTCATAGGTTTTGCTGCATAGTAATCGCTCTCGTCTTCCTTCTCACCCGGAATGATGAACATATTGTCTTTGTAATGTCCCCAGTGTCCGGATGTCTGCCACAGTTTGGAGTTGGAGAGAATCGGTCCGGAGATCTCCTGATATCCGTGTTCCTCGTGAATGCCTCTCCAGAAGGAAAGCAGAGAATTGAAGAGCTTCCATCCGCGGGGGAGCCAATAAGGCATACCCGGTGCAGTCTCGTCAAACATGAAGAGTTCCTGCTGCGGTCCCAGCTTCTTGTGATCGCGCTCTGCGGCCTCACGGAGGAATTTCTTGAACTCCTTGAGCTGGTTCTTATCTGCGAAAGCTGTCACATAGATTCTCTGAAGCTGATCCTTGGTCTCATCACCTCTCCAGTATGCACCGGAAATAGAACGCACTTCAAAAGCAACATTCATCAGTTCCTGAGAGTTGGATACGTGAGGTCCTCTGCAGAGATCTACGTAGTCATCGCCTGTGTAATAGATGGTGATCTTCTCGTCCGTCGGGAGCTCCTGAATCAGCTCTGTCTTGAACTTCTGATCCTTGAAGAGCTCAAGCGCCTCGTCCTTGGTAACCTCTTTGCAGGTCCAGTCCTCGCGTCTCTTGATCACTTCCCTCATCTTGTCCTCGATCATCTTATAATCGTCTGCAGTCAGAGTTCTCGGAAGTGTAAAGTCGTAGTACAGTCCGTTTTCGATCTGCGGTCCGATCGCATACTGTACCTTCTCTTTACCGAAGAGTTCGATCACAGCCTTTGCGAGGATATGTGCCATGGAATGACGGTAAACAGCTAAAAATTCTTCTTTTTCCATAATTTTTCTCCTTTGCTAAGAACGCCACCAGCGTTCTGCTGAAATTATTATACAGAAGTTTATTATACACCAACGACAGCAGGAAAAGCAATCTCCGCGCATGTCCAAAAAAGAGACCGAAAAAAAGAGACAGGGCGCACATCTATGTACACCCTGTCTCTTACAAAGTCTCAGTTATGTATTCAGCTTAATCTGCCGGCTGGCAGTCTGCTCCGGAAGAAGCGGCCGCTTTTGCTTCAGCAGCTGCGATCTCCGCATCTTCTTCATCATCCGAAAGCGCTTCGTCCTGATAAACCAGAACTTTCTTTCTGTATGCGGCGAAGGCCTGATCTACATGAGCAGCCTCCGGCGCCCTTGTGATCAGCGATACCACCGGTACAATCACCAGACCGGCAATCATACAGAAGGCACCTGCGTTAATCGGTGACTGCAGAAGTACCGGGAAGGACGGACGGATTACCATATTCGCGATCATAACGATCACGGAGAAGAGGAAGCTTGCCCAGCAGCCTGCGGCTGTGGCTTTCTTCCAGTACAGTCCGTAGAGGAACGGCGCCAGGAAGGCACCTGCCATTGCACCCCAGGAGATTCCCATGAGCTGAGCGATGAAGGTTACGTTCGACTTGTACTGAATGAGCGCGATCACAACGGAGATTCCGATGAAGAGCACGATCAGCACTCTCATAACAGAAACCTGTTTCTTCTCTGTCATCTTCTTGTCCAGGTTGTCACGAAGCAGATCCAGCGTAATGGTGGAACTGGAAGTGAGAACCAGGGATGAAAGTGTGGACATGGATGCGGAGAGCACCAGAATGACCACGATTCCGATCAGCAGATCCGGAAGTCCGGAAAGCATGGCCGGGATGATGGAGTCAAAGCCGTTTGCCACGATGTCCACTCTTCCGGAGAAAAGACGGCCGAAACCGCCGAGGAAGTAGCATCCGCCGGCTACGATCAAAGCAAAGAAGGTAGATACAACCGTACCTTTGTTGATCGCCTTCTCACTGCGGATCGCGTAGAATTTCTGCACCATCTGGGGAAGTCCCCAGGTTCCAAGAGATGTGAGGATAACCACGCCGAACAGGTTCAGCGGATCCGGTCCGAAGAAGGACGCAAAAACGCCGGGTGTAGAAGATACCGAGGCATCCTCGATCTTCGCAAGACCGCCCAGCGCTGCCATAAAGCCGCCCTGGCTGTTCAGCACTGCTGCGATAACTGCCACGATTCCCACCAGCATGATGATACCCTGAATGAAATCGTTGATCGCTGTCGCCATATATCCGCCGGCAATGACATAGATACCGGTGAGTACCGCCATGGCGATTACGCAAATCGAGTAATCAACATGGAACGCCATTCCGAACAGACGGGAGAGTCCGTTATACAGAGACGCTGTGTACGGAATCATGAATATAAAGGTGATCACGGAAGCCGCGATCTTCAGAGAGTTGCTTCCGAATCTTCTTCCGAAGAACTCCGGCATGGTTGCCGTGTCCAGGTGCTGGGTCATGATTCTTGTTCTTCTGCCCAGTACCACCCAGGCCAGAAGGGAACCGAGAATCGTGTTGCCGATGCCCACCCAGGTGGAAGCAATACCGTACTTCCAGCCGAACTGACCGGCATAACCGACGAAAATAACCGCCGAGAAATAGGATGTACCGTAGGCAAAAGCCGTGAGCCACGGACCCACACTTCGGCCTCCAAGTACGAAGCCATTGACATCTGTCGCATTCTTTCTGCAGTAAAAACCGATCCCGATCATAACAGAGAAAAATACAACAAGAAGTAATACTTTGATGATCATAATCTGATGTCCCCCTAAAGTTTTTATGCCGCGCTGCATTTTCTCGCTTTAAAGCGCGACGCTATATTGCTTTAAAGTGTAACGGTTTTATGCATTAAAGTCAACGAGATCAAAAAAGACTCTGCCGAATTCGGCAGAGTCCACAAAAACAATAATCATTTTCTAGTAGATCGAATAGTCCTAAAATCACATTCCGAGGATCCGCTTTACATCCTCGACGCCGAAGGTAACGCCCTGAATCTTCTGTGTCTCGATCTGATAGAGAGCGTTTGCGGCCAGGTGCTCCGCGGCCTGTTCCAGATCCCTGCATCCCGGAAGACCGGCATAGAGCTCCACAACCGCGCGGACTGCCTCCTCGGGAACCTGACACTCCTCGGGACGCATGCCCATTCTCTTCAGAGTTCTCGGAAGCGCGAATCTGGAGAAGATGATCATCTTCTCTTCTGCCGTGTAATCCGGAATATCGATCACGGCAAAACGGCTCATCAGCGGCGCGCTGATCCGGCTCTTGTCATTGGCTGTGGCGATGGGATAGACACCCCCCGTCGGGATTTGACACTCGATGTAGTTGTCGGTATAGCCCAGATTGTCCAGAAGCGTCAGCAGGGCATCCGCCGGATTTCCCCCGTTGTCCGAGCTCTCTGCCTTGTCCAGCTCATTGATGATGAAAACAAGGTTGGAAGCTCCGGCGCGGGAAAAGGCCTCCATGATCAGTCCCGGTTTCGCGTTGGCGTAGACCCTCGGGCTTCCGGTGATTGCCTCCGGATCGTGAATCGTGCTCATGTCGAGGGATGCCCAGGGCAGTTTCAGAATCCTTGCCACCGCATAGGCGATCTGCGATTTTCCCACGCCTGCGGGACCTGCCAGCAGGATTCCGTAGGCCGGAAGTGTATGCGTGCGGTTGATCTGAATAATCGTCTCGATGATTCTCTGCTTCACCTTCTCCATGCCGTAGAGTTCCTCATCCAGAATCCTTCTGGCGGCCTCCGGATCAATGGACTCGAAGTAGGAACTCTTCCACTGGATATTCAGCATCATGGAGAGTGCTCTCTGGGCATGTCTTCTCTCATCCTGGCTGATGGTATTCTGACGAATCAGCGTGAGATTGCGCTGCGCCCACTTGAGAACCGGCGCCGGAAGCGTCGCTCCCGCGCACTCCAGGAAGTCCGTCATACCTCCGATATCCGTGAGCCTTACGCCTTCTTCTCCATCTTCTGTCTCGTCCTCCAGATCAGGATCTGACTCCCCCTCCGGATGACTCTCCAGAAGTCTTCCGATCACCAGCTGCAGAAAGCTGTCCGTACTGGACTGTACCTTTCCGGAAAAATTCACCGCCCGGATCTTGTAGACTGCAAATCCCTCCGGAGTCTGTGCGCCGGAAAAACGCAGATGCACCTGGTTGCCCGCCAGCCACTGATACAGTTTCTCAAACCGCTTATCCAGAAGGAGGATGTCCGCAAAAGCCGGCGTTCCGTCCAGCTTATACTCAAAACCGGTCCGCCTGGAGGGATTCATGAACTGTCCGTCCACATGATGCCGCAGTTTTCCCTCCTCATCCTTCAGAACAAGAATCGGATTCTCCGCCGTCGCGCACTCCATTCCCTTCTCCGAATGACTATAAGTGACCACCGGACCGTCCCCGGCTTTTTTCTTCTGTTCCTGAAGTGTCTTCAGGTCAAATACCATACTTCCCCGCGCGTTGATCGCCATAACAACCTTCTCCCTTTAAAAACAACAAATCTCCGGTATGGCAGATCGAGCCATTCCGGAGATTTGAACATCTGACATATGAAATTATACTAACACATTTTTGCGGCCGAAAAAACTATTATCAATATCCGGTTCCGCCGGAATCTGCTCCGCCCGAATAGTCCGTACCTCCGGAGTAGTCCGTGCCGCCGGTATAATCTGTGCCGCCGGTATAGTCTGTGCCGCCCGCATTTCCGGTTCCGGAATAGTCCGTACCACCGGTGTAATCTGTGCCGCCGGTATTACCCGCATCGTAGGCATTGTAGCCGGATGTGCTGCTGATTCCCTCTCCTCCGTTGAGCTCACTGCTCTCGCCGGTGGAATTCAGAGCTTCCGGAGCACTGTACATGGTCTCGTCGTAGTCAGTGCCGTAGATAAAGTGATGAAGGGCTGCGCTGTTCCACTGCGCGTTGAACCGGAGCACGGCAGCTCCTCCCTCTGTGGTATCCGGCGTATAGGAATTGTCCACCGGAACTCTCTGGCTCTGAAGGTCCGTAATATTATTGACCGCAATGGTCTTCACCAGACTGAGCATCTCTGTGCTTGAGAGGTCTGTCTTCACACAGGGAATCAGTTTCTTTGCCACGCTCATGATTTTTGACGGGCCGGATCCCTGCAAAGTACGGAAGGCGGACATAACCACTGCCCTCTGTCTCTCGGTTCTCTCCCAGTCAGAATTTCCGATGTAACGGATTCTGGCATAGGCAAGCGCCTGCGCGGGAGTGAGGTTGTTCTCTCCCTCCACCAGACACCAGCCCTCTCCGTGAGCCTCGTCGTCTTCCGATCCGAGACCCGGGTAGGTATTCAGATAGTCAGCCTCTTCTTTGTTGAGGGTGATCGGAATATTTCCCACCGTCGCAAGTCCCTCCAGGAAGCCATTGAAGTCGACGATTACATTGCCGTCGATCTGGATTCCCAGGTTTCTCGTGACGGTATTATCGAGAAGTTCGTGTCCTCCCTCCATGTAGGACGCGTTCAGTTTGTCTGCTCCGTATCCCGGAATGTCCACATACATATCACGCATCAGAGAGGTAAGTGTGATCTTCGCATTCTTCAGGTCGATACTGCAGAGGATCATACTGTCGGATCTCGCTCTGCCCTCTTCACCTTTCCGTCGGTCCTCGCCGATGAGAAGAATGTTGAGAATATCCTCGTCGTGAATCACCTCTATATCATCCAGGTCATCCCAGGAAATCGCGTCGGCTGTCATAGCCGCATTCGCCGTGGTTTCCGTCTTGCCCGTCTCTTTGCTCTCTGTCGCACCGTTTCCTGCTACATTGCTTCTTTTTGTTATGCTTGAAATCCTTCCGACTCCGTTGATTGTTCCGTTGATCCAGACCATGAACAACAGCGCGCCGGTCACACAGACTGCAATCAGAAAGATTATGATACCGACTGCGTGTGCCTTACTTGTCTTATTGTTTTTCAATGTTAAACTCCATTTCAGCAGTTATGCATCACCAGTTACCGATACTTTCCTATACAACAAAAATTAATCATAGCCTAAAAAAGGGATTTCGGCAAGCCCCCCTCTTACAGGAGCCACGCTCCCGATTTTGGCGGGCGGATGTACCTGCCATATCAGGCG
Source organism: Eubacterium sp. (assembly GCA_024684035.1). Taxonomy (GTDB): domain Bacteria; phylum Bacillota; class Clostridia; order Lachnospirales; family Lachnospiraceae; genus Bilifractor. The sequence goes on along the minus strand of JAIKXQ010000018.1, from coordinate 39,669 downwards.
TCAGCAGTCGACGTCCGGCGCCTGTGAGGAGATCTCATCTGCCAGGGCTTCCGCCTCATCGAGTACCCGACCGAATTTCTCCAGCGCCGCGTCGATGGGCGCGGATGTACCAAGATCCACACCGGCGTGCTTCAGTTCCTCCAAAGGATCCTGACTGCCTCCCAGGGACAGGAACTCCAGGTATTTCTTCACCGCCGGTTCACCCTGCGCAAGAACTGCCTCGGATACGGCGACGGCTGCCGAGTAACTGGTCGCATATTTGTACACATAAAACGGAGTGTAGAAATGTGGAATTCTCGCCCACTCCATATCCACTTCATCGTCAATGACCAGATCCGGTCCGAAGTACTCCTCGATCAGCCTGCGGTACAACGCGTTCAGCGCACCGGCCGAGAGAGCCTCGCCCCGCTCTGCCATGGCATGGGCTTCCTTTTCGAACTCCGCAAACATGGTCTGCCGGTAGACGGTTCCCTTGAAGCCCTCGAGGTACTGGTTCAGAAGAGCCATCCTCTCCTTCGGATCTGTACAGTCTGACAGCAGCTGCTCGATGAGAAGATTCTCGTTGACGGTGGATGCCACTTCTGCCACAAAAATAGTGTACTCCGCGTTCTGCGGCAGCTGGGCATGATTTGAATGCCAGGTGTGCATGGAGTGTCCCATCTCATGAGCGAGGGTGGAGACACTGTCCAGCGTGCCCACAAAGTTCGAGAGAATATAGGGAACGGAATCGTAGGTTCCCTCCGAGAAGGCGCCGCCCCGCTTTCCCTTGTTGGGATAGACATCAATCCAGCGCTCCTCAAAGCCTTTTCTCACGACTTTGCCGTACTCCTCACCCAGAGGACGAACCGCATCCAGAACCATCTGCTTCGCCTCCGGGTAGGTATAGGTCTTCGTCACTCCGTCGGAGAGTGGAGCGTAGAGATCGTAGTAATGGAGCTCATCGACACCCAGCAGTTTCTTGCGAAGCCGCACATAACGGTACATCTCCGGCATGAACTTCCGCACGGAGGCGATGAGATTATCGTAGACCAGCTCGGGCACTCCCTCGTAGAAGGTGTACATCTGACGGGAGGACGCGAAATGCCGCGCCGCCGCCTCGGCCGCCGCCTTCTTAACGCAGCCCGCATAGGTTGCCGCAAAGGTATTGATGTGATGTCGGTAGCCGTCATAGTAACTCATGAACGCGTTTTTTCGAAGGACACGGTCTTTGGAGGACTGAAGAAGAATATAGTTGGATCCCGTCACCTCTGTGTCCTTGCCCTCGCCGTCCTTACAGGAGGCAAAGACCATGTCCGCGTTCTGAAGATTCGAAGCCGCCTCTCTGGGCGCCGCAAAAACTTCTCCGAATCCCGCCAGCAGCTTCTCCTCCGAGGCCGTCAGTGTGTGTGCCTTCTGACGGATCAGCTTCGTCATAGGATATTTATAATCAGCCAGAAGCGGATCCTCCGCCACAGCCTTCAAGGTCTCCTCGTCGAGGAGCAGAATCTCCGGATCCGCGAAGGCCGTGGCCTGCACAGCCTGCACATATCTGGAGTAGATTCTGGCGTAAAGGCTCTGCGCCGCCTCCTCTCTGGTGTCCTCGCTTTTTCTGAGGCTTGCATAGGCAAAAAGATTGGAGAGCATCCTCTCCAGTTCCGTTGCCGCGTCCAGATACCTCCTTATGTTCTCTGCGTCCTTCAGCTTTCCCTGATAGGATGCCGCGCGATCCAAGAGCTGCCCGAAATTCTCCAGCTCCTTCTCCCACGCTCCGTCGTCCGCGTAAAGCTTTGTGAGATCCCATTTGAATTCTTCCGCGATCTCACTTCTTTCTTTTAATAACTCCGCCATGATACTCCCCCTCTCGAATCAATGCCGGTATAGCTGTTCTTAATCAGCTCGACAGATATACTGCAAATCACAGAAATTCCAGTGTCCGCTCAACATCTTCCGGCTCGAATTTCGGAATCAGTTTCAGCTTGTGAAGATTCAGTCTGTGGAGACGGTCGATTTTCTTCTTTGTCTCCTCATCTACGCAGATTCCGGTGCGGATGTACTCCCCAAGGGCGTCATAGGTGAAGCCCAGCTTGTCCTCATCCGTCTGTCCGGAGAGTCCGTCGGAGGGCGCTTTTTTCACCAGATTCTCCGGCAGCCCAAGTTCCGCGCCGACCTGAAGAACCTCATCCACCAGAAGGCCTGCCAGCGGGCTGAAATCTCCTGCTGCGTCGCCGTACTTGGTGGAGTAGCCCACGTAATCCTCTGACATATTGCAGGTGTTGCAGACTCTCGCCCCCTGGGGAAGCATCTGTCCCACCGCATAGAGTGTCGTCATGCGAAGTCTCGGCGGCATATTGATCCTTGTGTCCGCGGAAATGCCCTGCTGTCCCGTGATCGCCGCCAGTTCCTTATTATCTCCGACCATCTCTGCCATGGCATCGAAGGCTTTTCCGATGTTCATCTCCACGTGCGGAATGCCAAGACTCTCCACCAGCTGTCTGGAATCGCTGATATCGCTCTGCACGCCGTTGGGCATCAGAACTCCGATGACTCTCTCTTTTCCCAGAGCCTCAGCGCAAAGTGCCGCACAAACGCTGGAGTCCTTACCGCCGGAAATTCCGATGACCGCGGCGCAGCCCGGTCCGTTCTCCTCGAAATACTTCCGAATCCATGCTACAATCTGATCTTTTGTTTTTTTTGCGTCCTTCAACATGACAAGTTCCTCCTCATTCAATCGTATTCAAATCTACCGTATAGTCTTCCGGATTTGCGGAATGAAAAATCACCCGTACTTTTTTTCCGATGATCTCACTGCCCGGATAACGATCCAGCGCCCGGCTGGTAAATGTCTCTGACTTCTTATTCACCGGGTCGGTGTATCTGCAGAGCACATGGAACTGTTCGCGCTCCCCCTCTGCTGTCCGGAAATTCCTGGTGATCCCGATAATCTCTGCCTCAACAGATTTGGGATGCGGCCGGAAGTTGTCCAGCCTGTTACGGACACGCTCCCGGATGCCCTCTTCCTGATGATCGTCCCGGTTTTCATCCCGGCTTTCCTGAAATTTGCGGACAAAGGGCGTCATTCCGGCAAGCACCAGAAACGCGCCGCAGATTTCCAGCATGAGATAGAGGCGCGTGTCCAGCGAAGCGGAATAGAACCCGGCGCCCACCGTCAGAATTCCGAAGCCGAAGACAATGCCTCCGGCAATCAGCCACAGTCTTTCTCTTTCATTCTTGTTCAAACCTTCGCCCCCTTTGTTCTCAGCCCTGGATCTGATGAAGCATGTGGATGGTCTCCACATCATCCTCCGTGAGCCGGATATTCGACACCAGCTCCCGGCCATCCGGCCTTGTCACCTTCATCTCAATGACTGTACCGGCCTCGGCTCCCTGAGAGCCAACTGCCGCAAGAAAAGCTCCCACCTTCGGATGCTGCACATTGAACAGATCCAGTCTCTCTTTATATTTTTTCATTTCAAACGGATTAAATCCCATGATTTTCTTCCTCCTGCTTTCCATTTCTTCTATATCAATCCTGATCCTGCTTCTCAAAGTCAATCCGCAGATAAACCTTAATTTCCGGATTCACTCTGCGTCTGAACGTCTCGCCGTCGGAGACTTTGCCGACGATGCTGCCGTAGTGACAGGGAATCGCCGCGGCGGGCCTGAGCTCATTGACAAGGTCTGCCGCCTTTTTCGCATTCATGGTATAGCGTCCCCCGATGGGTACAAGAGCTATGTCGCAGGAAACCGCGCGGTTCTCCGATGTAGCGTCGGTATCCCCGGCCACATAGATCCTCACGCCGTCGATTTCAATCAGATATCCCAGCCGGCCGTGACTTTTTCTGTGAAACGGTTTCAGAGTATTGTACGCCGGAACTGCCTCAACCGTATAGTCATCCCTCTGCAGTTTCATTCCCGCCGTCAGCGTGACAATCTGGCGCTCCTCAAAACCATCGTGCCGCAGCTGTCCAAGCATGCTCTTTGGAACAAAGATCCTGGTATCGGCGTTCATAACCCTCCGGATATCCTGGACGGAGTAGTGATCGTAATGAGAGTGAGTGATAAAAACATACGACGCATCCTCCGGCGCTCCTTCGATGTGAAACGGATCGAAGTAAATGACCTCCGGGATTTCCATTCGTATAGAACTGTGTGTGTTGATTTGAATGGAATCCAGAAGCTCTTGAAATCTGTTCATGTTAAAAATACCCCTTTGTGTAACTATAATCAGTTCACTATTATAGAATAAAAACCGGAGTTCATAAACTAAAGTTTTTATGAAACGCCCTTGCGGACGGCTTCCATGAAGCTCCATGCATGTTTCCGAAAAAAATGTTGACATTTTCTTTGGTTTATGGGATTATAATACACGGCTTGTTGGTCAAGGGGTTAAGACGCCGCCCTCTCACGGCGGAAACAGGGGTTCGATTCCCCTACAAGCTGCTCATAATTTTTTATATTTTAGTAGTGGAAAAGAGTTGCCGGATGGCAGCTCTTTTTTTCCTGTACCACCAAAAAGGACTGCCACACTCGTGGCAGTCCTTCTTCATATTTACAGCAGTGTAACTCCGTGCTCCTTGGCGTACTGCAGATCTTCGTCTGTCCACATGGATACCTGTACTTCTCCGATGTGTGCTTTGCGCAGGAAGAACATACAGATTCTGGACTGGCCGATTCCGCCGCCGATGGTGTAGGGAAGTTTTTTCTCCAGAATGGCTTTCTGGAACGGATACTCGCTTCTCTCCTCGCAGCCGGCTTCTGCGAGCTGCAGTTTCAGTGCTTCCTCGTCTACGCGGATTCCCATAGAGGAGAGCTCCAGAGCGATGTCATCCACCGGATAGTATACGATGATGTCACCGTTGAGCTTCCAGTCGTCGTAGTCCGGCGCACGTCCGTCGTGCTTCTGGCCGGATTTCAGCTTTCCGCCGATCTGCTCGATGAATACTGCTCCGTGGAGTTTTGCGAATTTATACTCTCTGTCCTTCGGTGTATCGTCGGGATACATATCCTCCAGCTCCTGAGTTGTAACGAAGGTGATCTGCTCCGGAAGGATGCATTTCACATAGTCGTACTTGTTTGCTACATATTTCTCTGTGATGTGAAGTGCCTCATATACGCACTTTACGATTTCTTCCAGTGTCTCCTTTGTGCGCTCTTCTTTTGTGATGATGCGCTCCCAGTCCCACTGATCCACGTAGATGGAATGTACGTTGTCGGTCTCCTCATCGCGGCGGATGGCGTTCATATCTGTATAGAGACCTTCACCCGGCTTAAAGCCGTATCTGCCGAGAGCGTATCTCTTCCATTTCGCAAGTGAGTGTACGATCTCTGCCTGTCTCTCGTTCTGCTCTTTGATTCCGAAGCTTACCGGACGCTCTACACCATTCAGATTATCATTCAGTCCTGACTCCGGATCTACGAACAGCGGCGCGGACACACGCTGCAGATTCAGTTCCGCCGACAGCTGACTCTGAAAGAAGTCCTTCACTTTTTTTATTGCGATCTGGGTGTCTTTGAGTCCCAACTCTGATTTGTAACCTTCCGGGATAAATATCCGGCTCATTCTTCTCTCCTCCTTCACATTCACCTGCTTACAGCCCGCACGCAAAAGTCCCTGCAGGTTTTCCCTGCATTTCGGACACGCACCGGCAGTCAGGTGTTCGTCTCACCGGTCAAACTGTTTTTCGACCGATTTGTAGAAAAATACCGGTTCCCTGGTACTTTCCTAACACCAAATGAGTATATCACTGTTCAATTCAGCAGAAAATACTTAATTCTCCGTACTTTCCTCTGTATCTTCCTCCGATTCTGTCGGAAGATAGATCTTCACTTTTTCAATGACATGATCGTCGATCACCAGAATGCGGATCTTCATGCCGTTCAGTTCGATGACATCTCCCCTTTTCGGCATTTCTCCGGTCTCATTGATGAGCCAGCCGCTCAGAGTGGAAGTCTCCTCATCTTCGTCGATTTCCAGTCCCAGCTTCTCAAAGAGCTTGTCCAGGTTCATAGAACCGAGAACCACGTACTCGTTCTCCGCCGTCTCTATGAACTCCGGCTCCACTTCCTCATGCTCGTCCCAGATTTCTCCCACCAGCTCCTCGAGGATATCCTCCATGGTGACGATACCCAGGGTTCCGCCGTACTCATCCACGACCACGGCCATGTGAATCTTCTTCTTCTGAAGCTCGCGGAACAAATCTCCGATGGGTCTGTGCTCCGTGGTAAAAATAACCGGGCGGACGATCGATTTCAGCGTACGGTCATTTTGAAAAATCTTGTTGTAAAAATCTTTCAGGTAGATTACACCTATGATATGATCCACGTCCTCGTCATACACCGGGAGCCTGGAATAACCGGTCTCCGCAAAAACACCTGCCACATCCTCCTTGGACGCGTCGCTGGATACCGCCTCCAGATCCACCCTTGGCGTAAGAATCGCGCCGGCCTGGGTCTCATTAAAATCAATGGAATTGTGAATCAGAGCACTTTCCTGATTGTCGATCTCGCCTTCTTCTTCGGCAGTCTTCACGTACATCAGAATCTCTTCGTCCGTCACAGAGACATCATGCTTCGGCTTGAAGACTTTCATGCAGAGTTTCTGCCAGAGACCGAAGACAAAAGTCAGCGGCGTCATCAGCGTCATCAAAAACTGCATAACACCGGCGACTCCCATCGCGAAAGCATCCGCGGATCCTTTCGCGATGGTCTTCGGGGAGATCTCTCCGAAAACCAGAAGCACGATGGTTATGATCACCGTCGAAATTCCGGATCCGGCGTCTTCACCGAACTTTCGCACACAGATCACTGTCGCCACCGATGTTGCCGCAATGTTCACAATGTTGTTGCCGATCAGAATGGTCGAGAGCAGTTTATCGTAATTCTCGAGAAGATTCCGCACCAGCTTCGCCTTCTTTTTGCCATCCTCCGCCAGCGCCTTGATTCGCACGCGGTTCAAAGACGTATACGCGGTTTCTGTGGCAGAGAAAAACGCAGATATTACCACACAGACTACTATGATCAGCAAACCTATACCATCATCCACTTAATCTTTACACCTTCCTTTTCAAAACAAAGATACATTTGCTATATCATATCAAAAGAAACAAACCACTTCAAATATTATCTGATGATTCGAAACTTTCATAAAAAATGAAATTTTAAATCGAAACTTTCACACATCTCATCTCTCTGTCCATCTGCCCGTAATTGTCCTGCAAACAGACCTGCTGTTCGGCAACTCTGTCATGCCAGCAGTTTCTTCACCAGCTGCACGCACTCCGCTGCATCACGGGAATATCCGTCTGCGCCGATCTCCTCAGCAAAGCTGGAGGTAACGGCCGCTCCGCCGATAATAATTTTTCCCTTGTATCCCTTTGCGGCAGCCTCCTCTACCACATCCTTCATGCGCATCATGGTGGTTGTCATCAGTGCCGAGAGTCCCACTACGGAGGCATTCTCTTCGAGTGCCGACCGGATAATCGTCTCCGCAGGCACGTCTTTTCCCAGATCAATCACACGGTAGCCGTAGTTCCGGAGCATCAGCGCCACAAGATTCTTGCCGATGTCATGGACATCGCCCTCAACCGTGGCAATCACCACAGTCTCCACGGGACCGCTGCCCTCTTTTTTCTCAATCATAGGCTCCAGGTGCGCGATGGCCTTCTCCATGGTACCGGCGCTGGCGATCAGCTGGGGAAGGAAGTACTTCTGTTTGTCGAAGAGATCTCCCACATCGTTGATAGCCGGGATCAGGTAGAGGCTGATAATATCATCCGGCTTTGTACCAAGGCTCAGTTCCGTCTCACAGAGCTTGATGATCTTCGTCTTCTCCCCGTTCATCACTGCCTTGTACACAGGATTCACTGTCTGGGAATTTCCCTGCCCGGATCCGTCTCCCTTTCCGGCGGAAGCCCCGCCTCCCGACTGGGCGGCCGGTGCACTCCCGGGCTTCGGATCATTGGCATGCGCCTCTTTATACTTTTGTGCGCGGGTGATGTACTTGATGTCACTGCCCTCTCTTGCCAGAAGCATATCTGTGGCTGCCGCCGCATTCATCAGAAGTTCCTGGGACGGGTTTGCGATGGCCAGCGTCAGTCCGCTCTTGATGGCCATGACAAGGAAGGCCATATTCACAAAACTTCTCTCCGGCAGACCGAAGGAAATATTGGAGAGACCGCAGACCGTTGCGAGACCGAGATCGTTTTTGCAGTGAGCAAAAGTATCCGTACAGTGAAGGGCAGCTTCCGGATCCGCTCCCACCGTGGCCACAAGTCCGTCCACAATCATATCTTCTTTGTCGATTCCCCGCTTCCTGCACTCCTCCAAAGCCGCATGGATAATCGCATGTTTTTCTTCCTGGGTCGCCGGAATTCCCTCATCGGAAACCGGCAGGAAGACAAACATAGCTCCGTACTTCTTCGCGATCGGGATCAGCCGCTCAAATTTCTCCGTCTCCCAGCTGATGGAGTTGATCAGCGCCCGGCCGGGATAAATCCGCAGCGCCTCCTCGATAACTTCCGGGAAACTGGAGTCGATACAGAGAGGACAATCGGACACCTGGGTCACCTCATAGACCGCTTTGATCATCATCTCCTTCTCGTCGATGCCGTTGGTTCCCATGTTCACATCGAGGATCTCAGCTCCGTCTTCTTCCTGCATTCTGGCGAAGTCCCTGACAAGATCGAGACTTCCCTCACGGAGTTCCGCCTGCAGTTTTTTCTTGCCTGTGGGATTGATTCTCTCACCGATGATCTGGAGCATTCCGTCCAGCGTGATCTCGACAAAGGATCTCTCGGAGGAGAGTAGCCGTTTCTTCTCTGTGTGAACCGGCTTCGGTTCCATGGTTCCAGCCATTTCCACCAGCTTTCGGATGTGCTCCGGCGTCGCGCCGCAGCAACCGCCCAGCACTCTCGCTCCTGCCTCGATGAGCTTACGTCCCTCGGCAGCGAACTCCTCGGGACTTGTGGGATAGAAGGTTCTTCCGTCCTTGTCGATCTGCGGAAGTCCCGCGTTGGGTTTGGCCAGCACCGGCACGTTGGCGACGCTGTACATTTTTTCGATGTTCTCGATCATGCCGTCCGGTCCCGTGGAACAGTTCATGCCTACCACGTCCGCGCCGAGACTCTGCAACGTAATCATGGCCGCTTCCGGATTGGTTCCGAAAAGAGTTCTGCCGTCAGCCTCAAAGGTCAGGCTTGCAATAATCGGAAGATCGCAGATCTCACGGATGGCCAGAACCGCCGCTCTGGTCTCCTGCAGACTCATCATGGTCTCGATCACAAAGAGATCACAGCCTCCGGCTACCAGCGCTTCCGCCTGCTCCTTATATATATCCACCAGTTCCTCGAACATCATGGTTCCCATGGGATACAGCTGTCTGCCGGTCATGGTCATATCGCCGGCAACCAGCGCCCTTCCCGCGGCTGCCTCTTTTGAAATCGCCACCAGATCTATGTTCATCTGCCGCAGTCTGTCCTCAAGACCGTAGTCACCCAGTTTCAGCCGGTTGGCCGTGAATGTGGGCGCGTAGAGAATCTGGGTTCCCGCATCCACGAAATCCTTCTGCAGCTGCACCATAATCTCCCGGTTTTCAAGAATCCACTGCTCCGGACAGACACCGGTGGGCATCCCCGCATTCTGCAGGTTTGTTCCGGTCGCTCCGTCCAGAAAAACAAAGCCTCTGTCCAGTAACTCTTTAAACTCACTCCTTGTCATCTTGCCCCTCACCTTCAAAGTTCATATATCCAATATAAGCATCCCGGAATTCCTCATCATTCCCGAGAATAATCTCTTCTGTTTTTTCCAGTATCCCGCGGATCTTCACCATGGCACTCTCTTCCGTGAGAACGCACACGGCTCCCCCCAGGGATGTGTTGCCGGCCGCAGTCGTTTTTTTCACCGCCGCCTCCGGCAGAAGGCCGATGCGCGCAGCCTTTGCGGGATCCAGATAAAAACCAAAACCGCCCGCAAGGATCACCCGGTCGATCGCTTCCATAGTTAATCCGGCTCTCTTCAACAGGATTTCAACCCCTGCCCGTATGGCACTCTTCGCCTTCTGAATCTCCCGGATGTCCCCCTGGGTGAGAACAATCTCCTTCCCGTCCTTCCTCTTTCCAAGGCAGACTCCGTTGGAAAAATAGGGTTCCCGGAGAGTTCCGTACTTATCAATAATTCCCGCGTCGAGCAAAACCGCCAGAGCTTCAATGGCTCCGGTTCCGCAGATGCCCACCGGCTCTCTGCCGCCAATGGTCTCTGTCCGAAGGGTTACCCCCTCCTGCTCCGAATCCCTGCTCACCCGGCAGACTGCCCCCGGAACACTTCCGCAGCCGCAGCTTAAGTTTCCTCCTTCCAGAGCGGGACCCGCCGCGGTGGAGGCCGCCAGTATGCGGCTTCCGTCGCACACAGCCATCTCACCGTTGGTTCCGAGATCCACAAAGAGGATCCGCTCCTCTTTATGATCCGGCAAACCGGCAGCCATCATGCCGGCCACAATGTCCGCTCCGATGTAGGTGCTGTAGCCGGGAAGGATATCCACCGGCACAGCCTCAGACAAGCCGGGAACGTCCCCGCTTTTGGTTCCAAGTACAGCTTCTGTCGTCAGTCTCTCACCTCCGAGACTCACCGGTTTGAAGGGCCATCTGCCCAGCCCCCCCGCCGGATATCCCAGAAGCAGGTGCTCCATAGTAGTGTTGCCGGCGATAACAATTCTCTGGATCCGGCTCGCGTTCCCGTCTCTGACAGCCGGATCTTTCGGTACTTCTTTTATTGTCGTTTCACCTTTTCCCGGACTCTGTGTGCTTCCGTCATTCTCCGCAGAAAGTGGCTGCAACAGTTCGCGAACCAGCGTCTTAAGATCTCTGCAGATCAGCTCCTTAAGTTCCTCGCCTCTCCCCTCCTCTGCGGCATGAATCCTGCTGATCACATCCGCGCCATAGGTTCTCTGATGATTGACTCCCGCAGCCGTCCCAAGTACGCGTCCACTCTCCAAATCCACAAGGGAAGCCGCCAGAGTCGTGGTTCCCAGATCGATCGCAACTGCTAAACCGGACGCTTCCCTGCCCAGAGTGTCCCCCTGTACGGACATACTCACTTCTCGTGCTGTGGAAGGCGTCTCCGTGTTCCGTCCTGTCCCTGACATCGCGTCGTCCTTATTTCCCTGATTCACCTGCCGGAATTTACTTCCGCCGTCCGTCTGCACAACAAAATCTTCTTCACTTACCCTATACAAAATCTCAATTTCCGACTCCGTCCTCGCCTGACAGGCAAGCCGAAAGCCTTTTTTCAGCTGTTCTTTTGCATAACAGATGGAATCCGCCCGCTGAACCGGAAGCTCTCCCTTCACAACCTGCACGCCGCACTTGCCGCAGACACCTCTTCCTCCACAGGGAGCGGAGAGATTCACGCCCTTCGACTGCATATATTCCAGAACGCCCACGCCGGCGGGGATCGTCATGCGCCGCATACCGCGCATACCGTCCTCATCTGTCATCTTCTCCAATTCCGCGCACTCCCCCGGATCAGTTTTTTCTGTCTCTGCCACGGGGCGCCTCATTCCACAGTCCTTTGCGGTACAGACCCTGCAGTCATGTCCCGCGAGAAAAGCATTCACATCCTCCGTCAGCCCGTAGACCATGCACATGGATTTCACCGGATGGAGCATTCCCTCCTTCGTTGCCGTGACGCCGAGAATACGCTCCGCCTCTGTGAGCTCCAACGCCCGGCAGACATCTTCTGCGGAGATCTCATCCGGAATCTCCATCCTCGAACAGATGCCGTATCCCTTTTCATTTACGATCCTGCGGATCTGCGGAAGGAGCTGTTCTTCAAAAGAAAAGAGAGCACTGTCGGCCATGGAACCGAAGAGAAGCCCCTGTTCATACTCCTGCGCAGCAAAGCGGCCGCCGATGTAATCACTGATCACAAAGCCAAGAGTCATGACCAGACAGAGCACCTTTCTCCCCCCGGAAAGTTCACCGAAGGCTGCCACCGCCTTCGGGATCATTCTTCTGCCGATCTGCGTGTAATTCTCCCGGAACATTTTTCGGTTTGCCTCATAGCCGGGGTCCCCGGGACGCATGTGCAGAAGACAAAATGTCATCTCTTCGTCCGGCAGAATTCGTCTGCCCGCCGCATTTCCATTCAGTATTCGAATATCCTCTGCCATGGCTCCTCCTTTTCACGCATATTATTTTTTATCATATCGCTTTAGGCATTTCCTTGTCGAGAAAAAAAAGAGGGCGGCGATAGGTTTTGGTTATCGCGGGCGATCTCCTTCACTTATCAGGAGAGATGTATGCAGAAGGGTCAACATTATACACGCTCACACGTCGCTCTCGTCCTCAGCGCTCCGCCGCCTATTTGCATCTGCTTCCGGCAAAATCGAGCACGTTGTGCTCTCATGCCTCCAGCATCTGCGCTAGTATAGCGGTCGAAAAATAACTCGACGTATGCGACGAACGCTTGCCCGAGAGTGCGTGCCTGAAAACGCAGGCGTAGCGGGCTACGCCGAGGCTTACAGGTGCGTGCTATCGGGACAAGCGGGCTAGCATAAGTAGAGTTATTTAAGAACCGTTATACTTAGCTCGCGTTTCGTTCTACGCTCCGCTTCGGTCTCCACTCCTATCGTTCGCGCTGTATAACTCTGTCCCGCCCTCCTGTTGTACATCTCGATTCAAATTTGGTGCCGTAGAAATTCCACGGATAATCGCCCTCAAATGCGAGAAGGGAAGTGCCTGCGCAGCACTTCCCTTCTCGTTCTCTGTCCTCGTGGACAGGTTCTCTTATTTTGCTTTCGTTTTGATTCTTCCGGAGAGTACCACCAGAATCGCGATCACTCCGAGACCGAGGAGAACTACAAGCCACTTGTAGTTCAGCAGCCAGTCTGTAAAACCGGTGTTCGGCAGTTCCATTCCGGCTTCATTCGGAACATAGATATGATATCCGCCAAAGCCTCCGGAGCCGATGATGGACAAGTCTATATTGAATGTATTGTTGTTATGAGAGATCAGCTTTCCGTTCTCATAGGCGTTGAAGTATACCCTTGCCCGGAATCCTGTAAACTCTCCGCTGTTTTCATAGAAGATCCTCAGTCTTGCCGGTGCCTTCAGGGTCTGATAACCGTCCGGCGCTTTTGTCTCGCGAATGTAATAATCCGTATCCGCCACGAAACCGTCTAGACTGAAATCCGGACTGTTGCAGATGAATGTTCGTCTTCCCTTTGAGTCATACTTCACTTCTGTTCCGGAGCCGGCCACCGGCACAATACTGTCGGCTTCTTTCTTGAGTTCCGGATCCGTATAGATCCTGAATTTAGCACCTGTCAGCGCCGCTCCGCCGGTTCCTGTCTTCGTCATGTTGACGCGGTAGGAGGGCGCGATATTGAAGTAGATCGCAGCGTCCGACTCTGAAGCTCCTCGCTCCATGTAGTAGAAGGTCAGGGTATGCTGTCCTGCTCCCAGTTCACCGACAAGATCTGTGAGTTTCCTCGTGGACACTCCCGTGCCGCCGGAGACACCAATGATCTGTGTCAACCGGCCTTGTCCATCCCGGACAGCGTCGATCTTTGTAGCGCCTTTCTGGCCGACGGTGACGGTATTGTTGCTGAAGTTGATTTCTCCGTACACACGGTCGTGGATTCCACCCAGATCCAGGGCGAGTTTTCCGTCGATGAATACCCACACGTCATCGTCTCCCGAGAATTTGTAAACCATGGGATCTCCGTTGATGGCTTTGTTTCCGTTTCCGCCGTCTTTCACCTGGTTGGGAAGTGAGAATCCGAATTCTGTCTTCATTCCGAACCAGTAGTTGACCGATCCGTTGGCCTCCTTGAAGGTTCCGGATCCGCTGTTGAAGGGAAGGAAATCTCCCTTGTCCTTGCCGTTGGACTTATCCGTTCCGTTTACATAGTTGTGAACGTAGAATCTGCCCGCCGCCTGGTTGTAATCTGCCGCGTTGAGATCACTGTCATAATAGTAATATCCTGTGGTGGAATCAAAGCTGTACAGATGATGATCCGATCCGATGTACTGATATCCGTCTTGCGCATGGGAAGTATCCTGAGAAAACAAGGTTCCCGCAATCCAGTCATTGAAAATCCCCTCTCTCACAACACCGGTATACTGACCGGCGTTCCTTGAGACGCATTTGGATTTGTTCTTGTATCCACGGGATGCCGCACGCACCAGCATACCGTTCTGCTGCGCGGACAGGAATGTAAAGGCGTCATCTCCCGGAAGGAGTGACCAGGATTCCCTGTGGGAGAGTCCTGTCAGATAGGTACTCGGCAGCAGGTAGGCGGACTGCATATTGAAAATCTCGTTGTAGTCAAAGACCGAAGTTGTGATGTTCGGCTGATATACGCTGTAGGGCGACAGATCCACAGCCTGTCCGATGTTGTAATCGGAAGCCATCCAGCTCGCATAGAATACTGTCGATTCAGACACGTATGCCGTCTCGCCCGGCCTGTAGGACTTGTGCTGTTTCGTGTCGTACCAGCCCGCCAGCCGGTATCCTTTCTGATAAGCGGAATCGTTCCGCACCTCATCCTCTCTGGGAAGAACTACAGCCGCGGTCATGGAACCGTTCTGCGGCGTCACCCTCTTTACGGTATGGGTGGTATTGTTTTTGCTGCAACCTCCGGTGTAGAAGTTGTTTCCACCGTTGGACGCGTCGAACCACACGTCGTATCCGTATTTTACGACATGGTAAATCTCGAAGTTGCTGGCATTTCCGTCGGAAAAACTGTAGTTCCTGGCAGCGGTGTACGCATTGTAACCTGCTGCCCCCTCTACATTGTCGTAGGCCTTCAGGCCGTAGTCATTTTTGTTGTATCTGCAATAGATCTTGAAGACAAAACCAGACTCCTTACCCGCGTCACTTCCTGAGATCGTCATATGCTGCCCGCTGACACCCGTGCGGTTCAGATAGACTTTCATGTCATTGCTATATGCCCTGGTCTTCGAGCTCTGGTTCGTCAACTGTCCGTCCGAATTGTAGATCCACACATCCGAATCAATGAAGCCAAGAAGTCTGCCGTCATTGGAGATCTTCACCTCATGGGAGAGGAATACCTTAGTCTCAGCGTTCTTACCATTCTGTTTCTCCGTATTGAGAGCATTGGCCACATCTCCAACGGTCACGTCGTACCGCTTGCCCTTCTCAGAGCGGACAATGACATAGGGCTCCCCTGCCTTCAGTTCCTCCTGCCTTGTAACTCTCTCACCGAAGTACGGGATTGTGGTCGTCTTGTCCTCGGCCGTAGAACCGACCTCCGCAAAACAAAAAGCTGTCCCGGATCCCTCGACGCCTATAACTCCATAATCGCCGCCGATCTCCTGCAGATAGGTCTGTCCGTTGGATGCAATGATATAACCCTCAGATGTAATAGTAACTGTGCTTTCCGAGGAGGAATAGGGAAAACCTCCCAACATGGAAATGTATACACCTTTCTCCTCGTTATACAGCTGTGTCTTCCCGTCTGCGGTCGTTTTGAGACGCCAGATTACAGACTTGTCAAAGTTTGCCCCGTCATTTCCCGTGGCGTAGACAGAAACTCCGTCCGAAGAGAGCGCAGCCTCCATGGTCGCTTTTGCTCCCTTCTCGGATTCACTCTTCAGGGCTCGGATCATATTTACTGTCTTGCCGTCAGTACTTTTCGCGTAAATGATATAGTCACAGTCCTCCAGCAGTGCGTCTGCCGGAACCTGAATAGCATTCTGATTCTTTGTATTCACGTTGGAACTGCCGGATGACTTTGTGAGGCTTGTCGCCAGCTGATTCATCTGAGCGCTCTGCTGCGACGCTCCCGTCAGAGACTCCGTGACAATGGTGCCTGTCACAGAAAAGCTCGTCTGGGCAAAGGCAAAGGTGTTGACTTCCTCGGCATGGTTGATATCAGCGATTCTGTCCTGGTTGACGGTCTTCTCATCCGTCTCTCCGTTCTGTACAGCAGCTACATCCTGCGCCGCTTTCTCGGCATCGGACTTCAGCATATTCTGCTGATCTTCCGAGAGATCCAGAGTCTTGCTGTCCTCCTGCGCCTTTCCTGTCAACGCCTTCAAAACTTCCGTTCCATGGTCGGCAAAATGAATGACGCCGGCCTTCGCCTCACTGTTCTCGCTGATCTGCAGCTTGTCCTTATAGGAAATCTGAACGGACACCGGAACCTTCGGCTCGATCTCCTCACCGTTTACCATAAAACGAATATCAAAAAATCTGGCCAGAACCACCTGGGGCTCTGACGGTTCGGAAGACTGCGCTCCGTCACCGGAGGCTGTCACAACGGCTTCACCGGCACTGTCGCCGGAGAGACTCAGAGAATTACTGATGATGCTTTCGGAAGCCACTGTCTCTGCAGTCTCTTCATCCTCCGCGGTCTGTCCCACATCGCCATTCTCCTGAAGCTGTGTACTCTCCTGATCAAAAGCTCCCGCGGCATTCATCTTTGCTTTCGCCTCTTCGAGGTAGGCCTGATACCGTTCGGTTCCCGCCGGGATCTCTTCCACTATAAACTCTGCGTCCTCCGGAATCTCTGCCTCCTTCGGAACGACAGCTGTCACCAGATAGTCCGCGCCCTCGGCTGTATAGGTGCGTGTGTCCTCTTCTTTTTTGTCCTCATCGTCAGTCTTTGTCGAGGAAGAGGAAACTGCCGCCTCTGACGGAATCACCTTCTCTGCGGCATCGTTCTCCTCCGGCACGATGCCGGACTCGCCGGCATCTGTAACCGCTCCGTAGCAGGCCTCATTGTGAATATGCTCTTCCTGTCCGCAAATCAGATTCTGTTCTTCATCATAGCAGTTCGCGTCGTGCACATGCTCCTGTCTGCCGCAGATCAGCTCCCTGTTGGAGGATACTGCATGAGCCGGTCGGCTGAGAACATAACCGATCACCACAAGCACGAATGCCAGAGGCATGACACGGCGGGCAATGATCATTTTTCTTGCTGCTGCAGATTTCTTCATCCTGTCCTCTTTCTGTCTGTTCTTTTTACGATTATCTCCCATTTTCAACCTTCACAATCGCTGTGATCCCCCGGATCCTCTGTATCATCTATATCATCAGTTTCTTTCGCTGTTTTTTGTTCTGTCGCTTTCCCAGCTCTTCTCTTTTTTCTGAGGCGTCTCTTTTTCTTCAGAGTGCTGCCATGGATCATGACGAAAATCGCGATGAGCATCAGCGGGATGGCAATGGCGATGGCAACCTGACGGTTGTCGATCTGCACTGCGTCTGCGGTGACATGCACCTTACCCGGGGCATTCTCAATGCGATGGCCTCTGACCAGCAGACGGTGAGTGTTGATTCCGTAAGGTGTGCAGGTAGAAAGCGTCACATAATCCTTATCTTCCTCGATTCCCAGATTTGTGAAATCATCCGGAAGCACAATCCGGATCTGATCTACTTCGTAGGTCAGTGTTCTGCCCAATACCACAATAGAAAAAGCATCACCGACTACCAGCTTATCCAGATCCGTGAAGAGCTTCGCGCTGGGAAGACCTCTGTGTCCCGTGAGGACGGCATGGGTTCCCTCGCCTCCCACCGGCAGGGATGAGCCCTCCAGATGACCGATGGCATGCTGAAGAACATTTTCCTCCGAGGTGTGATAAATGGGAGCCGTCAGATTGATTTTCGCGATATAAATGCTTCCGATCATACCGCTGTCATCCACGGAGAGCAGCTCGTTGTATTCTTTTTTCTGTTCATCACTCATAGCGTAGCGGTTTTCCAGGGTTTTCAGCGTCGCGTTGTACGCCTCCGCCTTTGCAAGATGTTCATCTTTTTCCTGCTGATCCATGGATTCCACCGTCTTCTGATAATCTGCTACTGCCCTTGAAGAATGAATACTGTTCCAATAATCAGAAAAAGCAGGGTACACCAGAAGGCCCAATCCTCCCAGAACAACAAATATCAGAATGATATTGAAGCGGTCCTTCTTTTTCCCTGCTTTTTTATTCTTGTGTGCTTTCACTTTCATTTCTCCTGATCTACTCTGAAAGCGTTTCCATCGGCGTCTTACAGCCGGGTATGGAATTCTTACTCAACAATGCAGCTGACATAGGTCGTCTGCAGGCCTCCGGAAAACGCGATCACCAGCTCCCCGTCGGCTTTTTTCTCATCTTCAGTGACCAGATCCGCCACATAGCGGCAGGCTCGTCCTCTGACATCTGTAAATATCACTTTGTCTCCGTCCCGCACGGATCCCGTGCCTGTGGAAACCATTCCGATTTTACAACTTCCGTTCTCCCCGACGGAGAGAACCATGGGAATAACCGCCTTCTCTCCTGTCAAAAAACGGCTCCCCACCGGAAAGAAAAGTCCGGCTTCCGGGATTTCGATTTTTCCTATGCAATCGATGCCTTTCACTTCCAGCACCGGAAGGCGGTCCGGATCGGACAGCAAAGAATCCGCCGACGCAGTGGTCTGTGCCGGCAGACTTTTCTGCAAATCCTGCAGAACCGCGCTGCACGTCTGCACCCGCTCCTTTTTTGCGCCCAGCTTCTGTCGGATATACAGTCCTCCGGAAACAAACAACAGAACAAGTCCGAGGAGAATCAGTATTTCTCCTCCGCGCGCGCGTTTTTTCTTCATTAGTCTCTCTCTCCTCTGATGCGCTTGATCGCTCCGAGAATGATCATTCCTGTCGAAGAAAGCATCAGTAAAACAATCCACAGGGACAGTTTCGTCTCATCACCGGTCTTAACCGCTTCGGATGTCGTCACGGAAGTCCCCGGTTTTGTCACTTCAACCGTAGGCGTCAGTGTCGGAACTTCTGTGGGAGTCTCCTCCGGCGCCGGCGTCACTGTCGGCGTAACAGAAGGTTCCGGTTCCCAGGTATTTGTGAGGACAAAGCCCCCTTCATCCTGAGCGACCGATACCCGGTATCCCTCCGGCACGTTCTGTTCCCTGACGGTATAGGTGCCGTTTCCTTCCGGCGTGTAAACAGCTGACCAGTTGTTCTCCTCTCCGAGAGTCAGAACCGTCTCCACGGTTCCGTCGCAGAGCACCTCCACGCGGATCTCCTCCGGCCGTTTGCCGGCTTCTCCATCTCCGGCCCAGAGCTTGACCACCCGAAGTTCTTTCGGTGAACCCTGATTCCGGATATATTTCGACTCAACCTTTATCTCGGCTTCCTCTTTTCCCTCACTGTCGTAGGAAGGGAAACTCAGATAAAAGCTGACAGGCGTATAGGTCGTTGCGTTTTCCGTAACAGTTGTGCCGGTCACCAGATAGAGGCCGTCATCCAGCGTCAGTTCAGTGGCCATGTTCGCCTGAATGTGGGCGATTTCATCTCCGGCTCTGGCATATCCGGCCAGCGTAGTTTCATCTCCCGAGAGCATCATGGAAAAAGGATCCGGATCTGTCGTCTCCACAGCAGAACCACTCACTACAGCATTGGATGCTTCCAACATACTCTCTGCGAAGCGTCCCACAAGCCGGAAGTGATTCTCTTCATCCGTCTCCCCGACCTTGAACAGTGAAAAATCCGCGCCGTCTACCGGAAATGAAATTGTCAACCGGATCGTCGAACTGCGGACACCGGCCTCAACCGGCGCCGCCCCCGGCACAAGGCCGGCGACAATCACCAGAAGAAGCAGCAGGATGCCGGCAACGGCTCCCCGTTTATTTGTTACGAATCGTTTTTTCATAAAAAAGGTCTCTTCTATATTATCGGGACAAAACCCGTGAATTATTCGTTAATTACAGAAGCTCTTTTGCGGGCTACAAGGACAATGCCTCCGCCGATGACAAGAATTGTTCCTACAAGGTAGAACACTGTAGTACCCATTCCACCGGTGCTGGGCAGGTTCGTACCTGTCACGTTGAGAACTTTCACAAGTCTGTCGGCAACCTCTTTATCCTCTACCTTGACGATGGATGTAAGCTCTGACGTCTCATATACAGGGGATGCTTCAATCACTACTTTGATCGGGTTCTCGAGCTTATTGTATCCGTCCGGCGCTTTAATCTCCTCCAGGATATAGTTTCCTCTCTCCAGTCCCTCAAGATTCAGTTTTCCGCTGTTGCCTGTAGTCAGGGATGCATAAGCACCGTTGGCGTCATTGCGGTAGGTGTCGTCTCCTGTCTTTGTGAAATGAAGAGCCTCGCCTGTTACCTCCCAGTTATCATCAGCTTTTTTCAGAGTGAACTCTGCGCCTGCGAGAGCCTTCTCACCATTTTTGTTTGTGTATTTAAATACATCCAGGGACCAGGTGTAGGTCTTTGTCACGCTGGGCTTTGTAGTTGTGTTGTTACCGTATTTGATGTAAGACTCGTTCTCGTTCGATCCGTCAATTTTTGCCTTCTCGTTGAGAGTTGCTTTGTAGTCAACGTTCAGCTTTTCGCCGGCTTGCAGGGTATCTGTATATGCCTGTGTAAACTCGATCTCAAAGGTGCAGCCGTCAGCTGTGCCGGTGGTAAGCTTATAATCTGTGTCCTCTGCAAGACGTGTATTACTTCCCTCTTTTGTTACAGTTACACTGCTTACGTCAAGGGTAAGGCCCTCTTCCATCTTATCGTGAAAAGACAGATTCTTGGGTCCCTCAGAAGCAACAGCAATTGTACTCTTGTACTTAACGATACCCCCGATATAGGAGTCGTTCATTCTCTGGTAGCCATGACCGTCTTCCCAAACAAGCTTATCGTTGGATGTTGCTTTGTTCTTGTCGTTGATGTTCATATTCGGAGTTGTGGAATCCAGCATGCAGAGAGAACCGATGGAGGAATCCACTGCGTAATATCCGTAGTTCAGTCCGCTGAAGCTTACAGAACCGTTGGCAGCAGTTGCTGTCTGTGTGGGCTGAATGCCATTGTCCTTTGCGTACGCAAGGGCTGCTTTTACAAAAGACTGTACGGAAGCGTCGGCTGTATCTCCTGTCCATTTAACATAACCCTGATTGTCAACTGTGAAGAATTTCTGTGCCTCTGCTGTAGCGGCAAAGCCCTTCCATGTATCTGTGATCTTATATGCGTATGCGCCAGCATCCTTGTTGTAACTTTCCAACTTCAGGATCTGATATACGTTGTATGTCTCATTATCTGTAGCCTTGTTTACTGTGATCGTTCCGCTGTTGTGATTTGTTTCTGCCAGAACGGAAACCGGAGCGATGTAAGCGCCGAATCCTGTTGCTGCTGTCATTACCACTGCCGCGAGAAGTGCACTGACTAATGTGTTTCTTGCCTTCATAATTACGTTTCTTCCTCCAAATTAAAGCTTCATTTTGTTTCTTATATATCTATAATTATCCGCGGGTCGTTTCTATACGACAGTGCGGTAATTGTCTGTAGTGCTATTTCGATCAAAGTGCGCAAGCGAACTTCAACTCCCTCAGCCCCTCATTCCTGATCAAAACGCCTTGAACTGATTCATCGGCCAAACCTTGAACAGAAGCCTGCCTGCGATCATCTCCTTGGAGATGCATCCGATGGTTGTATTTCTGGAATCAATCGATGTGGATCTGTGATCTCCCAGAACGAAATACCGGTCGGAAGGTACCTGATAAGGAAATGTAATATCTGTCTCGCCGAGAGCCTGATCTTCAATGTATGGCTCATCCAGCTTTGTGCCGTTTACTGTGACGTTTCCGTCGCTGTCGATATCCACCCATTCTCCCGGGAAAGCAATCACTCGCTTCACCAGAATCTTATTATTGAAGTAAAAGGCAACCAGATCACCTCTGTCGAAATTTGTCGTTCTCACGGAAAGAACCACATCTCCCTCTTTCAGGGTAGGCGTCATGGATGTTCCGTAAATCCGGAAGGCCGGGGTGACCAGTGTTGCGATCAGCACCGCGATGGCAGCTATAACTACCAGCACACCGGTTGTCTGTAAGAACATCCGGTAAAAGCAACCTTTGTATCCCTCGCCTTCCGCCTCAGTCTCAGCAACTTTTGGCCGGTTCGACATCTTATGAAGCTTTCTCTCCAGTTCCCTGTTTTTTCTTTTTTCAGATTCAAGCATTTTCAGAAGATCCTGTTCGTCTTCCGCATGCAGTACATTTACGCTTACGTTCATATGCCTCAACTCTTTTATATAAATGCTTTTGTTTTGACCGTGTGCTAATGTTACTTCGAAAACGTCACGCAACCGTCATATAGTCACTTGAATACTATTACCGCGTGACTTTTTGGCTCTTTTGCCAATTTCGGTTTCCGGCAGATGATCATTTTTACCGAAATTTCTTCTGCGCAAATTGTTTTATGCAAAAGTGCAATGCATTCCGTAGCATTGACTGTCAATTTTTTCACTTTGATGGATTCCAGGAAATATTTTTCGTTTCTCTTCTTCCGCCTCATTTCGCCATGAGAGTTATCCAAATATTCTTATATTATCACTCGATAATTTCTGTGAAATCGTGGCACTTTCGCTTCGTTTTCGTTATATTTCGACATATGTCGAAACCTGCAGGAGGCAAAACTACCATTCTGAACGCTCGGGATCTGTTTTTTCGCCAGAAACCATTCGGAATTGCGGAAGGAAACAGAGTGATGCAGCGCGGACCGAAGCGGAGCGTAGACCCGCTTTGGACATCGCCCGAAGGGCATAAAGCAAAGCGGACGAGTTTTGCGGGAGCACCAGCAATAGGCGGCGGAGCGCTGCGGACGAGAGCGACGTGTTCGCGTGTATCCTCTGCTTCCTTCCGCCAGCTCACCCGAATCCTTATACCGCAAAAAGAGGAGCGGCGGTTGCAATGTACTCTCACACTGCAACCGCCGCTCCCATAAGAACCGACATATTTCTTCCATATATAATTCTCTTACGCTTCGCCGAAAAATAGCAGTCTTCAGGACTCGTGTTCATCACTCGAGGCTTCCTGTCCCTCGTTCGCCGCCTCACGAGTATCCAGCCAGATCTCATACCACTCAATCAGCGAGGCCGTCCAGGCATCCCGTGCCTCTTCAATCCGTCGTTCCCATTCCGCCTCTGATGTCCCTGCAGAACCGGTATCCGCTGTCCTTTCGGAAAGCGCCTCACCTTTTTCCGGATGCATATACTCCTCGAGAGTCTGCGGTACTTCCCGTCTCTTCTGAAGCTCTTTTTCCCTCGCCTCACAGAGATTCCGGAAGTACTGTTCCGCTTTTTCTCTTGCACGATGATTCTGCTCAAATTCCCAGGAAAGAATGGCATCTTCTGTGGAGAGTTCCCGGATCCGGTGTCTCTCGCCTTTCGGAACTGCCCGCAGCTCATCCAGCAGCCTCTGGTTCTCGGCATCTCTTGCCAGAGCAGGATCATCACCGGCAAGAACTCTGTCCCGCCGCTCCAGATAATGTCTGTATCCGAAGGGATAATAACTGACGTTCTTTTTTCCACCCTCAAAGATCAGCAGGTTTTCAGCCACTTTACTGAGAAAGTATCTGTCATGAGACACAAAGACTATCGTGCCCCGGTAGTTCACCAGAAGAGACTCCAGTGTCTCTTTGGCAGGTATATCCATGTGATTGGTCGGCTCGTCGAGGATCAGCAGGTTGGGTCTGTTCTGGAGTAGCGATGCCAGCACCAGTCTGGCCTTTTCTCCTCCGGACAGGCTGCTCACCTTCTTGCCCATATCTCTTCCATAAAAGAGATAACCGGCGAGTATGGTGCGGATTTCTTTCTCCTGCAATGCCGGAAAACGGTTGTGAAACCAGTCGATGACCCGTTCTTCCGACTCGATGGCCGCCGACTGCTGGTTAAAATACGCGACGTCTATATTGACTCCCAGACTCTGCTCTCCATCCAGGGGTTCCAGCGCACCGGCCATTGTCCGAAGAAAGGTGGTCTTTCCGGTGCCGTTCGCCCCCATGATTCCTATCTTCTGTCCGCGGCGAACGCGGAAGGAGATTTCCCGGACAGGGTCTCTGTAGCCGATTTTCAGATGCTCACAGGTGTACACCGACTTACTTCCCCTGCGAAGAGGGAGGAGATCGCCGGTGTGAATCACCGCGTCGTCCTCCTCCGGTTTTTCCACCGGCTGCATTCTCTCCAGCATTTTCTTTCTCGCTCTCGCGAAAGCCGCCTTCCTGGGCTTATGCCGGAACCTGTCGATCAGCTCCTTCTGCTTGCGGATTTCATCCTGCTGTCTCTCCCAGGTTTTCCGCGCTTTCTCAAGATTGGCCATCTTCTGCTTTCTGTATCCTGTATAATTGCCGGGATAGCGGATCAGTTTTCCGCTTCTCACCTCCCAGACAACCTCTGCCGTCCGATCCAGAAAGAAGCGGTCGTGGGAGACCATGACCACAGCTCCCGGATAGTCTCTGACGCACTGTTCCAGCCACTCCACAGACACGAGATCCAGATGGTTCGTTGGTTCATCCAGGATTAGCACATCCGGGCGGGCCAGAAACAAAAGGATCAACCGGATTTTCACCAGCTCACCGCCGGAGAATTCACAGAGTTTTTTCTCACAGTCACTCTTTGGAAATCCGAGCCTGGTGAACATCTGAACGAACTCGCGCTCGCGGACAAACCGCTCCTCCGAAAATCGGAATTCATCACTTTTTCCGGAGAGAATCGCCTCCTCCGCACAGACAGATACCGTTCGCTCATCCGCCTCTCCGGTCTGCTGCCCCAGCATTCCAACCGTGAAAGCACGGGCTTTTTTTATCCCGGATTCCCGGTTTTTCTCATTCAGCTCAATGTCGATACTTCCGTACAGGGCTTCCAGCAATGTTGTCTTTCCCGCTCCGTTCCGTCCCACCACGGCAATCTTCTCCGTGCCCCGGATTTCAAAGCAAAAATGAGAGAGTACCGGCTGTCCCTGTCGGCTGACGCTGCCGTCCCTGATTTCAAGAAGCATACCTGCCTCCTCCCGTATTTACCATCGGATAGGCCCCTATCCGCTTTGACAGTCAATGCGCAAAATCCGCCGCCTGCCCCATTTTCGGGAGCCGGCGGCGGAATATAAATCACACAGTCACCAGTATCACTTACGTTTTGAGATTCCCTCTTTGATTGCCTCTGCTTCTACAGCGTCGGCAACAGCTTCCGCAACGCGCTCATCAAAGGCTCCCGGAATGATGTAGTCCTCATTTAACTCCTCATCCGGAATGAGATTCGCGATGGCGTGTACAGCCGCCAGCTTCATGCCCTCTGTAATGTCTGTCGCCTGGGCGTCAAGCGCTCCGCGGAAGACACCGGGGAATACAAGTACATTGTTGATCTGATTCGGGAAATCGCTTCTTCCTGTGGCAACCACACGGGCGCCACCTTTTTTCGCCTCATCAGGCATGATCTCCGGCGTCGGATTCGCCATGGCAAAAACAATGGCGTCCTCTGCCATGGCGCTGACCATCTCTGCCGATACCACATTCGGCGCCGATACACCGACAAAGGCGTCCGCCCCCTTCATCGCATCCGCAAGGCTGCCGTGAAGCTGATTACGGTTTGTCTTTCCGGCCATCTCCGCCTGTGCTTCATTCATCCAGTCTTCGCCCTCTGCAAGGATTCCCTGGCGGTCTACGAGGATGGCATTGCCCACGCCAAGTTCCAGAAGCAGCCGGCAGATGGAGATTCCCGCGCTTCCGGCTCCGTTGATGACTACCGTGATGTCATGAATGTCTTTTTTTACCAGACGGAGAGCACCCATGATTCCGGCGGAAACAACGATGGCTGTTCCGTGCTGATCATCATGGAAGACAGGGATATCCAGCTCTTCTTTCAGTCTGCGCTCGATCTCAAAACATCTCGGTGCGGAAATATCCTCCAGATTGATTCCTCCGAAGGTCGGCGCGATTCTCTTGACTGTCTCTACAATTTCATCTACATCTTTGGTATCCAGGCAGATCGGAAATGCGTCTACGCCTCCGAACTCCTTGAAAAGGACTGCCTTCCCCTCCATAACAGGAAGTCCGGCCTCCGGACCGATATCGCCAAGTCCCAGCACAGCTGTTCCGTCGGTTACGACTGCAACAAGGTTTCCCTTGGCTGTATACTTGTATACATCAGCCTTATTGTCTCTGATTTTCCGGCAGGGTTCCGCAACTCCCGGCGTGTAGGCCGTGCTCAGATCATCTCTGGTTTTGACCTTTACCTTTGATACTACGCTGATTTTACCCTGATTGCTCTCATGCAGTTCCAGTGCCGCCTTGTTGTAATCCATGTTTGACCTCCTGATTTATAACCCGATACTTAACTTTCCGGCTCTACAGCCATTTCCCATTTTCACGCGATTTTCTTTGCTTGTCAACGAAGAGACCGTTTTTCTTTTCGTATCCGCATCAGCTCATCCAAAAGAACGTTGGCTGCCTCGTATTTTGTCATCAGCGGAAGAACCTTCTCCTCCTCCGGCCGGATCAGCGTCAGAAGATTGGTATCCACCCGGAATCCGGCTCCGGCCTCCTTCAGATTGTTCGCGGCAATGATATCCAGATTCTTCTTCGTAAGTTTCCTGCGGGAGTTCTCCAGCATATCCTTCGTCTCCATTGAAAAACCGCAGAGAACCTGCTCCGCCCCTTTGTGCGCGCCGAGCCAGGCCAGAATATCATCTGTCCGCTCCAGGGCAATGGTAGCGTCTTCCTCTGTGCCGGTCTTCTTGATCTTGTCCTCGGCGCAGACCGCCGGACGGAAATCCGCAACGGCCGCTGCCTTGACGATCATATCCATTCCCTCTGCCCGTGCCGTCACCGCCTCATACATATCCCCGGCGGATACCACGTCCACCACTTCCATATAGCCGGGACGATCCAGACCAGTCCTTCCGGATACAAGCGTAACCTCCGCCCCTCTTCTGGCCGCCGCCGTGGCAATGGCGTAGCCCATTTTTCCGCTGGAGTGATTGGTCAGATATCTGACCGGATCCACCGCCTCCTGTGTGGGACCTGCAGTTACCATCAGTTTCACCCCTGCCATATCCTTCTCATGAGCAATTGCGTGCTCCACGGCATCCAGCAGCCGCTCCGGAGATACCATTTTTCCGCGGCCTGTTGTTCCGCAGGCCAGTCTTCCGGAGTCCGGTCCGATGATCTCCCACCCGTAACCTTTCAGCACCTCCAGATTGTGCTGCGTCACCGGGTTCTCGTACATATTCGTATTCATGGCAGGCGCGATGAGTTTCACTGCCCTGCTGGCCAGTACAGTAGTTGTGAGCATATCATCTGCCAGGCCATTGGCAAGCTTCGCGATGACATTGGCACTGGCCGGGGCAATGACGATCACATCCGCTTTCTCCGCCAGAGAGATATGCTCAATCTCGTAGGAGTGCATCCGGTCAAACGTATCCGTCACCGTCCGGTTATGTGTAAGCGCATCGAACGTCAGCGGCGCCACAAACTCCGTCGCGTTCTTTGTCATAATCACATTGACATCCGCATGCTGTTTCACAAGCGCAGAGGCCAGCTCGCACGCTTTGTATGCCGCAATTCCTCCTGTGACACCCAGGAGTACATTTTTCTCCTTTAACATAATTCCTCTTTTCACAGCCGGGAGCTGTCCGGATCCCCGGAGCTCCACCGTTCTTCATATATTTTTTACGTTATACGGAAAAACAGACAAGGTCTGCTTTCCGAAAGATTCTTTCCTCAAGCAGTATACCATAGAAGGCCTTCCGTTCACAGGCCGACAAAGCCGGATGTTATTGAAAAAACGGAATGCACTGCCTATAATATAAAAGATGCCATTCGCGCTGTATCCCTGTGTCTCATTTTTGACCGGATCGGGAACAGCAGCCTATAGAAAAGCAGGATATTCATAATGAAAGTAATCACCGCAGACATCGGTAATACCAATATCGTCATCGCCAGTTTTGAAAACGACTCCAAGGAAATGCAGGAACGCCTGGAAACCAGAAGCAAGTGGACACTTCCGTCCATGACGGCCGCCCTTCGCAAGCGTCTCCTCAAAAACCGGATTTCCGCAGACGAAATTGACGGTTCCATACTTTCCTCCGTTGTTCCGGAACTCAGTTCCACACTGGCTCAGGCTCTGGAGGCGATCACCGGAAAACCGGTCATGATCATGAACCCTACACTTTCCAGCGGGATCGGAACCGGCCGCTATGACGAAACCACACTGGGTTCTGACAGAATCGTGGATATGGCCGCGGCGGCAGCCTTCTACAAAGGCCCGGCCGCGATCTGGGATCTCGGCACAGCCACTACCCTTTCCGTCATCGACCGGAATCACGAATTCATCGGCGGAATGATCTCTGCCGGCGTTCAGCTGAGCCTTACTGCCCTGGCCGAACACACTTCCCAGCTTCCGCAATTGAGCCCGGAGGCCACAGACAGTCTCCTTGGAACCGACACCGTCGCCAATATGATCAGCGGCAGCGTAGCCTCCACGGGAATCATGATCGACGGAACCGCCGGACGGCTCTCCCGGATGCCTGATCTGGAGGGCATAAAATTCATCATCACCGGGGGGCTTGGACAGCTCGTTCTTCCCTGGATCAACCGGGATGTGATCTACGACCCGGATCTTCAGCTCAAGGGAATGCTGACGATCTACCGGAAAAATCGCCCGTGAAAAAAGAGGAGCCGACACATGTCGACTCCCTTTTTTTCACTCTTATACCGGCTGATTCTCCGTGAGAATATCACCCAGCGATTCTTTGATTTTCTCATATCTGGCAAAATCCACACCGCTCACATTCACGGCATAGCGCTCAATGTTGTGATAGATTCCCTCAAAAGTCTCCTTCATGAGGTCTTCCTTCACATCCACCACTACTAAATAGGACTTCTCTTCTGCCGGAGTAATCTTCTCCAACAACCAGATTTTTCCAACCTCCTCGTGTCCGTCCACATATTTCCTGAGTTGCTCACGGATCATTTTCGTCTCATTGTTGTCGTCCGGTTTTCCCACAAGCATCTGATTGTTTCCGCCCTGCTCATCCCGGTGTTCTTTCATGGAAACGCCGTTTTCTCCCCGGACAAATTCTCTCTGATATGCCGGTGAGCCGTAAATGTCTCGCAGCAGATCCATCGGCAGGAAAAGCGTATGAGGACCAAAGGGATTGATCACCGCTCCGTCGTAGATTGTCTCTGCCCCGGCCTTATCCGCACCTGTGATGGAAAGCACATCCGGGAAGGCAATGGCCGTTGTCGTCTGATCTCCCTGGGCATGCTCAAACAGTGATACCCAGCGTCCGAGTGCTCCGGCATCGGTAAACACCGGGAGAACCGCACGGTTCTCATTATCTCTGCTGGGAAGAGACGGGAAGGAAATCTTCGTTCCTTTCTCAGCGTCCTGTTCTCCGACAGCACAGGGAACCAGATAGTGCGCATGCGCGGCCTCTCCAACCATCAGATTGAGAAACTCGCTCTTGCCGCAGAGCTCCCTGAACTCCGCAATCAAGCCGCGAAGATACGCGTTTTCCGCCGGTTTCGTCGGATCTGCTTTCAGCTGAGGTTCCACATTGCTGAGAACAGAATAAACCGGGATAGACTCAATCCCGGCCTCGACGAAACCGATGACGCCTCTCTCATCCGTCAGTTCTTCTTTCACAGCACCGTCCTTGCCGAGACTGGTCACCGTCGCCTTCGCGATTTTTCCGTTCACGAGATACATATATACCTCATCTCCCGTACGGACAGTTCCTCTGATATTTCCTACTGCGGCAGCGCCTCCATCCTGAAGCTTTGTGCTCTGCTCTACAAGCATGGTAAACCGCTGATCGTTCTGACTTTCACGGCCAAGTCTGTGCAGTCTTAATTCACTCATTCTTCTTCAATTCCCCCTGAAATTCATGGTCGATTCCTCTGTCGCGCCCGAAAAATCACCTTCCGAACGGGACGCCACAGAATGCTATTATTATACCATTTCCGGGTCTGTTTTGCATTCTGTAACGCAATCCGGATACAATTTTTTGATAGAAAAAAGCAGGGGAGAATCCCCTGCCCTTCTATTTCATCTGTTTGGATCTGGCCTTGTCAAGATACATATCCCGGTCCGCTCTGGTCAGAGCTTCCATGAGCATCCTCTCATTCTCCTCCGCGCTGTCCTTCAATTCCTGCGTTACTCCTCCGACAGCCATGCTGACCGCTTTATCCTTGATACAGTACAACCTCTCCGTCTCCCGGATCCGCTTCCGGTAAATCTCCACTTCTCCGGAAGATACATTCTCAAGAACGACGATGAATTCATCTCCTCCCACGCGGAACACTTTGCCGGCTCCGCCGACGGATATCTTAAGAATCATGGAACACATCCGGATATACTCATCGCCGACCAGATGTCCGTGCGTGTCATTCACTTCCTTCAGCCCGTTACAATCGACGGACAGGAAACCGATACAGCCCTTGTCACCCCGCTTCAGCGTATGAACATAATTATCAAAACAGCGCCGGTTGTGCAGCCCCGTCAGGCTGTCATACTCGGCAATCTGTTCCAACCGCTTCTTCAGAATTTCCTCTTCTGTGACATCATTGATCAGCCCGATGATCCCACCGACCTTCCCGCTCTCATCCAGAAGAGGTTCCTTGATGATCTTATAAAACTCCCGACTCTGATCCACATTGATTTCGATTACATAGGAACAGCCCTTTCCGGTTTGAAGAATTTTCTCATCCGCCCGCATTGCTTCCAGGGCATTCTCTGCATCCTTTCGGATCTCCGGATCTTTCTTTCCACGAATCGTCCAGTCCGGGTCGCCCCCGTCATCCAGGTGATGCCAGGTATGTGTCGAAAAGACATACCGCCCCTCTCCGTCTTTCAGGTAAATATTGGATGGGAGTGCGCTGAGCATCTGTTCCATCTCCGAAATGATCACGGAGTCCTGGGCGCGAATTGCGTTCATGATCCTCTTTTTCACGGAGATCTCCGTCAGCGGCGGACAGAGTATATCTGCCGCGCCCGCCTCAAGTAAACAGTCCTGCTGCATCTCCTCCGTATTTTCCGTAAACAGCAGAACCGGAATCGGTTTATACTCCGGTCGCGCCGAAAGCTCCTCAAGTATAGACGTTTTGACGCCCCCGTCCAGTCCTGCATCAAGAAGTACGGCATCCGTCTTTTTCTTTTTGTCTGCGATCAGTTCAAATACTTCCGTCACGCAGTCCGCTGTGTGCACATCGAAATCCCGTTTCACCAGAGCAATCAGTCTCCCTGACCGGGAACGATCGCGCGACAGCATAATCAGTCCTTTTCTACATCGGTCATCTTCATTTGTTTTCATTTTTGTCTCAGCCTGTAAAGAATGGACTCTTCCCCCCTGTGTCATTTTTGCCTGTGCGGTTACCATCCGTCCGCACAGTTTATTTCTTTGCCTTACCTTCCCTTCGATTATGGTGTCAGTTTCCACACATGATTGGTGGTCAGATACCGGGTCGCCTCCTGAAAGGACTTCGGAAATTCCATCTCCATAACCGTCGCATAGCTCTGCTCGTACAACTTCTGTTCTATAGAAGTTGTAGGCTGCTTAATCTTCATCTTTGTGATATCTTTTTCTTCCAGCAGTATTTCTCTCGCCTGAAGCCCGGCCTGATACCCCTGAATGTAGGGATCTACAAAAAGGGACGCCAGGGCGTATCTGGCGATATCCGCATCGTCGGTCACCAGTCCGGTTTTGGACGTCTTCGCGGTTTCCACAATTACTCTGGCCTGATCCGAGAGCATACTCTCCGCCGAGATAAACAGAACGCTGGTCTGCTCAGCCGCACATTCCACTACCTCCTGAGTCGTCACTCCCGCGGGAAGCTCCAGATCCTCCCCCTGCCAGTTGTAGGAGGTTCTGACCTTTCGAACCTGTATGGTTGTGTTGTCCGCCGATGTACCGATCTCTGTCGCCTTCATGCCGGATAAGGGAACCACGTATTCCTTCCAGGGAATCCCCGCCTCGTCGAGCAGTTTTTCAAGACGCTCATTCTGAACAACAGCTCTGGTATCATAGGGCGAGTACAGGATTCCCACACTCTCCAGCTCCTTCGTCGCCTCGATAATCAGCGACAGGGTATCCGTCATATTCGGAGACGACTCAACGCCGGTGATGTTCCTTCTGGTCTTCCGGTCCCAGTCATCCTCATCATCTTTTCCAAGATCCAGGACATCTCTGTACTCCACAATATTCGTTCCGACGATGGGTATTTCCTCCGTCGCGTTGGCCGCGACCCTCAGTGCATCCACGCCGTTGGTCATGAGAAGATCCACATCCTGCCCAATCAGATTCTTCACATCCTTATCCACCGAGACTTTGTCGTTGTCCACCCGTGTGATGATCTCCAGATTTTTTTCCCCCATGGTGGCTACGAGTGCGTCCCGGAACCCCCGAGTCATCTGCGTACTCTGCCTGTCTTCTCTACTCTGTACAATTCCCACTGTATAGCGCGAACCCTGATCCAGTGTCTCTTCCTTTTCCGCCGTTTTCTTTCCACACCCCGCAGAAGAAAGAGCCAGAAGCCCGGCCAAAAACAGCGCCGCGATTCTATTTTTTTTCATGATCAGTCTTCCTCCTCGCTCTCTTCCCTTTCAGGGGCTGTATACGTCCTCTGATTCGAAGACCTCAGGATATCATTTCCCGACCCCATCTGATTGACAACGACCGTGTCTCCCGATTCGAGTTTTTCCGAGTCAAAGGAGAGATGCTGTCCGCTGTGGTATTCTGTGTCCACCTGTTTTCCGTTGATGTATACTTTACTCCATTTGCTGAAATGATCTCCGAAGACATGCCCGGATCCGCCAAACTGGTACACCCGGTCCAGCGTAACGTCATGAATTCCCATCTGAATTCCTGTCGCCGGATAGGGATCCTCCCCTTCGTAGACATATTTTTCTCCATAGAGAAGATCATATTGCAGGGTCTCCAGTCCCTTCATGTACTCAAAGGAACCGGCCGGCACTCCTTTTCTCAGCATGTACTGATTATAGTCCATGATTGTGCCGCCGTGAATGCCCAGTCTGTCATAATACTCACTGACCACATTATAAGATGTCAGATCCATATCCTGTTTCTTCATCCCGAAGTTATTCCAGGTGATGTATTTCGTCTGAAAAATATCATTCGTTGTGAGATCCTCGTTGGTAAGCCCCATGGTAGGTATATGATCCCCGAACATGATCACCAGCGTCGGTTCACCTCTCTTGTTGAGCATATCGATGTAATTCCGAATCCACTCATCTTCCCGATGGAGCATATTTACATAATACTCCCACTTGTTGTTCAGCGCAGCGTCCTTTCCCTCTGCAGTGACCTGTACCTCCGGTTCAGAGAAGACTTTCTTCTCCGGATAATTTCCGTGGGTTGCTACCGTGATGGTGTATACGAAGTCCGCGTCCGACGTCGAATCCATGGCATCTTTGGTCGCGTCAATGAGAATATCATCCGTCGGCCATGAGCGAATGGGATTATATTCCGTGATATCAAGCATTTCCTTTGATGTGAATGTATTGAATCCCATCTTGGAAAAAGAATTCTTCCTGCTGTAAAAATTAGCGCCGTTGTTGTGTACAACATGGCTGCTGTATCCGAGACTGTTCAGATCAGAAGCAAGACTCTCACAGCCGTCCACCTTCTTCAGAACCGTCTTCTGCGGATATTCTCCCGGTCCGAAGAACTGCAGCGACATGCCGGTGAGCATCTCAAACTCCGTGTCACAGGTTCCCGCGCCGACCACCGGAACTCTCAGATGCCCGGAAGAATACTCTGCTTCCAGTTTGTGAAAAAACGGAATCGGATCCTCAGACAGCTTGAGATACTTCACTTCCGTGGGATCCAGGTAGGATTCCAGAAGCACTACAACAATATTGACATTCTTTCCGTCCGCAAGTTCTGTCTCCCCCATCTTCGTCTCTTTGCGGACAGCTTTCACCTCATCTTCACAGTAACGGATTGGTTTTTTCATGCCAAGACCGAAAACCGATGACCCGAAGCCATAGAGAAAGCCGTTATCCGCATATCCCTGGGCAAGATTTCCGAAATACGCATTCAAATGACCGCCGTACTGGAGGGTCTTTGTAAGGAAAGGAAGCCCGGCAAAAAGCGCCGCGCAGAAGGCAAGGCGAAACAGGATATGCACCTTAGCCTCTGTTTTTCTTCCTTTTATGAACAGTACAACCATATAAACAATCACGATAGTCAGCGCCGTGATGATCAGCACGCTCTCTCCGGCGGAGACATACTTCGAGTTCTTCATACTGAGAAGATCCCCGATCATGCTGATATCCGTGTAGCCAAAAGGGGATACCCTGCTGAGAAGAACCACCCCGTTGATTGCCCCGAGGATCAGAATCAATACTGTGATCAGCGAACGGACAAACGAACGCTTCCTCGTAAGAAATACGAGAGAATACAACACATAAACTACAAGGACATTGTAGCAAAAGGGCGTCGTGTGCAGTCTGCAAAAACTGATGGTCGCCCCGAAAGAGTGTCGCGCCATCCATTCAATGCCGAACACCAGCAGAAACGCCAGTGGAAGATGCCAGATTACAGCAGTCTTTTCCTTCAGACGCACTACCTTTTCCGGAATCTGTATTCGCGGAAACTTATCTGTCACTTTTTTCATCTTTTGCATTAGTTTCTTCATAATAATAGTCACCTTAGTTGATTATAAAGGATAAACACTGTTTTATTTCACAGCGTAATCAATCCACATAATACCAATCTTATCCACCACGGTCAATATTATCATTTTTCCCATGATTATCCAATTCTTCGCCAATCCGCAGGGAGCAATCTGTATTCGTTTTTAATAATAATGAAATCCAACCTCATTATACCAATGGTAGTAAATGCCGATATTTTTTTAGACCGTACTGATCGTACGACTTCCCCTGATTTTCCATCACTACACATTTCAGAAAGGATCGAACAAATGAAGAACTTAAGTCTGAGAAAGAAATTCGTCGGTGTAGCCCTAATGATGACTATTACCGTTATTGTGATCATGTCCCTCGCCTATTACTCCTTCCGGCGTATGCAGACCGCCGGTTACGGCTACGGCAAAACATTCCTCGCTGACGGCAAAATCGAACAGGCCGATCTGGATGCCATGCTCGCCACTCTGACGAAAGTTCATAACAACGTGGTTCTGGGCATGATCATTGTTTTTCCCATTATCCTTCTTATGTCTGTCATCATCTTCTTCAAGCTTGCGAGATATATTAACAACGGTATCCGCGAATTGACAGCAGCCATCGACGTCATGAAGAACGGTGAGTTTGACTATCATCTGGACGCAAATTACTTCGGCACCGACGAAATCGGCCAGGCCGTTGAGGGTTATCGTCAGATGCAGGATCAGACCAGCATCGTAATTTCCGATGTGGTACACGTTCTCAACGAGATGAGTAACGGTAAATTCAATACAAGCGTTTCGCACAGCAATGCATTCGTAGGTCAATACTCCCAGATTGTTCAGGCCTTCAACACCATCAACTCTAATCTGAAAGACATCTTTACGAATATGAACCAGGTTGCCAACCAGGTTCAGACCGGTTCCGCACAGATTGCCAGCGGAGCCCTCACCCTGTCTCAGGGATCCACAGAGCAGGCAGCCACGATCCAGGAACTGACCGGCACCATCACCACACTGGCCACACAGATTCATGAGAATGCCAAGAGCGCATCCGAAGTAGAGAAAGTATCCGGTCAGATGGAAGACCAGATCAGCGAACAGAACCGTGAGATGAAACGGATGCTAGAGGCTATGAAGGTCATCCGTGATAAATCCAACCAGATTGAGAATATCATCAAAGCCATCGATGACATTGCCTTCCAGACGAATATCCTTGCTCTGAACGCCGCTGTTGAGGCTGCGAGAGCCGGCGTCGCAGGTAAAGGCTTCTCCGTTGTTGCCGACGAGGTAAGGAACCTGGCAGGTAAATCCGCAGAAGCCGCTGCCGAGACATCTACACTGATCGAAAGCACCATTCAGGCCGTTAAGAACGGATCCGAGATTGTTACCGGATCAGCCAAGTCCCTTGCCGCAGTCGTTGACAGCGCTCAGAACAGTAAGCGGCTGATTGGTGAGATTGCAACCGAGATGCAGCATGAGTCAGAATCCATGAAAGAAGTAACCGACGGACTTCAGCAGATTTCCGAAGTTGTTCAGCAGAACAGCTCCACCGCAGAATCCAGTTCCAATTCCAGTCAGAAGCTGGACGAGCACGCGAAGATCCTTCGCGAGATGGTCGGAAAGATTTCTGTCTGATACTCCGGACCTCAGGCGTTTTTCTTTTCAATTCCACTTAAACCCATAAGAAACAATCGATCCCGGAAGGGGCTGTGCACAACAGCCTCTTCCTTTTTTGTCGCGAAAAAAACATGGAGGACAATGTTATTAACTGTGCAAATATTATAGCATAAGAATAAAATTACGGCCGTTCCGCGATAAAATAATTCGAATTGTGCGATATTTTGTTGGTGTTTCACACTTTTTGTTGTAAAATATAGAAGAAATCTAATTTTAATGTACCGTGGGGGATTTTATATGAAAAGAAAGAAAGTTATAATTCTACTCCTTGCTGCGATGATGACTGCTTCCATGGCAGTTCCTGCATCCGCAGCAATCAACGGTTCCGTTTCAGAGGGAACCGACATCGTTGTAGGTGCCGAGAGTGTTGTTAAACAGTCCATGGAGGACATTTCTCAGGAAATGTACAAATTGCCTCAGGAGGGCTGCACCACCATGCAGCTGACCAGAGACGCTGTCATCAAAGCACAGCAGATCAACATGAACACCTACTACATGGATAAGATCACCATCGATCTGAATGGTCACAATCTTTCCATCGAAAACGACGTAAACGTAGGAAGCGGCGCAACCTTCACCATCACCGGCGAAGGAAACGTAACCGGACTTGACAACGTCAAGGTGAACGGCGGAACCTTCAATGACAATCACACAGAAGGCGCAGCTACACCGACGACAAAACCAACTGCAAAGCCTACAACCAAACCTTCTGTGAAGCCCACAACAAAGCCCACCACCACTCCGGTTTCCGGAGACGCCGTTGCCTCCATCGGTGATGAGCTGTACGCATCTCTTCAGGATGCCGTTGACGCTTCCAAAGACGGAAGAAAAATCGTTCTTCTGAAACCTGTTGATATCAGCAAGACAGGACTTTCCATTCCGTCAACAAAGAGGATTTCTCTCGACCTCGCAGAAGTAAACGCAGAAACAGATGCAGACGGAGAGAAGACCATTGCCATCCTCACAGGTACCGGCGACAAGGGTATTACAGTTGAGGGCGCTCTGGCTATCACAGACAGCGATGGCGAAGAAAGCATCATTGCCACAAAAGATGAGAGCGAAGGCGCCATCTTTACACTGAATGCCGGTGGTGCTCTCTACGTTGCCAAAGGCTCCATTGATGCAACCGGAAGCCATGCAGTCATCGCCAACGATCATTCCAACTTCAAAATCAAGGCCGATGACAGAGACGCTGCAAAAATCACTGCAACGGGACCGTCCACAATCGTTCTGAACGACGAAGCTGTCATGGAAATGAAGAGCGGTACCATCCTGAACCTGGACGGCGTAGTTCTCGAAGATCACAGTTCCAAGACCGTTCGCTTCAGCCAGGATTGTTTCCTGAGATCCGGTCAGGTAGGAAAAACAAAAGGAACTCATGTCATCTCTACAGACGCAGGCCAGGTGGCTATTGCCGGCGGTATTTACCGCACAGACAACGCCAAGTCCGGCACTTTCGATATCTCCGGTACCGGTAAAGTTGTTCTGGCCGGTGGATATTACAAACAGGATGTTGCAGATGAGCTGCTTGCCCCCAGCTATACAAAGACGACCACAAAAATTGTAGACAACAATGCCACAGGCAAGGAAGTCTTCTACTACGCAGTAACGAAATCCGGTGAGGTATCTCCGGAGCCGACAAAGGAAGTAACACCTACCATTCCGGTAGCCGAGAGATTCGGAACGATTTACTCCACAAACCTTTCCCTGAAAGGTAAGGTTGGCCTCAATGTCTATCTCGCACTTCCGGAGCGAATCCTGACAGACGAAGACGCAACCATCGAGATTACCAGAAACGGCAAAACAGAGACCTTCAAGATTGCAGACCTCGAGTCTTTCGAAGTAAAAAAACAGACACTGGTAAGTGTAACCACTTATGTAACAGCAAAAGAGATGTCCGATGATATCGATATCAAGGTCATCCCGGGCACAGGTGGATCTCTGCCTCTGAAGGATACAGCCGGAAACAAATCCAAGAATGGCGCATACACAACATCCGTTGCCGCTTATCTGAAATCCATGAAAGGCAACAAGAATGTGTCCAAGAGTCTTCAGACTCTCTATGATGCTCTCGGAACCTACGGCGAGTATGCACAGCTCTACTTCAAACACAACAGCGAAGGTGTAGAGCCCGTTGATACTCTGGCTGATGTAGCTGACAGCACCTTCAAATCCTTCCAGGTAAAGAAGAGCGGAAGTCTCTCCGGAGTTTCCTACCTGGGTGGAAACCTGATTCTCGATTCCGATACAACCCTGATGGTATACTTCAAATCCAAGAATGATCTCTCCGGATACAAATTCACCATCGACGGAAAAGAAGTTGAGGCAGAAAAGGACGGAACCTATTACATCCTTACACTTGACGGAATTGAAGCAAAGAATCTGGACAAGGCCTATGATTTTGCTGTAAGCAATGGAAAGAACACACTGTCTGTGAAATACAGTGCTCTCACTTATGCCGATAGCACCATTTCCCAGAAGAATACAGATCTGATCAACCTGATGAAAGCTATGTACAAATACAACGTAGCTGCGGACGCATATTTCAAATAATCGATCACTGATGCAAAAAGAGGGGCAGCGCCGTGGGAAAGCCGCGTAGCTGCTCCTCTATTTTCCGACAAAGTAACGAATACATTCTATAGTTGGCACATTCTTTAGAATTATGTAATTTTTGTTGGAATTTTCTTTTATCTCACGTAGAATAGAAAAGAATTCTATAATATTACAAGCGGGGGTTTTTATGAAAAGAAAAAAAATAATGCTTATACTCCTTGCTGCCATGATGACTGCCTCCACGTCAGTCCCTGTATACGCAGCAAACCCCGGCTCCATTGCAGCCGGTTCCGACATCACCGTAGGTGACGAAAACATCCTTAAACAGACAAATGCCGATATTTCCCAGGAAATGTATAAACTGGCACAGGATGACTATGATGTCCTTCAGCTGACTTCTGACGCAACAATAACGAAGCAGTCTCTGAATCTCAGTTCCTCCTATATGCCGAATGTCACCATCGATCTGAACGGTCACAATCTTTCCATCGAAAACGACGTCATTGTCGGCAACGGCGGAACACTCACCATCCGTGGCGAAGGAAAAATCACAGGACTCGACAACATCGTCGTAAACGGCGGAACCTTCAATGACAACCACACAGAGAGTTCCTCTGTTTCTCCTTCCGAACCGGGTGAGGAACCGGTGGAAGACAAAGCTGTTGCTGCCATCGGAGACGAAACTTTTGAAACACTCCAGGCTGCGGTAGACGCTTCCATTAACGGCAAGTCAATCCGCCTTCTGAAGCCGGTAGACATTACAGAGACCGGTCTTATAATTCCGACAGGAAAAAGAATTACCATTGACCTGGCCGCAGTAAACGGCAATCCGAATAGTGTCAACAAAAAGACCTATGCGATTCTCGCAGGTACCGGCGACAAGGGTATTATTGTTGAAGGTGCCCTGTGCATCACAGATTCTGACGGCAAAGACAGTTACATTGCCACAACAGAGGACAGCGAAGACGCCCTCATCACTGTAAAAGGCAAGGGAACACTTTTGCTTAGCAAAGGTGTCATTGAATCCATCGGGCCCGGAAA
>JAIKXQ010000003.1 GCA_024684035.1 Eubacterium sp. | reverse complement strand
AACGGTCTATATAGGGACGCGATCTTCTCCGCGACTTTCAGGCCGTCCATAGCTGCGGAGGTAATTCCTCCTGCGTAGCCTGCTCCTTCTCCGCAGGGGTAGAGTCCTTCGAGGGTGCTCATGAGGCTCTCGTCGTCGCGGACGATGCGCACCGGTGAGGAGGTTCTGCTCTCGACGCCGGAGAGAAGGGCTTCTCCGGATGCGAAGCCGGGGATTCTGGCGTCAAAGGCGGTTATTCCTTCCTGAAGGGATGCGGCAATTTCTTCCGGCAGGATTTCACGGACGTTTGCGTAGCGGTATTTTCCACGAATGCAGGGCTCGATCTCTCCTGCTCCGCCGGTTCTGTTTTTACAGAAGTCTTCAAATCTCTGCACGGGCACTTCGCCGCAGCCTGTCGCGTAAGCCGCACGCTCCAGTTTTCTCTGGAAGTGCATGCCTGCGAGTACAGGATTTGCTTCTGCCTCCTGTCCTGCTGCCGCGAAGTCTTCCGGTCCCACTGTGACGACGATGGCACTGTTGGCGTTGGCGGAATCTCTGGCCTGGTAACTCATGCCGTTGACGGCTGTCATTTCTTTCTCGGAGGAGGCGTTGACCACGTAACCTCCGGGGCACATACAGAAGGAATAGACGCCGCGTCCGTTACCCAGTGTCTTCGTCAGTTTATAGGGTGCTGCCCCAAGGAAGGCCGGTGCGTCCGGTCCGTACTGATCTGCATTGATCATGGACTGAAGATGCTCCACACGAAGTCCCACCGCAAAGGGTTTCGGCTGCATGAGAACCGGAAGCTGCGAAAGGGTCTCGAAGGTATCCCGGGCGCTGTGTCCGATGGCCAGCACGACCTGTTCCGCAGGATATTCTCTTCCGCTCTCGCACCGGACGCCACGGATTTTTCCGTCCCGGATCTCAAAATCCGTCACTTTCTCACGGAAGTGAACCTGCCCGCCCCAGGAGATAATCATCTCCCTCATACGCTCGACAATGTGCACCAGCTGATCCGTACCCAGATGCGGTTTGGCGTCATAGAGAATCTCTTCCGATGCTCCGGAGCGGACAAAAATATCAAGCACCTCACGGTTCCTGCCGTACTTGTCCTTGACGCCTGTATTCAGTTTTCCGTCTGAAAATGTGCCTGCTCCGCCCTCGCCAAACTGTACGTTGGATTCCGGATCCAGTTCTCCGCTCTCCCAGAAATGATCCACGGCAGTTCTGCGGACGGAAGCCTGATCTCCACGCTCCAGAAGAATGGGACGATATCCATACTTTGCCAGCATATAGGCACAGAACAATCCGGCAGGGCCGCTGCCGATGATTAACGGCGGATGCTCGAGGCTTTCGCTTCCTGCCTTTGGAAAACGATATTTCTTTTCTTCCGTCCGGCTTACAAGTCTGCTCCTGCAGCGGGACAGCACCTGCTTCTCATGAGAGACCTCCGCCTGCACCGTGTACACAAAGAGCAGTTTCTCCTTGTCTCTGGCGTCGATGGACCGTTTCCGGATCGTCAGTAGCCGGATCTCATCCGGATCCACCCG
Source organism: Eubacterium sp. (assembly GCA_024684035.1). Classification (GTDB taxonomy): domain Bacteria; phylum Bacillota; class Clostridia; order Lachnospirales; family Lachnospiraceae; genus Bilifractor. Next base: position 13,920 of record JAIKXQ010000003.1, on the reverse strand, counting down.
GAGAACGGAGGCTGTCTTTGCCTTCAGTTCCTCCTCTGTGTGCGCCACCGGCAGTTTCAGCTGTGATATCTGCAGCATCCTTTTCCTCCATTTGTTTCCTGTCTGCCGGGATACGAAGTGATATACTGTTTCACATCGTCCTTGCAGAAATCAAGTCTTCTTCATGTCCCCATCATTTTGCTCCTGCGTATTCATCGCATTCATCAGCATCTTCCCTTGTAGGCGGCGCTGATGCCGGCCGTATAACCGCTGGACCAGGCCCACTGAAGATTATAGCCGCCGCAGGGTCCGTCCGCGTCCACACTCTCTCCGCAGAAAAAGAGGCCGGAGATGCTTCTGCTCTCCATGGATTCCTTCAGTTCCTCCGCAAGCACACCTCCGGAACAGATCTGCGCCTGCCCGAGGGATGCAGCGCCTGCGATCTTTACTTTGAAGTGTCGAAGCCGATAGGCTGCGCGCTTGAGCCAGTCCTCCAACTGAGCTGCAGAGAGATTCCTGCTGTCTTGCCCGGATCTTCCGGTAAGCTGAGCGATAAAAATGGGAATCAGTTTTTCCGGAAGGAGTCCCACCAGCATCTGCGCCATGGTTTTGTCCGGACGATTTTCTACGCGGGTTGCAAGTTCATCCCGCAACTCTTCCTCAGTCCACTCGGGAAAGAAGTTCAGCACAGCCTCCACCAGAGATTTATCCCTGCAGGCATGAACAGCAAACCGGCTGATCTGAAAGACAGGAATACCGGAGATTCCATATTCCGTCAGTTGTAATTCTCCCGTGTCTTTGGCGACTTTTTTCCCATCGACCACGAGGGTCACACTGGCGTGCGTCCGGGTGCCTGCCCATTTTCCGGTGAAGTCTCCCTTCACCTTCAGCGGCACGAGAGCAGGAAGGAAATCCTCTCTGCGGATCTGAAAGAAATCCGCAAAGCCGTTGAGATCATCCGATGATCCGCGGACTGCAGAAGCAGGACTTCCACAAGCGATGATCACTGCGTCCGCCGTGTACTGCCAGGTTCCCGTCTTTACCAAAAAGACGCTCTCCCCCTCCGGTGTCAGCTCTTTATGGATCTTCTCTGCCCTCTCATTTGTCTTGATCTTGATTTTCAGATCAGCGGCTTCCATCAGGAGAAGGTCAAGAACTGCAGACGCCTGCTCTGTTCTCGGATAAACCCAGCCGGCTTTGTTGATCGTCGCCAGGCCGATTTCCGAGAAGAATCCAAGCACCTGTTCCTCGTCAAAATGAGAGATGACTTTCCGGATAAACTCCTTGTCATTTCCCCGATAGACGGAAGGATCCATTCTCATATTCGTCAGATTGCATTTTCCGTTTCCCGTCGCCAGCAGTTTTCTTCCCGGCTTTTCATTTGCCTCCAACACAGTGACCTTTACTCCGACTCTCGCCGCTGTAATTGCGGCCATCAGGCCGGAGGGGCCGCCTCCGACTACAAGAACGCTGTCCGCCATTCTTCGTACTCTCCTTATTCGTCGTTACTCTTTCTATGTATATTAATGACTTATCATATTTTTCGTCTCCAAAGCAAAGCCGGATTGGCATGCAAGCATGCATCCGTCTCTGCTTTGAGACTGGACTGTTGCTATTTGTATAAGTCCTACGCATGGCTCCGTGCTTCGCGCTCTCGCCATGCTACATGTATTCGTGTTCCGTGCTATCGCCCTTCACACTCATACATGTTGTCGTCTCTAAAGCATAGCCGGATTGGCATGCAAGCATGCATCCGTCTCTGCTTTGAGACTGGACTTATATCGTATCTTAGAGTGTGACAAGTCCCGCATCCACGACTTTCTGAAGGCTCATCATAATTCCCAGCTTTCCATGCTGCCAGGTCAGTCCGCCCTGGAAATATACTGCATAGGGTGGCTTGATCGGGCCGTCTGCGGAAAGCTCAATGGAAGATCCGGACACAAAGGCTCCGGCTGCCATGATGACATCCGCATCGTATCCGGGCATCGGCCAGGGTTCCGGAGTCAGATAACTGTCCACCGGAGCGGCAGCCTGAATTCCCTGACAGAAGGCAATGACCCCTTCCGGTTTTCCGAAGGTCACAGCCTGAATGATGTCATGTCGTTCTTCCGTAGAATTCGGAACAACGGCAAAACCAAGTTTTTCATAGACATTGGCCGCAAAAACAGCGCTCTTGAGGGCAGCGGCAACAACGGTGGGTGCCATGAAGAAGCCCTGATAGAAACTGCGGTTCGTGCCGAGAGATGCTCCCACTTCTTTTCCGAGACCCGGTGTGGTCAGTCGGTAGGCCGCATTCTCCACATACTCCTTCTTTCCGACAATGTATCCGCCGATCGGTGCCAGTCCGCCGCCGGGATTCTTGATCAGAGATCCCACCATCAGATCAGCTCCCACCTGTGTGGGCTCTTTTTCCTCTACAAATTCACCGTAACAGTTATCAACCATGCAGATCACATCCGGACGGATTTCCTTGATAAAGTGAATCAGCTCACCGATCTCGTCCACGGAGAACGTATGTCTCGTCTGATATCCCTTTGATCTCTGAATGGTAGCCAGACGGATCTTCGGATCTTTCAGTGCCTCGCGGATTCCCTCATAGTCAAAGCTGTCATCCGGAAGGAGATCAACCTGCCGGTAGGAAATGCCATACTCGGCGAGAGAACCTCTGGACTCGCGGATTCCAATGACTTCCTCCAGGGTATCATAGGGTTTTCCGGCCGGTGAAAGAAGCACATCTCCCGGACGAAGATTGCCGGCAAGGGCGATCCCCAGGGCGTGAGTTCCACAGGCAATCAGCGGACGCACCAGCGCCTCCTCTGTCTCAAAAGCAGCTGCATATACTTTTTCCAGCGTATCTCTTCCGATATCGTTGTATCCGTAGCCGGTGGACGGATTCAGGCAGGCCTCACTGACCCGCGCCTTCTGCATGGCGCGAACCACTTTGAGCTGGTTGTACTCAGCCATCCGGTCAATAGCCTCGAATCTCTCACGAAGAGAATCCGTGATTTCCTCACAGAACTGTACTGTCTTCTCTGCAATTCCCAGGCTCTCATACATCTTCAACTGTGCTTCTGTCATTTCTTCTGATTCCTTTCTTTCGCTCTCCAGAGCATCACCAGATACTCCAGGATCGCATCTTCATCATAATCGAAATCATCCTTGTTGATCCAGATGATCTCGCCTTCTCTCTTAAACCAGGTGATCTGCCGCTTCGCAAAATGCCTCGTATCCCGCTTGATGATATCCACGGCTTCTTCAAGTGAGCACTCACCCCGAAGATAAGGGAAGAGCTCCTTATATCCAAGTCCCTTCATGGACACATGGTCTTCCGTAAGTCCCCGCTCCATCAGGGATCGCACCTCATCTACCAGGCCCTCCCCGATCATCTCATCCACCCTGCGGTCAATCCGCTCATAGAGGCGGCTCCTCTCGTCGTTGAGGACAAAATAGAGGTAGGTATAGGGAGATTCTTTCTCTCTCTGCTCTTCGTTGTGTTCCGAAATTTTCTCACCGGTCTGGTCGAAATACTCCAGGGCGCGGATCACCCGTTTGATATTATTGGCGTGAATCTGCTCCGCTGCCGCAGGATCTCTTACGGCCAAAAGGTTGTGGAGATACTCCGCGCCTTTTTCTTCGGCAAGTTTCTCATACTGTTCCCGCTCTTCCGATTTACCGTCGTTCTCTGAGAACTCAATGTCTCTTAAGACCGCCTGAATATAAAAACCGGTTCCACCGGTGATAATCGGCACTTTTCCCTGACTCCAGATTTCCTCCATGGCCTCTTTCGCCATTTTTTGGAAGAGAAAAACATTGAAGTCATCCTCGGGATCGAGCACGTCGATGAGATAATGGTCGACCCCCTGCATTTCTTCTTTTTTTATTTTCGCAGAGCCTATGTCCATGTGTCTGTACACCTGCATAGAATCCGCAGAGACGATTGCGCCGTTCACGGCTTTCGCGAGGCCGATCGATAACTTCGTCTTGCCCACAGCCGTCGGTCCCGTAAGTACAATCACTTTTTTCTTTTCAGTTTCCATACGGCACATCCCTCCTGTGTTTATATGTAGTAATATAGATGTCTGTTCAGACAATCCGCTTGAATTTTTTATCCATCTCGTATCTGGTCATGGATATAATGGTTGGCCTTCCGTGAGGACAATTATAGGGATTCTCCAGCGTAAGAAGCTCATCGATGAGAGCATTGGCCTCCTCAACGGAGAGCCTGTTATTTCCTTTTACCGCAGCCTTACAGGACATGGACGCCAGTTTCTCCGGGATCAGCTTCGGAGACACTTCTCCAAGGCTCTCCAGTTCCGCCAGAATCTGCATAAAAAGTTCATCCGACGCCACGGAATAGAGGTTGGCCGGTACCGCATTGATCTTGAAGGAATTTCCTCCGAAGGACTCCACCTCAAAACCCAGATCCTCAAAAGCCTTGAGGTTGGACTCCAGAAGCTGTGCCTCCCGTCTGCTCAGATCCAGAACAATCGACGGATACAACATCTGGGAATGAATGGTCTTCTCACGATAAGCTTTCATCATCCGCTCGTAGTTCACCTTCTCGTGAGCCGCATGCTGATCGATGATGTAGAGGGAATCCTTATACTCAATCATCCAATAGGTGTCAAATACCTGTCCGATGAGCCGGAACATCTGACGCGCCTGTTCCGATAGAACCTTGTCTTCTTCAAACAGATTCAGCTGTTCCGGTTTCCTCCCCGCACGCTTTTGCTCCGCGATGTTGTCCGCGGTATAGGACGCGTCAGCCTCCCTGACGCTGTCTAACGGCTGTTTGCTTTCCTGTTTATAAGAAGCCTCACTCGCAGAAGATACTTCCTGCGCAGTTTCCGGGTGTTCTTCGGTGCGGATTTCCGCCGCTGCCTCACCGCCAGTCTCCGAAGAGCCATTTTCATTTGAAGAAAGGACATCCAGAGGGGATTCCGGGATCTCGGGAATCAGAGAATCTTCAGATCCGGATTCTTTCTTACTCAACGAATCCGAAGGCATAGTCTGTGTCGATCCGTTCGCCGCTTCCGCATTTCTCTGTCGCAGCGCGTCCAGCGGCGAAGCCGATATCTGTTTCTTCTCCGGTTCTTCATTTCTGCGGCGAAGGGCGTCCAGCGGCGAAGCCGGCTGCTCCACGGATGCAGAAGCATTTCCGGTTCCCGGAAGTCCGCCTGGGATTCTTCCTGTAACCTGCTGCTCCCCGGACTTACCGCCGACATTCGCAGTCTCCCTGTGTCTTAGCTCAAAGGGTTCCGGAACATTGCGGTTCATCTGCCGGATTCTTTCGGCTTCCTTCTGTCTTGAGGCATCCGCATGTTCTCTTCCCAACGGAACCTCGGGAATTCTCTCGCGGTTCATCAGAGCGTTCTGTATCGTGAGGCAGAGCTGGTGATAAACCCCCTCCTGATCGGAGATACGAACCTCCAGCTTCTGGGGATGAACATTGACATCGACTTTCTCACTCACAATATCCAGATACAACAAGGTGAAGGGATATTTGTGCTGCATCAGAAAGCCATGATAGGCATCCTCGATGGCCTTCGCAATCACCTTGTTTTTTACATATCTTCCGTTAATGAAGTAATTTTCAAAGGCACGGTTTCCTCTTGCCACATTCGGATTTCCGATGAAGCCGTGGACATGCATCAGTTCGGTCCTGGCATCAACTGCCACAAGTTCTCTCGTGAGATCTCTGCCGAAAATCTGATACACAATTTCTTTGAGATTGCCGTTTCCGCTGGTATAGAGCTTGTTCTGTCCGTTCTGGATGAATTTAAAGGAAATCTCCGGATGCGAAAGTGCCAGTTCCTCTACAAAGGAACTGACATGATTGCCTTCTGTCACCGGAGACTTCAGGAATTTTGCTCTGGCCGGAGTGTTGAAAAAGAGATTGCGGATGATAAACGTCGTTCCACCGGGAGCACCGATTTCCTCATATTCCTTCTCAACGCCTCCTTCTATACAATACCGGATGCCGGTCAGAGCCTCAGGCGTCTTGGTAATGCATTCCACCTGAGCCACGGCCGAGATACTGGAGAGTGCCTCACCGCGAAAGCCCAGAGAGGCAATATTCACCAGATCCTCTGCCTTGCGGATCTTACTGGTAGCGTGGCGCAGAAAGGCCTTTTTCACCTGATCTGCAGGGATACCGGCTCCGTTATCCGTGATCCGCATGAACGTTGTTCCGCCATCACGGATCTCAATGGTCACTGCAGTGGCTCCGGCGTCGATGGCGTTTTCCGTGAGTTCCTTAATGACAGAGGCCGGCCGCTCGACGACTTCACCGGCAGCAATCTGATCAATGGTCTGTTTGTCCAGTAATTCAATCGATCTCATATCCTTGTATTACCACCTGTTTTTCACTTCGCTCTGCAGGTGATAGAGTACGTTCATCGCCTCCAGAGGGGTCATTGTGGATATATCCAGTTCTTTGATCTCATCGATGATCCGGTTGTCATCCCTGGTGTCAAACAGGGACATCTGCTGCATATCCACTGTGTCGTAATGTGTCGGTTTGACTTTCTTCTTTGTGGACGCGATATCACTGACAGCCGCCGTGATATCCGCCTTTGAGAGCTGCTCCACCAGATCTTTCGCTCTGGCAAGCACAGGCTCAGGCACACCGGCAAGTCTTGCCACCTGAATACCGTAACTCTTGTCGGCACCGCCCTGTACGATCTTCCTGAGAAAAACAATGTCGTCTCCCTTTTCTTTGACGGCGATGCAGTAATTGTGCACGCCCGCAATCTTACCCTCAAGCTCTGTGAGCTCATGATAATGCGTAGCAAAAAGGGTCTTCGCGCCGATTTTTTTCGTATCGGCAACAAATTCCGTGACAGCCCAGGCGATAGCCAGACCGTCAAAGGTACTGGTTCCTCTTCCGATCTCGTCGAGAATCAGAAGGCTGTTGCCTGTGGCGTTCCGAAGGATATTTGCCACCTCGCTCATCTCAACCATGAAGGTGGACTGGCCGCTGGCCAGATCATCCGAGGCGCCGACTCTGGTAAAGATCCTGTCCACAATACCGATATTCGCTGATGCCGCAGGTACAAAACAACCGATCTGCGCCATGAGAACAATCAGGGCGCTCTGCCTCATATAGGTAGATTTTCCGGCCATATTCGGTCCGGTGATGACTGCCACCCGGTGATCATTCTGATCCAGATAGGTATCATTCGCAATGAAGAGATCGTCCGGGATCATGCGCTCCACAACCGGATGTCTACCTTCTTTAATATCCAGCTTTCCGCTCTTGTTCAGCTTCGGTCTCACATAGCGGTTCCGTTCACTGATGTAGGCAAAGGAGCAGAAGACATCCAGAGCGGCGATCGCCTGTGCGGTCTTCTGCACTCTGGCCACATTTTCCGCAATGGTATTGCGCACTTCCGAAAAGAGCTCGTACTCCAGAGAGCCGAGTCTGTCCTCCGCTCCGACAATCTGCTCCTCGATTTCTTTGAGACGGACAGTGGTATACCGCTCGGAACCGGTAAGGGTCTGCTTGCGCATGTATTCCTCCGGCACCTTGTCCTTGAAGGAATTGGTCACCTCAATGCAGTATCCGAAGACTCTGCTGTATTTGACCCTCAGCGTCTTGATGCCGGTCTTTTCCCGCTCTTCCGCCTCCAGATCCGACAGCCACTTCTGTCCGTTCTTTTTTGCCTCGCGGAAGCTGTCAACCATCTCATTGTAGCCGTCCCGGATGATACCGCCCTCTTTCATGGCAAGGGGAGGATCATCGATGATCGCCGCCTGTACGGCATCGTACAGGTCTTCCAGAGGATCCAGATTTTCGCGGATTTCCTTGATCTGTTCTCCCTCAAAACCGGAGAGAAGCTGACGAATAAAGGGAAGCATTTCCAGCGAAGTCTTGAAAGCAATCAGATCCCTTGGATTCGCGCTCTGATAAGTGATCCTGCTGGCCAGACGCTCCAGATCGTAAACCGGCTGCAGATACTCGCGAATCTCATCCCGGATCATGGGCATCTTCACCAGCTCTTCAACAGCCGTGAGACGCTTCTCGATTTCGTCTTTGTTGATGAGGGGCTGTTCCACAAAACTGCGGAGCATACGGGCGCCCATAGCCGTTTTCGTCCGGTCCAGAACTCCAAGAAGGGAACCTCTCTTCTGTTTCTCCCTTAAGGTCTCCACCAGCTCAAGGTTTCTTCTCGTGGAGCTGTCCAGGAGCATATAGCGGTCAGAAAAATAGGGAGTGATGGCCGTCATCTGATCCATATTCGTCTTCTGCGTCTCATAGAGGTAGGAAAAAAGAGCTCCGGCCGCGATGGTTCCGCAGTTGAAATCATCGATTCCAAGACCTTTCATATCCGAGACATGAAAATGCTTCTTCAGGATCTTTCTGCAGTTCTCATCGTCGAAGTAAAAATCTTCCAGCGCAGTAACCGCAATGCGGAATCTGGAACGAAGTTCATCCGTATCCACGCCGGAGACCATCAGCGACTGATTGCAGATAATCTCCGCCGGCATAAACTTCTGAATCTCATCCAGAAGTCTCGACTCCGTATCCATCTCACAGACCATGCACTGACCCGTGGTAATATCCGCCAGGGATACGCCGAAGCGGTCAGCCATGCAGACGATACTCATGATGTAGTTGTTCCTGGTCTCGTCCAGTTCCTCCGCAGAGAGAATGGTTCCGGGCGTAACCACACGGATCACTTCCCTTTTTACCAGTCCCTTCGAATTCTTTGGATCACCTACCTGCTCGCAGATCGCCACCTTGTGTCCCAGATCTACCAGCTTTGTGATATATGTGTCCGCGGCGTGATAAGGAATTCCGCACATGGGAGCCCTCTCCTCAAGACCGCAATCCTTTCCTGTCAGTGTCAGTTCCAGTTCTTCAGAGACTCTTTTCGCGTCGTCGAAAAACATCTCATAAAAGTCACCGACACGGTAAAAAACTACGCAGTCCTTATACTCTTCCTTTGTGGAGAGGTAGTCCTGCATCATCGGTGAAAGTGCCATAATTTAAAGTTCCCCTCTCTTATGCCTGTGTTCCCAGATAGTAGAAGCCGTGACACTTGTCCAGTTTTACCTTCACGATCTGACCGATCAGAGAAGCGTCTCCCGGGAAGTGTACCACGGAGTTGTTATCCATTCGTCCGGTCACAAGTCCCGGATCCTGCTCATTGATGTGCTCCACAAGCACTTCTTTAACCTGCCCTTCAAACCGCGCAGTCTGTTCTCTGCCTATGTTCTGGACCAGAAGAAGGAGACGGTTGAAGCGGTCTTTTACCACATCCTCCGGCACCTGATCGTCCATTTTTGCCGCGGGGGTTCCGCTTCTCTTGGAATAAATAAAGGTAAACGCGCTGTCGTAGCGGACTTTCTCGACAACTTCCAGTGTCTCCAGGAAATCCTCCTCCGTTTCTCCCGGATAGCCGACAATAATGTCTGTGGTCAGACTGATGTCCGGCATGGCGGCGCGGATTTTGTCCACCAGCTCCAGATAGGACTCTTTTGTGTATCGGCGATTCATGTGTTTCAGGAGTCTCGAACTACCGGACTGCAGCGGGAGATGCAGGTGCGGACAGATCTTGTCCGGATATTTGGCCATAACAGCTATCAACTCATCGGAAAGATCCTTCGGATGGCTTGTCATAAAGCGCACACGGCGAAGGCCGTCGATCTGTGCGACTGACTCCAGAAGCTCTGCAAAGCTCACGGGGTTCTCCAGCGTTTTTCCATAGGAGTTGACATTCTGTCCCAGAAGCATGACTTCAATGACTCCGTCCGCAACCAGCTGTTCAATCTCCCTTAGAATGTCCAGTGGTTCGCGGCTTTTCTCTCTTCCGCGGACATAGGGAACGATACAGTAACTGCAGAAGTTGTTACAGCCGTACATGATATTGACACCGGATTTAAATCTATAGGTACGATCCACCGGAAGCTGTTCTACCATGAGATCGGTCTTCTGCTGAATATCAACAACCATTTCATCCGGATGATCCAGGGCGCGGGACATAAGCTCCGCAAGCTTGTAGATATTGTGTGTACCGAAGATCAGGTTCACAAAGCGGTACTTTTCCCTGATGGTTTTTACCACATGCTCTTCCTGCATCATACAGCCACAGAGTCCGATCATCATGTGAGGATTTTTCTTTTTCCATGAGTGAAGACCGCCGAGTCTGCCATATACCTTTGTGTTTGCGTTCTCCCGAACCGTACAGGTGTTGTAAAGCACAAGATCAGCCTCTTCCGTATCCACCGGTACATAACCGATTTCCTCCAGAATACCTCGGAGTTTTTCGGAATCTCTGGCGTTCATCTGACATCCGAAAGTCGCCACATGGAAGGTGAGCTTCCTTCCAAGCTTTGCCTCCACTTCCGCCAGGGACTTTCTCGCCCGTGCGATAAAGTAATACTGTCTGAAGGGTTCGTCCTCCGGTGCAGGAGCACAGGGATCCAGACTGCTGATAATTTCTTCGTATGCTTTATTTGTTTCCATTATTTCTTATCCTTTCCTAACTCACCGATATATGTCGACTATTCGGGAGAGAATACATTCCTTGTATCAATCATGTTTGACAGCGTCAGCAACGGAGCATACCTGCTCACACGTCGCTATAGTTCTCAGCGCTCCGCCGCCTATTGCGGGGTGCTCGCGCTTTCGTCCCCCGCTCCTATCGTTCGCACGGTATGACTCCGTCACTGACGCAATATACTTCGCATAATAAAGTGTGTCTTAACACGTGAGACATAATCGTTACAAAATGACCCGCGTGGGCGTCACGATGACTTGCGGGCGGATGTCGTGAGCGGAACAGGGCACGTGATCGAAGAGTTGCTCGTCGAAGGCTACGGCTACGGTCGGATGCAGGGGATGTTCCGCGAGGTAGCGGTCGTAATAGCCTCCGCCGTATCCTACACGATGACGTTCTTCATCGAAGGCGAGGCCGGGGAGGATCATGAGTGCAGTCTCGTCGGCGTCTGCCCTCCGGAGTCTCCTGCCGCTCTTCTCTCCTGCATAGGGCTCGGGTATGCCCATGATTCCGGGCGTGCAGTCTGCTGTCGACGAAATGTACCAGAAGTGCATCCGGTCTCCTTCGACTCTGGGAACGGCCACTTCCTTTCCGTCAGAGAGAGTCTTCTCTATGAACTCGCCTGTCATCACCTCGTGCTTATGATCCATGTAGACAAAAACGGTTTCTGCCTGTCTGTACGCGTCCATGTCTGCTACTCTTTGGAAGATTTCTCTGCTCCTGCAGAGGACGTCCCTGTCCGTCATGGATCGCCGCATCGCGAGAACGCTCCTTCGTATCTCTTTTTTATCCGGAGCTTCCATCAATGTCTGTCTGCCCTCACACCACCGTCCGGGATCTGCGCATCCCTGGTGATTCCCAGATCCTCCAGGTATCTTGCCTGTTTTTTCTCCATTACAGCGGCTTCCTCTTCGGTCATGTGATCGTAGCCCATGAGATGAAGGACGCTGTGGGCGATGAGAAAACCAATCTCACGCTTCAGAGAATGTCCGTATTCCTCTGCCTGCTTCATGGCACGGCTCACGGAGATCAGAATGTCCCCCAGCTGGAGTTCTCCGGATTCCGGATCGAAACTGTCCGCAGCTGCCTCATCGTCCTCCAGAATAGAAAAGTCCGCAGGCGGAGTAAACTGAGTGACCGGAAAAGAGAGTACGTCCGTCACCTTGTCAATCCCGCGAAATTCCCGGTTTACGCGCCGGATCTCTTCATCATCCACGAAGGTGATGCTCACCTCCGCCTCATAAGGACATTTCTCCTCATCAAGGATTTTTGTTACGATCTGACCTGCTGTCTCTTCATAATCAAACGGTATTTCCAGCTCCTGCTCGTTTTCCAGATTGATGGTCATGATTCCGCCTTTCTGCTCCTGGCTCTCTTGCGTCCCTCCGCACGTTTGTCGATTTCTGTGTATTCCTTCGGAATCTCACTTGTGGAACGGCGGGTCTTTTTTGCAGACTTCTTCTCGTATTTCTCGTATGCCTCGACAATTCTCTGCACGAGCGGATGTCTCACCACATCGCGGCTGGTCAGTTCACAGAAGGCGACGCCCTCCACGTTCCGGATGACTTTCTCGGCGATATCAAGACCGGAAGTTACAGAAGCGCCCAGATCCTTCTGTGTCATGTCGCCGGTGATAATAACCTTGGACCCGAAACCGATACGTGTGAGGAACATTTTCATCTGCGCCGGTGTGGTATTCTGCGCCTCGTCGAGGATGATATAGGCATTATCCAGTGTACGTCCTCGCATATAAGCAAGAGGAGCCACCTCAATCAACCCCTTCTCCATATTCTTCTGAAAACTCTCCGCACCCATGATCTGATAAAGGGCGTCGTAGAGTGGACGAAGATAGGGATCAATCTTGCTCTGCAGATCTCCCGGAAGGAAACCCAGTTTCTCGCCGGCCTCAATAGCGGGACGGGTAAGAATGATCCTGCCGACTTCATCATTGCGGAATGCTGTGATGGCCATAGCCATGGCAAGATAAGTCTTTCCGGTACCGGCCGGTCCAAGACCGAAAGTAATCATATGGTTCCGGATCGCATCCACATATTCCTTCTGTCCCAGTGTTTTCGGCTTTACCGGACGCCCGTTGATCGTGTGACAGATCAGATCTCTGTCCAGTTCGAGCACGTCCGTCTCCTTGGATTCCATGGCCAGGGAGATCATATAGTTAATATTCTGTTCCGAGATCTCATTGCCCCGCTTCGCCAGCTCCGAGAGCTGTTCGAGCATATGTCTCGTGCATTTCACATTGCCCTCCGGTCCCACGACCCGAAGGGTTCCCTCTCTGCAAATCAACGTCACGGACAGAGCCCGCTCAATCTTTTTGATATTCTCATCAAACTGTCCGAATACGATCTTCTCGTATTCTGCAGGAATCTGCATGATTTCTTCAATAACCGCCAATGCTTCCGCTACCTTCCTATCCTGTTCTCTTTGGGCGGCAGGTTCTTCATATCACTCAAGAATTGCTCATCATTCCCGATAACATATCGCGCCTGCCATAAAAAACACTCAGAGTTTATTTTACTCTATTTCGGGAAATTTGCCACTACTGTTTCTTTACTTATGATATGGCTCATGATTCTGAATGCGGAAACTCCGGTAGATCTGCTCCAGAAGGATCATCCGCATGAGCTGATGCGGAAAGGTCATCTTCGAGAAACTGAGTTTCGCATCGGCTCTGGAAAGCACCTCATCTGCAAGCCCCAGGGAGCCGCCGATCACAAAGACGATATGGCTCACGCCACGGACAGTGAGATCCGCGATCTTCTCTGAAAGCTGCACGGAATCAAGCATATCGCCGTCGATGGCAAGGGCAACGACATAGGCATTATCCGGAATCACTTTCAGAAGCCTCTCACCCTCTTTGACCTTGATTGCTTTCTCCAGAGCTTCCGAGGCGCCGTCCGGCGTCTTCTCATCCGCCACCTCCGCAATCTTCAGTGTGCAGTACCTGCCAAGCCGCTTGTCGTACTCGGCAATTCCCGCAGACAGATATTTTTCTTTGATTTTTCCTACACATGCAATCGTAATTTTCATTTATTCTCCTGTTTATGACAAAGTTCCCAACATTATGCGGTTCAAATTCCACATTCATTATCCGACAAGAAATCAACACAACAACTCTATAAAAATAGTAACGCTCTACCTGAACAAAAGGCACTGGAAATCTCTCATAGATTCAAAGCAAATTCGCGTTCCGCGGCAGGGACAGAGTCATGCAAAGCGAACACTTGGAAGCGTAGGACGAAGCGCGAGCATAGCGTGGGTGCGTGAGCAATGTTTGAGACCGCTTTGGACATCGCCCGAAGGGCATAAGACAAAGCGGTTGAGCTTTTTGCGGGAGCACCCCGCAATAGGCGGCGGAGCGATGAGGACGAGAGCGACGTGTGAGCGTGTATGCTTTGTCACTGACGCGTATGCGAATTGT
>JAIKXQ010000131.1 GCA_024684035.1 Eubacterium sp. | reverse complement strand
GTGGAGCTGATATATATGGAGTTTCAATTTCTGGAGCTTACCAGTTTTTACTGCTTAATTAGATAATAGCATACCTTATGTCTTTTGTTTTTTTATATTTTAGGGTATCAGAAATAAACCTCCCATATGCGAGGTTTTTGTCGACTTAATTGAATAATGAACGTTACATAGAGCAGTTATCGAAGGATAGCTGTTCTTTTTCATTCAGATTTGAATAAATGTGAAGAAAAAAGAATTATAACAAATCTTACATAGACCAGTAGCCTGGGGACGTACAGTCGGCGCTGGTCTATTTGTTTGATTTCTAGGGTGGAGATATTCCTTGGATTGTGATACTATAATTGAGGTTTTGTCCCAGCAAAATTGGCACAAAATCATTTAGGAAAATGTAAAAAATGGCTTAAAAACAAGCTTTTTAGAAGGAGAAATATACAGATGAAACTAGGAATCGTCGGACTTCCGAATGTAGGAAAAAGTACACTTTTTAACGCACTGACACAGGCCGGTGCTCTTGCAGCGAACTATCCTTTCGCGACCATCGACCCCAACGTGGGTGTGGTTCCGGTTCCGGACGAGAGACTGAAACTTCTGGGTGACTTCTTCAACTCCAAGAAGGTTACTCCGGCTATTGTCGAGTTCGTAGATATTGCCGGTCTCGTAAAGGGAGCCTCCAAAGGCGAGGGTCTGGGAAACCAGTTCCTTGCAAATATCCGTGAGTGTGATGCCATCGTCCACGTCGTACGCTGCTTCGAGGACGGAAATGTGGTTCACGTAGACGGAAGCGTTGATCCGAAGAGAGATATCGAGACCATCAACTTCGAGCTGATCTTCGCGGATCTTGAGGTTCTGGAGAGAAGAATTGCAAAGACCACAAAGGCAGCAAGAGTCGGCGACAAATCCGTAAAACTCGAGCTTGAGATGGAGACTGGTCTGAAGGCTCATCTGGAGAACGGAATGCCGGCCAGCACCTTCGATCTTGATCCGTACAAGGACGATGAGGTATGCATGACTGCCATGCACGATCTCACCCTCCTGACAGCAAAACCTGTGATCTACGCGGCAAACGTGGCTGAGGATGATCTCGCCACAGACGGAGCTGACAACCCTCACGTTCAGGCCGTCCGCGCCTATGCCGCTGAGAACAAGAGCGAAGTCTTCGTGGTAAGCGCCGGCATCGAGGCAGAGATGTCCGAGATGGATGAAGAGGACAAGGCTATGTTCCTGGAGGATCTGGGCGTATCTTCCTCCGGTCTCGACAAACTGATCCAGGCCTCCTACCGCACGCTGGGACTTATGAGCTTCCTCACAGGCGGTGAAGACGAGACAAGAGCCTGGACCATCAAGATTGGAACAAAGGCTCCTCAGGCAGCCGGAAAGATCCACACCGACTTTGAGCGTGGCTTCATCAAGGCAGAGGTCATCAACTACCAGCAGCTCCTTGACTGCGGCTCCTACGCTGCAGCCCGCGACAAGGGACTTGTCCGTATGGAGGGTAAGGAGTACGTCGTTCAGGACGGAGATCTCATCGTCTTCCGCTTCAACGTATAAATCCTGTCAGTTCCTGTTAAAAATGTCACTCGCGACATTCCGCCCCAAGCGCAAATGCAACGCATCTACACATCGTGCTAGTGCGCATATCTAAACGGAGCGTTATAAAAAACGACAGGGTACGCAGAACTTTCTGTTCCGCGTACCCTGTCGTTTTTCGCTTATATACTGCTCTCCTCCGATTGTCGAATGTGGCACGGCTTATGCATGTATATCCAATTCCCTTCCAGAGGAATTCTGAAAATGCAGATCGGAGCCGGAGGCTTCCTCCTCATAGATCGCTCCGAGTTTCTTTTTTGTTTTGGCTCTTTTGACTTTCTCTGCCTCTTCGGTGTGTTCCGCCTCTCTCACACTCTCTGGTCTTGCCTTCGCTCCGGGCCCACGATCTTCATCGGGATCTGTCGCCTTTTCGGTCTCCGTCTCCCGTCTCTCCTTTTCTTTCTGCTCCGGGGCTTTTGTACTTTCTTCGAGTTCTATTTCTTCAGCCTCGCGAAGTTCTTCTTCCGCCATCTCCTTTTCTTCTTCTGTAGGCAGTCTGCCATAGGCTCCGGTCTCTCTGTATTTTTCAAAGACAACCTCCGCCTTCCGCAGTTTCCTTACTTCTGCCCCGAGGAGGGCTGCCTTATCGGCATCGGAGATATAAGGATTCCCGTTCACAGTTTTGACCACCAGCATGGATTTGTTCGCGTGATCCTGCATGACCTTCTGCGCTTCTTCTTTTGTTTTGGCACTCTCCAGTCTTTTCTTCAGAGCCTCCGCGTCTTCGCGCTCTGCCTTCAGTTTCTCGTAGGTCTGCGGATCCTTTTTCTTCAGATAATCCATCTCATCCGGCGAGAGACTTGAACCATTGTTCAGCTTGTTGTGTATCTCTGACAGCTTCGTATCCTCATTTTCTTTTGACTCCCGATACTGTTCCATCAGAGCACGTTCCGCAGTCTTTTTTGCCGCCATGGCACGACCTGCTTCGGTCTTGTATTCCTTTTCCAGAACATTTCCGCTCTTCTGTTTCTTTTCCCATTTCTGCTTCATGGAAAGTTCCTTCGTATAGGATCCCAGTCTTCCCATTCCGCCCAGTGATGAAAAATCTATCATATTCTGCCTCCGATCCTAAACAGCTCATTCATCGGATACAGACTTCCCTGTCTATCATTCTTATCGAACCGGAGGATGGCCAATATAATCTCTACCCCGGATTCCGTACGCTTCACGCCAGCATTTCGCGTCATTGACAGCGCATACACACCCACACGTCGCGCGAGCTGTCTGCACTCTGCTATACTCTACGCCGGCTTGAGCGCGCCGCTGTGGTAGACCGCGTACAATTCGTTCTCCATGGCCATCACTTCCTTGATGGCGTAGGGTTTGAACAGGGGCTTCTTTACCCTCAGTTTTACCCAGCCGAAGGAGTAGACCGCCAGAGCGATCAACGTGATCCCGACAACTTTGTAGAGGGAGAGTTTTACCTCCCAGGAGGGATCGATGTTATAGATCATGTAGGCGGAACCCAGCATTCCGAGGATCGGAAGCAGCGAGCCAAAGGGAAGCTTAAAGTTTCTGGGAGCGTGAGGAAGCCTCCGCCGCAGAAGCAATACGTTCAGATTTGAGATGATGTAACTGATCATCCAGAGGATGGCCAGCACGGAAATCATATAGGAGATGGAGTCCGTGGAAGACAGTCCTGTCACATTCAGAATGATGAACGTCACCGCCTCCAGGATCAGTCCTGCCATGGGAACGCCCTTCCGGTTTGTCTTCGCAAAAATCGCCGGCAGAAGGTCGATCTTCGCCATGCCCATCAGAATGTATGCCAGGGAGTTCATGATGGTATTCACAGAACTGATCGACGCAAGGATCGTCACCAGCACCATCCAGTATCTTCCCACCGGTCCAAGGAGCATCTGTCCGAAGAGGATGTGAGGTGTTGTGCTGCTGCCAAGGGCTCCCCACTCGGTATAGTTTTTGAAACCGAAGGTGAGGAAGGCCTGCATCACCAGGATGATCAGCATACTCAGAACCATGCCGAGGGGAATATCCCGTTTCGGGTTTTTGCACTCTTTGGTCAGGGGAATCACATATTCACCGCCCACAAAAAGGAAGAAAGCTACGCCGCAGAGGCTGGTCACGGATGAAAAATCCGAGGCAAGGGCAGCGGGCTGACTGACGATTTCACCGGTTCCGATTCCAAGCGTTCCCATAACGCCCATGATCACCAGTGAGATGATAAGCCCATAGGCAACCACATCCTGTACTTTCACGAAGACATCCACGCCGTTCATATTGCTGATAAAAAGCAGTCCCACCAGAACGGTTGTGAATACCCAGGTGGGCGCATGAAGGAAGGAAAAAACTTCCGCAAAGGTGTTTCCAAACATAGCGCATTCCACCGAACCTGCCAGAGAGTTACAGAGGATGTATCCCCCCACCATGCAGATGATGGTAATGAACGGCCCCACACTTGCCAGTGAAAACTGAGCCAGTCCTCCCGTGAGATTCGGCATGAGGGAATTCAGCTCTGCCACTGACAGCAGTGTCAGGATATTCACGGCGCAGGCAATGGCCATTGTGATAATAAAGGTTGTTCCGAGAGCCGAAGCTCCGATTCCCAGTGTCAACAGACAGCTGGAAGCGACCACCAGTCCGACTCCGGTAGCGATGACGCTTCCCAGTCCGATTTTTTTTGAATTCATAGTTTCACCACCTTTCTGTCCGAGTGGATTAGTCCAGCTCTCCCTCTTTCAGGGCATCCATTCCCTCCTCTCCTGTGCGGACACGGATCGCGTTGGTTACGGGGGTGACGAAAATCTTGCCATCACCGATATGTCCGGTGTAGAGAGCCTTTGATACGTAATCCAGGAACCCGTCCACTTCTTTGGAGGGCAGAACCACCATAACCACCTGTTTGCTCAAAAGTTCCGGCTCGGTTTTCTTACCTGTCTCATATTCCGCCGCTCCAAGCTGCACGCCGCAGCCCTTCGCCTCATAGATGGTCATTCCCGTGATGCCGAATCTCCCGAAGTTTCTGGTGAGCTCGACGATCTTCGCCTCGCTGGTGATGATTTCTACTTTTGATAATTCTTCTACGGAAACTTTCATATTTCCCCACTTCCTTTCATTTCTTCAATTCCCTGTTGGCAACGACTGATTCCGCATTGTCCCAGAGGACTTCGCAGACTTATCACATCACCTTATATTCGTGCAAGATTCTCCGATCAGATCTTCGCCTTGAACCGTCCGTAGGCCAAACCGCTGATATCCACATCTGTCTTTCCGTCAATCATAAGCCTGGCCAACTGCTCTCCCACTGCAGGTGCAATCCCGAAGCCATGGCCGGTGAAGCCGCAGGCAATGACAAGTCCCGGAACCTCATCGGTCATTCCAAGCACCGGAACCCCGTCCTGGCAGACATCCAGATAGCCCGCCCAGGTTCTCACGATCTTCGCGTCCTCCAGCTCCGGGAAGTACTTCATGATACCCCTGCAGATACAGGGAGCTGTAATGGCGCTGTTGCCGGGCGCGTTCTTTGCACCCTCGTCCTTATTGTTCAACTCCAGACCGGAAGATCCGCCGAAGACAAAGGAACCGTGATCGGTCTGATGTCCGTAGAAGTCCGCCTCGGCAGTTCCAAGCATCTGCGGGAACATCTCCGGCTCGGCTTCCGTCACCAGACACTCCATCAGCTCCTGATGCATGGGGACGTCCAGTCCGACCGTTGCCAGAATCTCTCTTGATTCATAGCCCGCAGCCACCATAACAAAATCACCTTCATAGACCGCATCCTCTGTGATAACCTGGCAAATTCTTCCGCAGACTTTTCGGAGCCGTTCCACCTTCGCCCCGGTGATGAAGCGGGCACCCAGTTCTCTCGCTTTCTTATAGAAGGCAAGGGTTGTAACCATCGGGTTGGCATGTCCGTCGGTGGGACACCAGCTGGCTCCGATGACCTCATCCGAGAGGTGGGGGTTGATCTTCTTTACTTCTTCTGCATCAATCATGCGCACATCCAGTCCCACGGCTCTGGCCCGATCGGTAAGTCCCTGAAGAATCTTCAAGTGCGCCTCCGTTTTTCCAAGTCTCAGGTTTCCCTGCTTGTGATATTCACAGTCTACGCCCAGTTCTTCTGAAAGCCCCGGCCACAGGTTCTCTATGCCGTACATGGCCAAAGGAAGTTCCCGCAGATCTCTTCCCGACTGACGGACACCGCCGCCGTTTCTGGAGGAGCCTCCGTTTCCGATGTTGTCACTGGCCTCGAGGACGATGACGGACTTGCCCATTTTTGTCAGGTAATAGGCAGTGGCGCATCCGATGACGCCGCCGCCCACAATTACTACATCTGCTGTATTACACATAGTCGCACCTCCTCACGCCTCATTGCCCAAAACCTTCATCTCAATAGGCCGCATAGGTGAACGGGAAGTCGCCGGCTCCAGATCCGCCGGTGAGACCCCAAGTTCCCTGGCCACAATTCCCTTGACGAGTTTCGCACAGGTCTGTCCCTGGCATAAACCCATTCCGCTGCGAAGGTACCTGCGGATCTCCGTCATGGTCCACATTCCGTCGTGAACTGCTCTGCGGATATCCCCCTTCGTCACCTCCTCACAGCGGCAGATCAGCATATCATCATCCGGCTGACTCACAAATTCGCCGATATTTCTGTTTCGTTCTGAAAGTATATTCATATTCTTATCCTCCTGACCCTTTCTCTCCGGCCTGAAATTTATTACTCCCGAAGTCTATGGAACCGCTGATGTAACAGCCGGTTACGCACCCGCGCTGAAAAATCTTGCCTTCATGGCAAATTCTTTCGGAACTCTCATAGTCAGCAGGTTTGTGTGATCAAAGGCCTTTGACGTCTTTACAGATACAACCTCGGCCTCACAGATTTTTTCTCCGTTCCTTCCAAGTCCGAACCCTTTGTCTCCCTGTTTCGGAAGAGGGAAAAACTCATAGGGAAGCGTAACTGTGGCGCTGTCATCGCTGTGACTCTCATCCACCAGGAAAATTGCCTGGCCGGAGCAGCTTGCCACGCACATACCGCAGCCGATACAAGAGCTGTTGTCCACGGTAAAGGGAAGATTTGTAATACTGGATCCGGTGGATATACAACCTTTGGGGCAGGCGTCCTGACACGGGTTGCAGGGGATATTCTGTGTACACTCGATGACCGGATGGATCTCCGCTCTGGTCTTCACGCCCGGGAAACGGCCGATCTCTTCATCGGAGACAAACCCCTTTTCCAGAAGGTTCTCGGAAATCGGGATTCCCTCCTCGGTTTTCTCGATTTTCTTTCCTCTGTTTTTCGGGGCAAACATACCCTGACGAAGGCTCTCCAGATTCTCTTTCTGTACCAGCAGAAGTTCTTCTTTCTCTTCCTCATCGCAGTAACCCAGGTACTCCGCCGCGCAGATCCCGGCCATTTTTCCTTCGATCATGGCAGAGGAAGCTTCCTCGATGCCGGACACATCTCCTGCCGCAAAGACACCGGAGACGGAGGTCTCGCCGTATTCATCAATAACCGGAACCTGTCCGCCGCGTTTCGGATCATCCACCATCTCGCAGCCGGCCATCTTCAGCAGCTGGGACATGGGAGACAGACCGACCGCCATGCAGATCGTATCGCAGTCAAAGTATTTCTCACTTCCCTCAATGGGACGGAACCGCTCATCCACTTCACTGATCGTCACTCCCGTCACGTGATCCTCACCGTGAGCCTTTGTGATGGTGTGTTTCAGGTAGAAGGGCACGCCGCATCTTGCCACCTTGGCCGCATGTACACCGTATCCGCCGATCCTGGGGGCTGCGTCTACCAGTGCCACTACCTCGCAGCCTGCCTGCATAAGCTGGAACGAGACTACCAGTCCCACATTTCCGGAGCCCAGCATCAGGATTTTTTTGCCCGGCTGGATTCCGTGGAGGTTCATCATGGTCTGGGCGGCACCGGCGCCGATGACGCCCGGAAGCGTCCAACCCGGGAAGGTGACCATGTTCTCGGCAGCTCCCGTGGCCACGATAATGGTATCCGCCTTGTAGTGAAGAATCTGCTCCCCCTGGCGGACACAGATCTCCTTGTCCGGATACAGGCCGATCACCGTGGCATTCAGGATTACTTCCACGCCTGCCTCTGCCGCCTCCGCGAGCAGTTCCTCTCCGATATGGAAGCCACGGATCTTCGCATGATGTTCCTTCGATCCGAAAAACTTGTGAATCTGCTTAAACAGCTGTCCTCCGGGCTTCTCATTCTCGTCAAAAACAGCTGTCCGGATTCCCCTCTTTGCTGCCTCGATGGCGGCTGACAGTCCGGATGGTCCCGCACCGACTACAATCAATTCATAACGTTTCATACCATCAACTCCTCTCCAGTGCAGTGACACCATCCTGTGTCTGTACAACCATTCCGGCCTCTAAGGGCGTGACGCAGGTACGGATATTGGGCTTGCCGTTGACTACCATGACACAGTCCGTACATCTGCCGATGGCACAGAAGAGACCTCTCGGTTTATGTTCTTTCTTCGTATACCGGTGGATCATCACCCCGTTTGCCTTCAGAGCCATGGCCACCGGTTCCCCTTCACAGCCCGTCATTTCTTTTCCATCGAAAAAGAAGGTAACTTCCTTTCCTTTTATCGTCTCACCCAAAACCGGGTGTTCTGTTATTCTACCCATACGCTCTACCTCACGCCTCACTTCTTGTTTTTTATAAAAATCCTTCCGGTCGGAAAACCAAAAATCCTTTTCCGCCTTACCTTATCCCTCTTCTGTCTTAACAGCCTCCAGCATAATCTCCACCAGCTGTGTCGGACGGTTCAGTCTGGTAATCTCTACCATGGTGCACAGCGGTTTTACATCGAGGAAGAATTCCGAATAGGCTTCCAGAATCTTTGCCCCTGTAGAAATGTCTGTAGCATAGATCATAACGGAAGTGACATCCTTCGCCGAGGCCCCCGCCTTCTCCAGAAGATCGATCTGCTTCTGCAATACATATTTCGTCTGCTCATAGGCATCTTCTCCGTAGACACTTCCGTCCGGCTGAACAGAGGTAGTTCCACCGATTTTAATAAAAGGTCCCACCTGAACCATCCTCGAATATCCTACTTTTTCTTCCAGCGGAGCACCTGACCCGTAATTTTTTCTCTCATACACCATACAAACACCTCCTCATTTGTGTTATAATAAAGAAACGCTGACCAGTCAGTGATTCATATTTTTTGTTTGCAAGGGCGCACAGATTTCTGTGGGTCCTTTTTTGTTTTTTGAAAGGAATTACCGCAATACCATGAACAAACGCCAATTGGAATATTTTCTCAAAGTCTATGAACACAAAAGCATATCCAAGGCCGCTGCCGGCCTCTTTATCACCCCGCAGGCTCTCAGCAAAACCCTTTCTTCTCTGGAAAAGGAACTGGAAACGGAGCTTTTCACCCACAAGAGCAACCAGATTGTGCCGACACCGCAGGCAGCTCTTCTCGCCTCTCACGCCAAGACTCTGATCATGGAATATGATCTCATCAGCAATCATCTGTTCTCGTCAAAGCCGATGAAGAAGAATCTTCTTCTCCCCTGCTCCTATGATGTGCCGGATCTCTTTCCCGCATCCTTTTTTCACAACTTCGGAAAGGAGCACGAGGACACCGTACTGAAGATCGTGGAACTGCCGGACCGGGATATCCTGACCCGTCTGGATCACGGCGACTGCGAGCTGGCCATTGTCTCCGGTCCCCTGGACGCCACGAGGTATCAGCTCTTTCCCCTCATCAGCCTGGCCTTCTGTCTGGTAGTTCACAAAAACCACCCTCTGGCCCGCCAGGCCTCCGTCTCCGTCAACGACCTGAAGGATATCCCTCTGGTAATCAAGGATTCCGCCAATCCTCTGAGCAATGCCCAGTACTGTGAACTGCTCAAGAACGGCGCCATGCCGGATATCGTTCTGGAGAGTTCCGACTCCCACCTGATCCACAAAATGGTGATCGAGGATCACGCCGTGGGCTTAAGTCTTCTATATCTCGCGAAAAAAATCCGCTCCGACAGGATTCGCATCCTGCCTTTTCAGGAACACTGGTTCACAAAAACCCTGTACCTTGCCAGCCGGAGGAATACCGTTCTCAGCCACTGTGCCACAGCCTTCGCCGAAGCAATCAGATCTTTTATATCCCTGCAGGCGCCGGAATAAAGATCAATAGAGATACGGTTCTTCCCACAGATTCAGCTTCGTTCCGATGCCGAGTTCCACGGCTTTCTCGTAGCATTTCTTGCCCCAGGCAACATCCTCTACCGGCATTCCTCCCACAGAGTAGATGATCACCTGATCATCACTGGTTCTTCCCTCTGCCTTGCCGGCAAGGATGGCTCCCAGGTTTGTGATCTGATCCTTCTTCAGCTTTCCTTCGCTGACCAGATCCAGCCACAGGCAACCGGGAATGTAGATCGTATTGTATGTGGGATACGGATATTCCTCCGCCCAGGCCTCATAGAGCTTAATGTTATCGCAGACAAGCTTCGGTTTTCCGCTGCAGATATAGTCATCCGAGAAATCACAGGAACCCGGTACACAGAACAGGGCGCCCGGCTTGATCCAGCTCTCATCTACGAAAGGATACTGGCTTCTGTCCATTCCCATGGATGTGGATGTGGCAAAACTCAGGATATCCGAACCTCTCACACAGTCCTCCACGCTGTCTACAACCTCGATGGTTGTGAACTGCGGCAGGTGCTCCTTTACGTACCGGATACAGTTGTCAATGGAAACTCTTCCTCTTCCCTTGATCTTCAGGGTATCCAGTGTCGGTCTCGCTGCCGCGAATGTCTCGATCGCCGTGATATTGATAACGCCCGGTCCAACGATTCCCAGAACCTTCGCATCCTTGAGAGCCAGATTCTTGACTCCGGCTCCGGGGATCGCCGCTGTCCGGTAGGCGGACAGGAGATTCGCCGACATGAAGGCCATAGGTGCACCTGTATCTTTATCATTGAGGGTTACCGTGAGGATGGATCTGGGAAGTCCCTTCTCCCTGTTCTCCACATTGGATCCGTACCACTTCATACCAGCCATGTCCGTTGCGCCTCCCACATAGGCCGGCATCGCCATGAACCGTCGATCCGGTCCGTTCTTCGGCATATTCGGGAACACCGGGTTGTCCGGGAACGTAACCATGGATCCGTGGGAGTTTCCATTCTCTCCCGCCATCAGATAATCGCCTTTATCCATTGTAATCAGAAGCTCTTCCATGCATTCCGTACAGGCAACTACATCTTTTACTCCTGCTTTGATCATATCCGGTTCACTCAGAAACAGTACATCAATTCTGGACGTATCACTCATAACTCATCCCTCCCTGCTCAAATTCAAATAATTGGAATGTCAACTCCAACGGAGTGTATATAACACAACAAGGGCGCTCATACCTTTCGGTACGAACGCCCTTGTTCCTTGTGTTGCCTGTATCTTAGCACAGGCAGCCGGATAGGAAAATCAGTTATTTATCTGTGGTGTTAAACCAAAGTGTTACGCCCGTCCCGTTCCCGGTGACGGAGCTTCTTCTGCTCATACATCTTAAGGTCGGCTTCCCTGCGGATCTCCTCCGCCTCCCTTCCGTTCGCCGGATCGTTACTCTCTATGCCGCAGGAGATACTCAGATCAAAGGGAAGCTCTCCCTTGCGGTTGAACTCGTCCTGGAGCACCTGAAGATTATAGGCAAAAAGCTTTGCCTCCTTCTCTTCACCGCAGACCACCAGGAACTCGTCGCCGCCCCACCTTCCGTAAAAACCGTTCTCGAAACGGAAGGCTTCACGGATCACCTCTGCCGTGCAGCGGATCAGCTTATCTCCCATATCATGGCCATAGACGTCGTTCATGTATTTAAGTCCGTCCACATCCAGAAAAATAATGCTGTAGCGATCGTTTTTTCTCAAATCGCCCAGCCTCGCCTCACAGTATCTCCGGTTCGGTAGCTCCGTCTGTTCATCGGTCAGTGCCATGATTCGCAGCTGTTCCTGCTCAGCATTCCGGCGAATCATACGGATCGCCATCTCATTGACAGACATGATCACAGAGACGATTAAAACAGCAATACCTCCGGAGATCAGATTCATCTTCTGAAGCACAAGAGCCACCGCGCCGTTCTCCACGTAATCCCGGATCACCAGAATGAAAATCTGTACCGGCACCAGAAAGATTGTGAACAGGATGCCGCCCCGGATATAGATGTCTTTCTGATCTCTCAGCCTGGAAGTCGCAAACACTTCAATCCGGATCAGCAGGCAGGCAAAGATAAAGAACAGAATATACATCAGGCTCTCAAAGCTCACCGCATGGATATGCCACTTCAGATCCGCGACATTTATCGCGCAGAATACACCAAAGAATAACGCGGCGGTTCCGTAGTAGATGTACCGCAGCTTCTTCTGCCTCTTCGTCTGCGCCAGATAGATAATCAGCGGAACCGGAGCCAGGTAGAGACAATAGTACTCAGCGAGAGCACAGATGCGCTCATTACCGATCAGTATGTAGAATAATCTCCTGGAACTGAGCTGCCACACAGAAGTAAGGAAGCAGAAGGTCGAAATCCAAAGCATCTCTGACGGAATCGACTTCTGCGAGATCCGGTTAATTCCAACGATCACAAAAAGCCAGATGGACAGGAACAGAATCAGACCAAAGAATACCAAGGCAAACCGGTCTCCGATAATGGGATACAGTCTGGAATCTTCCCATCTCATTGCGCGAAAATATGTGAAATGGCTGGAGGCGGAACCTTCCATCTGCTTTACATGAACCCGGATTTCCTGTCCCCAGTATCTGTCGCCAACAGGCACTGTGCAGAATTCATTTCCGTACATTTTCTTCTGTTTTGTGAGATCCTGTCCCTTTGTGTAGAGAATCTCTTCGCCGGCATACACGGTAATCTCCGAGTGATACTGAAAAAAACACAGGGCATTCTGCCCATCGAAGGGACGTTCCGGCAGAGAAATGTAGAACTCTATCTGATCCCCCGCGTCAAGTCCCGGTATGCGCATATCCTCGCACCACTGACTGTCTCCGGCAGCCGTTGTGACCTTCGTTCTCACACGATCATTCAGATCCACATACTCCACATACCCGAAACCGGATACCTGGATGAAAAGCTGCACCAGAAACATAACCCCCGCCATACTCAGAACAATCTTCATAAATGTCCGGTATTTCTGATCCAGACGGTTCGCTCGCTGTCTGTTCGTCACTTTAATCATCGTTCCTTCTAGCTTATGTCACAGGAGCCTGCAATGCAGATTCCCATGAAAAGACCATGCTGAAATATTACTTATTTGATATATCGACAAAAAAAACAAAAATCATAGTCTGCAAGCGGATATCGGAGTCGCCGTCTCACAGCTTCCCGGGAGGAGCATACTGCTGACAGCGGTCAGTTCCTTAAAAACCGCTCACCACATAATCGATACAGGTTCTGGTCTTTGTATTCGGTCTCACAACGCCATCCGCAACGGCCACATGTTTCGGATGAACCGCATAACCCTTCAGAGCAGCCTCATCTTCAAAGCTGCTGTCCAGCATAAGATCCGCATTGGAAGACGACAGCTTCTCCGTCTGCACATGAATCTCAAGGAGTCCCGGAATCTGTCCCGCAAGTCCCTCCAGTCCCTTTTTGATTTCTGCGCTGATCTCTGCTTTCTGTGCAGCATCCAATTCCTCTTTGAGCTGCCAGAGAATGATATGTTTTACCATAATTTACCTCCCTTATGCCAAAAAGACGTGTTTTCTTTTCTGATTCTAGCACAAAGAAGATCTTTATGTCTAATCTGCCCGCACCTTTTTGTATACTTTTAATAATTTTTATTAATGTATAGTAATGCGCTGATGTCAGAGACAGATATGGCCGATATAAATATGTAATCTTTTGAATTCTATTTTAAAAGTGAATCAAAATCCGCATCACAAGCTCTATCAAACCACTTTATATCCAACTAAAATACACATCAAGAGGTATCAGTTATGGCTAATGAACGTGCATCACAGAATCTTGCATCACCAGACAATTCTCAAAGAAACGCAACCCGGCAGAAACCGAAAAAGCGAAGGAAACACAGCTTGTCCGTTGCTATTCCTTCCACCATATCTGTCGTTGTGGCTTTCATCCTGATCGTCATCTGCGTCGCCTTCACTGTTCTGAGTTCCAAAATGGTGCGCAGCATGACCAATAAGCAGTTGGAAGCAGTCTCCCGCGAAAACAGTCTGATCGTTGAGAAATATCTGCAGGGTATGGAAACCTACGCGAAAGCGCTCGGACAGAGCGTAATGAATTACCGCGAGATGGGTCAGAAGGAGGGGGAAGAAATCATCATCTCCGCCCTCACAAAGGCCGTAGAATCCGGCAAGACTTTCTCCGCCTACTTCGCCTTTGAACCCAATGCTTTTTTCGACAAGACCCCTGAAGGACTCTCCTACTATGTGTATCCCAGTGGCAACGGAGTCAAGGTAGATATTCTGAATGACTACGACACTTATAAAGATCAGGACTATTACGCTCCCACCAAGGAGACAAAGACCACCCACATAACAAAGCCGTACGCCTATGAAATGACTGACGGATCTACCACGTATCTGATCACCCTCAGTACGCCAATCCTCACAAAGGAAGGAAAATTCATCGGCGTCGCCAATTGCGATATGAATGTGTCGACTCTCTATGAGCTCTCGTACACTAACGGGGGGTACACCAACCAGCATACCGGTTTCATCGATACCGATATGACTTACATCATGGACAGCGCAGACCCTTCATTGGCAGGAACCACAGCTCAGGGTTCAACCGCTCTCTTTGATATGATCAAAAGCAATGGTTCTTTTATTGCAAATGGAATGGACGATGTTCTCGGCATGGATGCATATGTCATCTACACGCCTGTAAACCTTGAGGGATCGGATCTCTCCTGGGCAAATGTGTCCGTTGTCAGCAGCAGTGAAGCCATGGCGCAATTGAGAAACATTGTGATCGCCATCGCTGCCATCGGCGTCATCGGTATCCTTATACTGTCGATTCTTGTATTCTTCATCATCCGACAGTCCTTGAAACCCATCGCTCCCCTTACGACAATGGCAGAAGCTGTCGGCAACTTCAACCTCAACGGAAGCAATACTTCTTATGACTTCCCGGCAAATGAATTCGGAACTCTGGCCTCCGTATTCAGGAAGATGTCACACAACCTGCGTGAAATCATCAATGACGAAGATTACCTTCTCGCTTCCCTGGCTGACGGAGACTTCACAACGGACAGCCGTATTCCGGATGATTACATCGGCGACATGGCCAGCTCCCTTCAATCTGTGAATAAGATCAAATCCACTCTGGGAGCATCTCTCAAAGAGATCAGCAATTCCAGTGACCGGGTGGCTCTGAATTCCAGACAGATCGCCGATGGAGCTACTTCACTTGCTCAGGGTGCAACGGAGCAGTCTTCTGAGATCGACCAGCTCTCCGAGATGATTCAGGCAGTAGACGATGAAATCAAGGCAAACGCCCTCTCTGCCACACAGGCCAGTGAGATCGCCGAGAAGACGAAAGCCTCCATCATTGAGAGCAACGCCGACATGGAGAAGCTCAAAGATGCCATGGATGAGATTGCTTCTGCATCTGCCCAGATCCAGACAGTTATCAGCCTCATCGACAGCATCGCCTTCCAGACAAATATCCTGGCGCTGAACGCAGCCATCGAGGCCGCAAGAGCAGGAAGTGCAGGAAAGGGATTCGCGGTTGTAGCTGACGAGGTTCGTAATCTGGCACAGAAGAGTGCAGAGGCAGCGGCAAGCACAGGTACTCTCATCAATACTTCTGTAGAGGCTGTAGAGAAAGGAAAAGACATCGCCACTGAGACAGCTGCAGCCCTTCTCGAAGTGGCATCCTACGCAGATCAGACCAATAATATGATCAACACGATCACAGAAGCCTCCAACAAACAGGCTTCCGCCATCAGTCAGATCAACACAGGAATCACTCAGATCTCCGCTGTGGTACAGACCAACTCCTCCACATCCGAGGAGAGCGCCGCAGCCAGCACAGAGCTGAGCCAGGAAGCCGGAAGGCTTCGCGATCTGGTCAGCCCATTCAAACTCAGATAATCACCAGACATATCATTTTCTCCCAGGAAGGGATCTCTGCAGGTAATACAGAGATCCCTTCTTTATTATGTATAGGAAATTACTCCGCATCTAAGCGGAGCGTTTTGTCTCATAGGGAATGCGAAGCAATTTCCTATGAGACAAGAAGTTTTTGCCCGATCTCACATTCATGCAAGCAATTAAGCACAAAACCACCTTAGACAGTAAATATTATCAACACCCCCACCTCCCCTTCACGGATGATTTTTCATCTGCTACACTTTCTTTTATCTGCGGTTTCCGTAACCTGAGAAACTGCTATTTCGAGTTTATATTTAAGGAGTCAGCAATGAAAACAAAATTGTCTTTCGGGGAACTCATCTCCGTATCCAGTATGTTGTTCGGTCTTTTCTTCGGAGCGGGAAATCTGATTTTTCCTGTCTTCCTGGGGCAGGCCGCGGGGAGGAATTTCTGGCCTGCACTGGCCGGTTTTCTGATCACCGGCGTGGGACTTCCCCTTCTGGCTGTCACTGCCCTTGGACTTTCCGGAAGCAGCGGCATCCTTGATCTCAGCCAAAAGGTCAATCCACGCTTTGGGCGTATCTTTACCTGTGCCCTGTATCTGACGATCGGACCTTTCTTTGCCTGCCCGAGGTGCATCACTGTTCCCTTCGAGACGGGCGTCCGTCAGATCCTGCCGGCCGGTGTGAATAATCGTCTCGCCCTGTTTGTTTTTTCCCTGATCTTCTACCTTCTGATCCTCTGGTTCTCCCTTCATCCGGGAGAAATCCTCACTGTCATCGGAAAGGTGTTGAACCCTGTCTTCATCTGTATTCTGGCTGTCCTGATTTTCGCTGCTCTCACAAACTTCAGTGGAAATCTCAGTGCTTTTGATCCGGATCCCCTGTATGAAAGCGGAGCCTTTACCCGGGGTATGCTGGACGGTTATAACACCATGGATACCCTGGCCGGTTTTGCCTTCGGGATTATCATCATCGATGTAATCAGAAATCTGGGTGTAAAAGACGGGTCCGCAATTGCCGGAAACACTGTCCGGGCAGGTATTTTCAGCTGCACCTTCATGGGAATCATCTACGTTCTTACAGCGCTGACCGGTGCCGCCAGCCGAAGTTTCTCACCCATGCGAAGCAACGGAGGACTGATCCTGGCAGGTCTTGCCTCCCGGTTCTTCCCGAAGGGCGGAGCTCTTCTGCTTGCAGTGATCGTATTTCTCGCATGTCTCAAGACCATCATCGGACTGATCACAAGCTGTGCGGAGGGGTTCGCTTCCCTGTTCCCCCGCTCACCGGGTTATCGTTTCTGGGCTGTGATCTTCTGTACCATTACCTTCGTCATCGCGAACTTCGGACTGGATACGATTCTGGCCTTCTCACTTCCGGTATTGACTCTTCTCTATCCGGCAGCCATCACCCTGACCATTCTGGCTCTGACAGGAAACTTAGAACAAAGTACGCAAGCGGACTTCGACTCCCCCAGCCCCTCAATCCTCCCGGTGAGCGCAGCGGACGAAAGACGCGCGAGCAGAATCGCGAAGCGATCTTCTTATCTGCGAGCCGCGCATCCCGCGGAGCGTTGTGGTATAGGGATTGCGGAGCAATTTCCTATACCACAAAAAAATGCCGGTCAGCTTCCTCTCGTCGTTGTGATGACTTCCCTGATCTGTTCGCTTCCGGATCTCATTCTGGCTCTGCCGAAAGTATGGAAACCCATGGCAACGCCTTACAGACTTTGTCTCTTACTGGCAAAAAAAATACCACTCTTTTCGAGTGGCTTTGGATGGGTTGTCCCCACGCTGTTTATTTATTTGTGCGGACTTCTGATCCGCCGCATGAAAAAAGGATATCGCAAGCGGACTTCGAACGCCTCCTCTCCCTT
Source organism: Eubacterium sp. (assembly GCA_024684035.1). Classification (GTDB taxonomy): domain Bacteria; phylum Bacillota; class Clostridia; order Lachnospirales; family Lachnospiraceae; genus Bilifractor. The sequence goes on along the minus strand of JAIKXQ010000131.1, from coordinate 3,089 downwards.
CGAATCCCGTTTAACACGGGAATCGAGAGACAGGTCAGCAAAGAGAGGCTTCCTCAAGCATCTCACATAAATGTTCATATACAAACTCTACAGAACAGCGTCTTACTTCATTTCGTCCGATTTCGCCGAAATACCTGGTGAAGGTTTCCGTTCTGCCATTCACAAAGAAGCCGAAGCATACCATGCCCACCGGCTTCTTTTCTGTTCCGCCTCCCGGGCCGGCCACGCCGGAAATTCCCACGCCGACTTCAGCCTCATTTGCCTTTGCGCAGCCTCTTGCCATTTCGCCGGCCACTTCCTCGCTGACAACTCCGAAGCTCTCAATTGTCGCCTCTTTCACACCAAGGTACTTCATCTTTGCCGCGTTTGCGTAGGTGACAAAGGAGGCGTCGAACACCCGTGAGGCATCCGGAATGTCTACCAGCGCAGCAGCCGCAAGCCCGCCGGTACAGGATTCGGCGAAGGAAATATGTTCTTTTCTCTTTATCAGTCTGTCTACAACTTCTCTTGCCTTCTCAGCCATCTGCTTCCTCTCTTTCCGAACCGGCTTTCCATATAGCCGATATATCTATACGAGTCAGGATTGCACCTTCGATCCGCCTGTTATTCCTCAGTCTCTTGTCTCCATCATGATGAGCACCCCGTCTTCATAGGTGATCACCGCCTCATCGGAGGCAAACTCATTACTCACGGCAAGTCCGCCGTCGGCAGGACGAAGCACAGCATGATTCAGGGGATATTTCAACCCCTCCAGGGTGAGGCCCGTCACCGGACCGTTAAAAGCGAAAAAGGAAAGGTAGCGACCGTACTGACAGTTTTTCTTCAGGACAACACGTTTTCCACATGGCATTGTAATCCTGTTGTTTTTGTCCACAATCACGCCGGTAATCCCCCTCTCCTTAAGCTTGTAGAGATTGAAGATATTGCTCAGGGTGTGATCAAGCCTGGTACCGGTGGCTCCGAGAAAAAAGATCTCCTCCGCCCCAAGGGCTGAGGCTTTTTCAAGAGCAATGTCCGTATCTGTCATATCCTTTTCCGGCCGGTATGTCTCCACCGGCACGCCCCAAGCACGATATTTGCCGGTCAGCGTCTCTGCGTGTTCCAGACTGTCAAAATCACCGACGATGTAATCCGGATGAATCCCGCAGTTGTCGCAGACCGCGAGTCCGCGATCCGCGGCAATCACAAAATCCGGTTTTACTTCTTCCATGAGACGCATCGCGGTTTCCCGGTCTATGCAGCCTCCGCTCAATACGATTGCCTTCGTTTTCATTGCCCTTCCCTTTTTTGATCAGTGTCCCGCACCTGCACACCGCCTGTGTCTGCTTATGTGTAGACATTTCCAGGCTATTCTTCGACCATTCAAAAATTCTTAAGCCGGTGCATCCTTCTCGAAACGACTCAACTACTCTGCTTCCTTCGCGCTGATTCTCGCCTGAAGTGCCGCTGCATTTTTTCGGATATCGCCGCCGAATACCGCAGATCCTGCCACGATGACAGAAGCTCCCGCATCCAGCACGCTGTCAATGGTATCTGTGTTGATTCCACCGTCCACCTGAATCGGTACATTCTCATATCCGGCCTCATCCAGTTTCTTTCTGAGATCCCTGATTTTCTGAACCATACCGGGTATGAATTTCTGACCGCCGTATCCGGGATTAACCGACATGATCAGAACCATATCCAGTTTGTCCATCACATAGTCAAGGACGTTCAGCGGTGTCGCCGGATTCAGCGCAACACCTGCTTTCATTCCTGCATCGTGAATCGCCTGAAGAGTTCTGTCCAGATGGCCACAGGCCTCGGCATGAACCGTCATCAGATCTGCGCCGGCATTCTTGTAATCCTCAATGAAGCGCGCCGGCTCCACCACCATCAGATGCACGTCAAAAAAAAGATCTGTCACTTTGCGCAGTGACTTTACCACAGGATCTCCGAAGGATACCGGAGGCACAAACTGTCCGTCCATAACATCGATATGCACCCAGGGAACGCCGGCCTCCCCAAGCTCCTTTACCTGCTCTCCGAGCTTTGCGAAATCTGCCGAAAGAATCGACGGGCTGAGTCTGTAAACTGGTTTCATATCAATATCTCCTTCTTTTCATATCCTGCAGTTCTTCATAGAATCTGCAATAGTTCTCATAACGTTCCTTACATATCTTCTGTTCTGCGAGAGCTTCCTTTACTCCGCAGGACGGCTCATGGATGTGGGCACAGCCCTGAAATCTGCACCCCGGTTCATAGGGTGCAAACTCGGGGAAATACTGCTGCAGTTCTTCCGGCTCCATATCAGGGATATCCATGGAAGTGAAGCCCGGCGTGTCACAGAAAAAAGTCTCGTGCCCGATTGGAAGAAGCTCCGTGTGCCTGGTGGTATTTTTTCCCCTGCCCAGTTTCTTCGAAATATCTCCGGTCTCCATGTGAACTTCCGATTGCATCAGATTGGTGAATGTGGATTTTCCGGCACCGGAGGGACCGGCAATCACTGTAGTCTTGCCCATCAGCCGGCTTCGAACCTCATCGGTTCCCTCTTCCTTTCCGGCTGCAATAAGCATGACATCGTAGCCACAGGAGGTATAGATTTCCTCCCAGCGCCTTGCCTCTTCATCCTCTGCCAGATCCCTCTTATTGAAGCAGATGAACACCGGCACTTCCTGTCTGGCCATCATAATAAGAAAGCGATCCAGCAGCGTCGCATCCGGATTTGGACTGCGAAGCGCAAAAAAAACCATTGCCTGATCAACATTGGCCACTGCCGGCCGGATCAACGCATTTTTCCTCGGCAGGATCTCTGTGACATTGGCAACTTTCTTTTCCTCATCAATGATATCGATCTCCACCAGATCCCCTACCAGCGGCTTCTGACCTTTCTTCCGAAAGATTCCCTTGGCCTTGCACTCATAGGTTTCTCCGGCGGCAGTATTGACATAATAGAAACCGGCGATTCCCTTGACTATTTTACCCTTCATCGATCATCCTCAAATCTTACGTTCATTTCGTCGCGTTAACATTATACGTCCATTCCGTTTATTCCACAATTGCATAATACAACTTTGATTCCCGAAGCATTCATGTATAGGGATTTCGAA
>JAIKXQ010000108.1 GCA_024684035.1 Eubacterium sp. | reverse complement strand
GCAAAAATCAGAATGTCATATAGAATCAACAAGATCCGGCTATAGTATTTCCTCATACTGCAGCACCTCCCGTCCTACGCTGCATAAGTCACTACCACTGGATGTCGCAAACTACGGTTATCACAAATTCTTCACTTGCTTTTCGAACAACTATTATATTATCAATTCTAGCATAGGCCATCTTCAAGATAAATATAAACTTGCACTAAGGAAAATCATATTTATCATATTCTTTCATTTTCTCTCGAATCATGTTCTTTGTTTTCTAGTATAGCTGTCGCAAAATAACTCGACTAATGCGCCGAATGCTTTCTGATGCGTGCTATTCGGGCAAGCAGGCAAGTATTTGGTCGAGTTATTTAAGAACGGCTATACTAGGATTCCACGAGGCCATGGCGATTCGCCATAGTCGATACAGCAAACAAATATTGTATCAAAAAATTGCAAACATCGGTCACATTGATATGATCCCCTTGTGACCACTCCTTGGTATCCTGTAAAATGGAATAGGTTCACCAGCAGAAACCTTCGCAGAACTCTGCCGATGCCCCCTGTTCCCGGGACGCACAGAAAAGGCATTCACTTCACGGTTCAAGGGTTCGAGTACTTTCCGGAAGATCGTGAGGATCACGGGAACTTCAAATATAGTTTCCTGCAACGGAATAAAGTCCGCAAGCGGACGAAAAAAGACACCCGCCGGTGCCTCGGCAGGTGTCCTTTTAAACTTCTTCGCTTTCTGCGAAGCGAAGACATTATTCAATTGTAATAATTGGATGTAGGCTTACATAGTAGCTTTCTTGCGGGATACCGCGAAAGCTGCTCCGATGAATGCCATTGCTGCAATCAGCCAAACCATGTAGTTTGTAGAAGCGCCTGTCTTAGGTGCTGTCTTTGCAGCTTTCTGTGCAGTCTTGTTTGTGGAAACTACAGTCTTTCCGGAAGCAGTCTTCGCAATGACGATGGTTGCCGGAGAGAGATCTTTGAATGTAGCTGTCACAAGTTTGTTCTTGTAATCGACAGCAGACACCTCAATAAGCTCCCAGGTACCGCGGACTGTACTGTAGTGGAGAATCTGGATTGTTGTCATGGTGTCATCCAGTTCCGGAACATTCAGCTGAACCGTGTAGGTGCCGTCCTCATTCTGTTTCGCTCCATTCTCTGCGTAAATATCGAAGAAGCCTGTGAGGAACTGCTTGCCGGTGATGGCATCCGCAATCTCATCTGCACCCTTCTGACCTTTGATGTCCTCAAGGAAGTCTTTCATGTCCGTCTTCTCTGTGACATCTGTGATTGCCTCTGCAACGTCCTTGTCAACGCCGTTCAGATCAAGAGCAGCGACAACGATGCCGCCGGTGGGCGACGAGACGTCTGTCGTCTTTGAAGCAGCAAATACAGCGGAAGCAGCTCCGAGTGTAAGTGCCGCTGTCAAAAGACAGGTGATGAATTTCTTCATTCCCTTCATGTTTTTTCCTCCTTTTGAGATAGTGGAATAATGTATAGATAAATGGTTGCATATCCGTGCTCTGTCGAGTTGTTCGCATGCAGCGGTGATCTTCATCACTTCTCAAGCACAGCCTGAACCAGATATCTCGAACCATTGTCGCCCGTACAGGTCGACAGAGTGACGAAACAATCTTCTCTGCCGAATGACACGGACGAGTCTATATTCACATATGCCGACTTCGCATTCCGGAGTCCATCCATGTATGCGAACAACTTCTCCGGATCGCCAAGTTCTTTCTCCTCGAGCAGATGCAGGGGATCTGAACTGTAGGAGGCCACGATCCTGTACTTCAGGGTCTTCTCCGGTGTGTAAATCGTAAACTCTCTGTGATTGTCGAAGAATTCCCTATCCTCAAACTTGTGGAGGCCGGCAAACATAGAACCGTTCTGCATATTGTGACCATAGATCACTGTCATCGAATCCTTGAAATCCGTCTTGTTAAAATTCTCGGTAAAAACAGCACCCTCAAACTTCCCCTCCTGCTCCGCAGTGTGGGAAAGATAGTAGGCGTTATCCGTCTTGTGCTGACAGACGGGATAGCTGACGTTCGTACCGGGAACCTGCAGCCAGGCATATGCGTCCGGCGCACTCTTCCGCAATTTCTCAAAATCGATATGAAGCGGCTGGCTGTTAATCTCAGGCTCCTCTGTGGGTTCCGGTGTAAAGGTAGGCGCTGCAGCCTCCACCGCAGGTGCCGGTGTAGGCGTCGCCGTGGGAACAGGTGTCTGCACCCGTACCACCTTCTTCTCGAGAGCCTCGTAACTCTTACCGGCATTCACTTCTTTAATATAGCCATGCACAGCGATTCCGCTGCAAACCATAGCCGCCACTAAAAGCAATATCGTCAAAATTTTCTTCATTATTAGTCCGCTTTCTTAATTTACTCTGAAATTTTACTGAAAAAAGTCTCAAGCACCAATTCGTAGAGTTCCGTCTCACGGACATGGTATTCATCGAAAGTTGTTTTTTCATTGGTGATACCGTCTCCGGGAATCGTAATGGTGTCGCCTTCGATTTTTGCAGTGGCAAGTTTCACATACAAATCATTCCCCATGTTGGACACCATATAGGGTTTCAGTCCCTCATAGACTTTTGTGACTGTCGACGCGTCCTGCCCCTGCTTCTCCTGAAGTCTTGCGGCAAAAGCCTTGAGAAAGACCAGCTGTCTCTGAAACCTCGTCATAGCACTCTGGCTGATCTCCGTATTGCGATACCTCAGATATTTCTCGGAGTTCTTTGAATCAAGAGTTATCACCGCCCCTTCCTTAAAGGAAGGATCCACTTCTTCCAGACTATTGTCCGGTATGGTGAGGGTCACTCCCCCCACCAGATCCGCCAGAAGAGGAAGACTGTTGAGATTCAGGGATGTGTAGCCCCGGATGGGTATGCCGTAGAGAAGGGTGGACACTGCTGTCCTCGCAAGGTCGCAGCTCTTGTGCTTACCGTCTCCGTAGGCATACTGCAAACAGATGTTATCCTCCGAAATTCCCAGGCTCTCACCCGCCCGGTTGAAAGCCTCCACCGGAGACACCGTATCTCTCGGAATGGCAATCAACTTGAGCGTCTCTTCTCTTCTGTTGTAGCAGAGCAGATAGATGGCGTCCATCTGACCGCCCTTCTGCGGTGTGTTCTTATCTTTGTCCGTATTCGTCACGGAGTCGATACCGAGAAACAGATAGTTGTCCAAATCCTCGTTCAACTCGTATTTCTGTCCCTTATAGGAAACCTGCTTCTTCACGTAATCCGACGGGCCTCCGTATACACCGGAGGAATCCGCCATAGATTCGTTCGTCATTCCGGATGCGTTTCTCTCATTGACCGCTTCAAAGGCTGCACTCTGCCGGGACAGTCTCCTGCTCTTTTCTACATTTGTCCAGATCAAAACCCCGATCGAAAGAAGAATTACAACCACGGCGACTGCCATCAGGACATTCATCAGCCGCTGCTTATCTCTTCCATTTCTTTTTCCCATCCGTTCCTTCTTCCATTCACTCACACCCTACCGGCTATCGACCAGCCCTTTAAAGTTCCGGGCACTATCCCTTCCTGCCACAGATCACGGAAACATATTCCGCCGTTCCCTGCATCCGGAAAAAATTACTGCGTCTGCGCAGATTTGTCGTATCCGTACCTTCCGTACTTGCCGTATTTACCATATTTACCATATTTGCCGTATTTTCCGTAGTGGCCGTAGGCTCCGGCAGCTGTGCGATCCACTTTGTTCAGCGCCACGCCCAGAATATGAATGTCCGCCTGCTCCAGCTGTCTCTTGACCTTCTGCGCCGCGCGGTAGGAAACGGCGCCGCTCTCAATAACAATGATGGAGCCGTCGCAGAAGCGTCCGATCTGAGCCGCATCAATAATCTGACCCAGGGGCGGCGTATCGATGAAAACATAGTCAAAAGACTCCGCCGAAGCGGCCAACAATCTTCCGAAGCTCTCGTCCGCCAGCATCTCAGAGGGATTCGACGCATAGGCGCCACTGAAAATCAAAAACAAGTTGTCGTAATTCGTCTGATAGAAAATCTGATTTACCTCATCCACCTGTCCGCTGAGATATTCCGACAGTCCGAGGACATGCTGTTTCACACCAAATCTGCTCACATACTGTGAATTGCGGATGTCCGCGTCGATGAGCAGTACTCTTTTCCCAAGCTTCGTCATATCCACCGCGAGATGAAAAACCGTGTCGGATTTTCCCTCACCCTGAAAGCAGCTGGTAAACATGATCTTCTTGTATTTCCTTCCGGTAAAGACGATGTTCGCCCGGAGTTTCTTGATTTCCTCTCTGTAGAAATAATCCCCTTCTTCACTGTCGATCAGCTTTACGTAATTCGTCACCATCATGCACACCTGCCCTTTCTCTTATTTGCCCGTGACTTCTTTGCCTTGCTGTCCTCTGCCGACTTCAGAGGAATGGATGCCAGTGTCGTGAGCTGCAGGTACTTCTCCACATCCTCATCGCTGACCACGCTGTCATTCATCATCACCTGTACGGTAATGAAGGCGATCATCAGAAGCGCACCGAGAAGGAAACCGATGACCACATTTTTCATCAGGCTTGGACTGGTGGGCCGGATCGGAACCTCACCGACTTCCACTATCTTTGGAGCCTGAACCTCCATCTTGTCCGCAATGTACGCGGAAGAAACATCCGCCAGAGTATCTACCACTTTCTTCGCAAGCTTCGGATTCGGCTGTTCCACCGAAAGCTGAAGGATACGGGTGTCATTCTCGTTAGTGATTGTCAGGAATTTCTTTAACTCCTTATAATCCATATCCAGACCCGTTTTCTTTATGGTCTTCTCCAATACCGGCCTGCTCAGGATCAGCACTTTGTAGTCATTGGTCAGCTGCGAACCCATCTGCAGATCCGCGATGGACGCAATAGTCGTCTCCTTTGTCAGTACAATCATCATGGAGGACGACGTGTACATTGGTGTCATGACAAACTTCGTAATTCCCGCGGCGATGGACGCTCCGATCAGTGCAAAGAGAATTACATACCAGATCTTCTTGCGGATCTCATACAACAGCTCTACAAGATCCAGTTCCATTTCTCCGCCGTCATCCTGCAAATTCAGATTTTGAATAACCGCTGCCCTTTCTTCCATATCAACCATCTCCCAATATCTGTTCTGCGTTTCTCCAGTAAAGTTTCTGCCTGTACTCCTCACCCAGGGACTTTCCGAACCACTTCAACTGTTTCTCATCCATGGGCGGCCGCTTTGTGAGATTGTGCATATCCGATCCCAGAAAGCTGATCTGCTGATCGGCATACCTCTTCGCCAACCACTTTCTCGTCTTGTCAAAGAGACCTGCGGACATTTCCTGAACATTGGACTGGAGTCTGACTCCCATGGACAGTACCGCCTCCAGGTGCTCCCCCTCACGGATACAGCCGAACCGCTCGCAGTGGGCAATAATCACCCTGTATCCTGCCCGCTGCAGGTTCTGCAGCGCCTTCTGCAGCTCCATCCAGGGAATCTGCTCATCAAATTCCACCAGAATATAAGAGCTGCCGGCCAGCGTTAGCGCTTTTCCCTCGGCTATCGCCTCCGGCAGTTCCAAGTGATAATAGAGCTCCTGACCCGGAATTATCTTCATTTCAATTCCGAGTTCACTCCTGGCTCTCTGCTCCGCTTCATCACAGAGCGATGGAATCTGCTCCGCAATGATGGTGCGACGCCACGGAAGATAATGCGATGTTGCAAAAATCATCCGCACACCCGCTTCATATTCTGTTTTGATCATGTGAAGTGTGGTCTCCCAATCCTTCGATCCGTCATCTAACCCGGGAAGCAAATGGGAATGGATATCACATATCTTACTCAACAGGTTCTCCCCATAATAAACATATGTAATAAGAAAAAGCCTATGTACTCCGCCAAAAGCAAAATAAACACAGACCTCAATCGACTGTACTACGAAACAATAAAACAACGTGATTCTAAACAACGATTATCGACATGTATCAAATAGTACGAATTATAGAAAATATTTAACTAATATTAATTATAAGTGACTGAATTGTGACTGTCAAGTTTGTTTCCCCTCTGCAAAGTAGCATTTGGTCGCAAATGCTCAAATCGTCTGAATATTTGTAGTTGTATTGTTACCACCCGCAAGGGAATTAAACCTGTATGTTCTGATAAAAACCCGAAGGTTCCGCTTTTCCGGGGCGAATCCTTCGGGTTCTGTTTCTTATCTATCATTTTTGTAAGCGCCATCGAATCTTCCTTTACCTGATTCTACCAAGCAGTTTCTCCGTCGGTTTCTCAATCACCTGCCGGAACACCACCGCAGAGACGATGACGAGCGCCAGAAGAACAGGGAATCCCAGACAGGCCGCTCTCGCGTAGGAGCCCCAGGAAGCCTTCAGGGAATCCATGAAATAGTTGCCCAGATACGTGAGCCAGAGCTGGTGCACAAGATAAACGCCCAGACTGATCTTTCCAAGGAACGTAAAGAGTTTTGTGGAGAGAACCGAAAACAGGCCGGCCTTATTCCACAAATAGATTCCGGCAAACACCAGAGCTGCGCCGATGGAATGATATACGATATGCACATTCTCCTGCTGTTCCACCCTCGCATTGATAAAGGAAAAAACCCTGTAAATATTCTCCGGTTTCACAAAAGACGGATATCCGCCCAGGAACAGTCCACCTGCAATCAGCGCCACCGACGCAAGAATACCACGGCACTTTGTCCACGGGATTCTCACTCTCTCATTTACAATGAGGTCCGCCAGCATTACGCCCAGAACGCAGGGCATAAATTGCATGCTCTGACGAACCAGCGCGCGCGCGATCACAAGATAAACCAGCGGCAAATACCACCTTTCCTTCTTTGCGGGAATCGCCAGCGCAATGGCCGTCACACTCCCAAGGAAAATATAATAAATCGACCACAAAGGTCCCAGAAGCCCCGTATCCGGCACAAGAAAGAGATCATAGAGACTGTGAAGAAAATAGCTGTACCCGTGGTAGGACAACTCCGTGCCCATGTAATTTAATCCGAGACGATTCACCAGAAACAGGATTACATAGTTCAGTGCACACACACTGAATACCGGAATCATCAACCTCGGATATCTCTTCAGAAGCATCCTGCCGGCCACATCCTGCAGATCCTCTTTCCGGCACTCCATAATCCGCTTTGCGGGTAAGAAGGCAGCGATCAGCAGGAATACGCAGACCTGAAAGTTTCCGTTGGCAAATACGCCGATCGGCGCCGACGCCAGGTACGTATCATATCCGTGCAGACGGGTATGGCTCTTAGCCCCGAAATAAGCCGCACTGAAAAACGACAACAAAAAATGATGCACAAACACAAGCAGACAGGCCAGCCCCTTCAGGCCGTCCAGCCATTTAATGCGTTCCTTTGTTTCCATCAAAAACTCCCCCCATTTTTTAAACTGTATTCAGCACCTCTGCGGCAAGTGCGTTGCACTTCCCTTATTATTGATTTTTTCTTAGCTTTGGCTTCAACTAACAAGTTTTCCGTTTCCTCAATTTTATCATAAGTCTTACTGAGGCGATTCTCAAATTTATTTTTCTTCTCTTGTAGTGCTTATAAAAATAATCCTAAAACAACACAGATATGGCAGTGCCCACACCAGCTGCGCTATCTACCTCTATTTTGGCATCATGAATCTCAACTATGTGTTTTACGATTGCAAGACCAAGGCCTGTACCACCTGTAGCTTTAGATCTGCTTTTATCCACGCGGTAAAATCGTTCAAAGATTCGCTGCTGCTCTGAAGCAGGTATTCCTATTCCGTTATCCTTAACTGTAAGCGCCGTCTGCCCATCTATTTTTCCCACAGAAATTTTTACTTTGCCGCCGGAATTATTATATCTGATTGCATTCTGCCCCAGATTTTCAACCAACTCTTTGAGCATATCTTTGTTTCCGCGAACAATACTCGTTTTCCCCTCAAGCTCTATTGTTACATTTCTTTGTTTAGCATTAACTGATAAAACTCCCATACATTCTGAGGCGGTCTCATATAAGTCAACCTCAGTAAAATGTAACTCAGAATCTTTTCTATCCAAATCTGAGAGTCTCAAGATATCATTTATCAATGCAAGTAATCTGTCTGCATTTTTTCTGATTTCCTGATAAAAATGATTCTGCTTCTCAGCTCCTACCATTCCTCCCGCTAACAATTCAGCGTATCCGGAGATAGCTGTCAGCGGTGTCTTCAGCTCGTGTGAAACATTAGCTGTAAAATCCTGTCTTGCCTTTGCCGCAGATAAAACATCTGTATGCTGTGTGCGAAGCATTTCTGCCAAAGGATCTAATTCCCTGTACGGCGATTCATAATCAGCATTCTCCAAATTCTCCGCCATCATCTCTATTGGTTTTAAAAGCTGTTTTGTAAGAAGATGAGAAATCGCTACGCAAATTGAAATGATCAAGAGAATAATTAATAGAATAATAGGTACCGCTGATATGAATACTGCCCAAATACTCTGGGCATTGGTGGCCACGCGTAGAACCGTTCCATTATCTAAACGCAACGCATAATAGAACGTATCCTCATTCATAGTGTCAGATCTTCTAACTGCGTCCCCTTCACCCTGTTCAAAAGCCGCCTGTATCTCTGGTCTGTCAAAATGATTTTGTAGCAGCTCCGCTGAGGCATCATTGTCATATAGAACAGTTCCATCTTTATCAATCCACGTTACACGTAGCTCATCTAAATCGGTAGATAAATCTATCTGATCTACATCAATATCTACTGATTCAAAATATTGGGTATCCTTTAGAAGTTTCGCACTGACAGATAGATCTGATCGCACCTGACCCTCAAAGAGATTATAATATATAATTGTAATTCCAATAACTGTTGCGATAATTGCTAATATCGCAATTCCAACCAGCCTTATATTTATTCTTATTTTCATTCGTTTACATATCCTACATTTCTCACGGTTTTGATTCTACTACCATAATTCCCTAATTTTTGGCGAAGAGTTTTTACATGCATATCAAGAGTTCTTGATTCACCCTCGTAATCTG
>JAIKXQ010000097.1 GCA_024684035.1 Eubacterium sp. | reverse complement strand
TCAGCAACTTCTTTTTCTAATTCGTCTATTCTCTTAAGAGCTTCTTCAAGGCTGTTAATCTTCACGTTGTGCCTCCTCGTTTTCTGACACAATTGTAGTTCTATGACACCAGACCGTCAACTTACATATTTATGTATTTCGTCTGATCTGCGCCTGTGTCTGTACCCTTTTCCATATGGCTTAGTCTCCGCGAATTGTCCTATGCTTGAAAATCCGGATATTCTTCGAAATATGATCCGAAATACAGGCGCAGCATCAACGGATATGGAGGCGCCGGAAAGTGTTGAACAGTTGTGCAGCCGCTGTGATCACTACGCGGAGCATTGGAAAGCCACGGCGGATGAATTGTGGGAAAACTGTCAAAAAAAGCGTGAACACAAGGCGCAAAAACAGGTATAATAAAACAAATCTATTCACATAATTATTGGAGATATTGGAGAAAAAGTATACATGATAAAAATACTGTCAGATAGTAGATGCGATCTGTCGCAGGAACTGATAAAGAAATACAACATTGGTATCATCCCTCTTTACGTTAGACTTGGAGACGAAGAATATCGTGACGGAGTCAATATTTCTCCCGAAGACATCTATAAATGGTCGGACGAACACGGCGAGACCCCGACGACAGCAGCTGCCAGCATGAGTGATATTGCAGAATACCTGGATCCTGCCGGCGACGACGAATATATCATCTTTACGATCTCTTCATCGATGTCCGTGAATTTCAACAATGTCAGACTTGCTGCCGAGGAACTTGGTATGTCGAAAAGGGTTCACGGTATTGATTCCGCCAATCTGTCTACCGGTATCGGATTATTGGTAATCCATGCTGCGGAACTGGCCCAAAAAGGAAAAAGCGCAGCAGAAATTGTAAATGAAATAGAGAATATCAAGGATAAAGTACGGGCAAGTTTCGTAATAGACACCCTCGTGTATCTCCATCGGGGCGGTCGCTGCTCCGGTATGGCCGCGCTGATCGGCACTGCGTTGAAGCTTCACCCTCGTATCGCTGTATCCGACGGAGCCATGCATCCGGAGAAAAAATACCGGGGATCGAGCAATCGCTATGTACTTGATTATGTCAGAGATATGGAAAACGATCTGAAGAATGCCAGACCGGAACGTGTATTTATAACCCACTCCGGATGCGACAGAGAAGTGGTTGAATCCGTGAGAGAATATCTGCGCAGCCTCGGCGTTTTTGATGAAATCCTTGAAACCCGCGCAGGAAGTGTTGTTTCATCCCACTGCGGACCAGGAACACTTGGGGTACTTTTTATTTCTAAATGATGATTCGTATTGCAAGAATCAAGTCCGCTTTCTCTAATTTCCTATAACACAAAACGCCCGGTGTTCCACACCTTCCCGCGTGGAACACCGGACTTTTCATATCTTTAGCAGGCTCTGCCGCTGATGTGAGACATCGTTTTTTCCATATCTCCGGCAATCGCTTCCGTCGATCTGAATCACCGGGCTTTTTGTGTCTCTAGCAACCGCTTCCGTCGATTCTGCAGGCGTTTGGATTTGACGGGCCGAGTCCGATGGCAACCGCATCAAGGGTGATATCCCCGTTCTCGAATACAAAACACGGGATACCGGCATAGCCTTTCTGCTTCGCGTCATCGAAGACCGGACTCGTATCTCTGAGTCTGAGCCATGTCTTCATCCTGCCGACGTGACTACCGATGTCTACAAATTCGAATTCTTTTCTCGCCTCGATCCGTTCAATTACAGCACTGCAGTCCGGACAGGACGGCATACCGTAGATTTTAATCACGCCGTCGTAAGCCACATCTCTGTAATCCAGCGATTCCAGAAAACAACCGTGGGCAAAAGAACACATCGGAACGATTTTTATCCCTTCGATCCGCGCCTCTTCAACAACCGCATCCAGCAGATGCCCTGCCATTCCCTGTCCGGTATAACCTTTCTCTACGTTCGTCCCTGTGATGATCCAGATGCCGCCGATTTCGGTAAAAACGCACGTTCCGACAACTTCCTGTCCGTTGTATGCCGCGGCGCGCCTTTCTGCACGTTCAAATCTGATTTCCATACTGACACCTCCTTTCTTTCCGCATTTCCCTCTCTATGAGTATTTTCGGAGACAGTTCTCTCCTTGATAAGTTCAAAGTGCTGAGCGTTTTTTTACCATAGATATTACGGAGGAATATCCTATTATTCGTATTTTAACATATACCTTTGCACGCATATCAACAAGTATAGATATATATTCAGCATATAATCCCCCTCCCCTGTAACGAAATGTTATAATGTACTCGTGTGCATACACGCACGGAACTGAAACAAAGGCAGGAACTATCTAGTGAACAAAAAATACAAAGACATGACTGCGCAGGAATGCGCGAAGGACTATCTCAGAGGCAAACGGAAAATTCTTCTTTTATTTACTCTTATCCTGATCGTAGTGTTCGTGGCAGATTTTGCGGCGGGCGATTATATTTACCCGTTGCAGTTCGGAGACGTCGAGACACAGGAAATATATATGGGGATCTCAAAAACTCTGTATTTCTTTTTTATGATTCTGGTAATTCTTATCACGATTCTCACCTTTATCCGGATCCTTCTCAAGCAGGTGGCGATCCAGAACATCTACCTGCATCTGTGTGATCCGCAGAAGTATATCGAGACAGAAAAGATCATCTGCAAAAAAGCAAGCTTCGGATTTCGCACGCGAAGACAGAAGTGTGTGGTTGCGAACGCCTACACGGCTTGCGGCGACTTTGCGGGTGCTCTCAAATTCTATGAGAAGATCATGCCAAAAGATGTAAGCCGACTGAAAGACGTCTACATCCTCAGCGGACTTGCAAGCTATTATCTCAATCAGGAAGACCGGAATACGGCCGGCATCTACATTGCCCGGTTGGAGGAACTAAAAAACTCCGGAAAGAAACGCGGTTCCCGCATGGACATGACTCTGAATCATCTGAAGAGCGCCATGGCCATTCAGGAAGGGCGATATGAAGAAGCAAAAAATCTCATCGACAGCTATCTTGACAAAGTGGTTCTCTCCAACTGCGGAAAGGCCGTCAATTCCTACAACCTCGGTCTTATCGCCTATGAGACAGGAGACTGGGCAGAGGCGGTCTACCGCCTGAAATCCGCTGTAGAGATCGGAAACACCCTGTTCTTTGTGAAGGATGCGGAGGAGAAACTGACGGAACTGAAAACGCGTTTCGCATAAAAAGCCGATGGGGCAGCCAGTCGCTGCCCCATCGGCTTTTCCTGATTTAAACTTCCAACGCCGGCTGTCCGCCCTGCATCTGCCAGTTCTGGGATGCGAGCTGCAGTCTGGTCATGTGGCTGTAGATGCTGTCCTTTGCGGAGAGCTCCCCGGGGCTTCCCTGTTCGGCAACAACGCCGTCTTTGAGAACGACGATGTGATCCGCGTTGGCGATGGTTCGCATTCGGTGCGCGATGATCAGCACCGTCTTGTTTTGGATCAGCCTGGAGAGCGCCTCCTGAATCGCCGTCTCGTTTTCCGCATCAAGAGAGGCTGTGGCCTCACTGCTCATACTCTCCAGCGCGTTCTGATATTCTTTCATTTTTTCCTGCATGTTGCTGCCCATCATGGAGCCGAGAACCGCAAAGCCCAGAAGTGCCGGGATCATGCAGAACAGCCCGATCTTCCAGTTGAAGGCAAAAACCAGCACCAGAAGTCCCACCGGCATACGTTCGGATCAGCTTCATGTGATCATATTTTTCTGTCTTACCCAAAGTTTGAACCTCCTCATTTCATTTTTGACTTTTTCAAAAACACCAAAACCAGCCCCTCGATCATAAGGGGATCTCCGGGAGTGTGCTATGGCATCCTTCTTTTCTGCTTGCCGGGCCTATGCATCGTATGCATCCCCTGCCGCTTGTTAGTGTTCCTAATATTAGGGTTAGTTATGACTAACATGTCAATATAATATGAGTAGTTTTATGAGTTTTGATATGATTTTCATTAAATCAAAATGTCTTCGATGATGGTTCTGACTTCAATCTGTAAATCATTGGCATTTCCGGCACTTTGTAGTATGATTATTATTAAAATATTCAGATAATTGACCGCCTGAGAATTGAGGTTTTTTATGGAAACAAACGCAAAAAAAGGGAAGCTGTGACTAAGGACAGCTTCCGCATTATATGTATTATTCTGGTTTCTTTTGATTGTCTTCGGACTCTTCGGAAATCCGGCCAGCCGCTATGTACTCGCTCTGTTTGACGGAAACGCGAACTACTACATGAGTACGCTTCTCGTCCTTCTGTTTGGCATTCTGATTGCCGGAATGTTCCTCAGCAGACGGGCAAAAACCTACACAAACGGAAGTACTGCCAGCAAAGCCGCCGAGATTGTGTATCTGATTACGTTCATCCTCGCAATCGTCGCCATCGTTCTTTTCATCTTTTTTATCCTGCTGATGGTTGCGTCCGGATCACTTCTGTAGAAATCCGGAGGCAGCTCCTCGCGTTTTCTATTCTTTTTGGGTGAAGAAGGCTTTCATTCGGAGTGTTTCACAAAAGCATTTCCGCAATGCCCAATCCGGTCGGCGTCGTCGCAAGTCCTTCCTGTCCGGTCTCCCGGAGACAAGCAGGAATCAGGCGTCCGATTCTTCCCATCGCGTCGATGACTTCGTCCACCGGGATCCTGCTCTTCACGCCCGCCATCGCCAGATGTGAAGCGACCACGGCGTTCACTCCGCCGAAGGCGTTTCTCTTGATACAGGGGACTTCCACAAGTCCACCGACGGGATCGCAGGTCAGACCCAGGATGCTCTTGATACAGAGAGCAACTGCATGCAGGATGGCCTCATTATCCCCGCCTTCCAGGTAGGTCAGGGCTCCGGCCGCCATCGCCGCGGCACTTCCGATCTCTGCCTGACAGCCGCCCTCCGCGCCGGCGATACTAGCGCTTTCCGCAAGAACCTCTCCGATACCTGCCGTCAGATACAAAGCTTCCAGTATTTTCTGCTCGGGAGCTTTTTTTGTTTCTTCATACGTAAGGAGGACCGCAGGGATCACGCCACAGGCTCCAGCCGTTGGCGCGGCAACGATTCGCCGCATACACGCATTGGATTCTCCCATCTTCACAGCCTTCTCAATCATAGAGGAAATAAAATCTCCGACCAGCGCCGAGCCCTGTTCGTTATAGGCTCTCACCTTTTCTCCGTCTCCTCCGGCCATGCCGCTCCGGGAGCACCGACTGCTCTTGTAATTCTTGTCCGCCTCCCGCATCGCGTCCAGAATGTTCTTCATTTTTTCAAGGGATTCTTCCCTGGAAATCCCCTGTTCCACGCAATCCGCATCCTGTACCACCTGCCACATGGGGAGTTTCTTTTTCGCGGACATCTCCGCGATCTCCGCCAGTTTCCTGAAAGCCATAATTTCCTCCATATACTAAAAAATCGCCGGGTCAGAGCAAAGTTCGCAAGCGGACCTCGACTCCCCCATCCCCTTACGCCTGAGGGGAGCACAAACCCGTCAACTGATACTCCTGTATAACGCAGCCCATCCCCTCGCTCCTGTGGGGAGCGCATCGGACAAAAAGCACACACAGAATCGCGTAATCGATTTACCCATCTGTGAGTGCGCATGTCCTCGGAACGCCGTGTGTCACAGTAATTCCAGAGGAATATCATGTGACACACGAATAGTACGTCACCTTCTCGATTCCCTCCAGGTGCTCCAGCCACTTGAGCGACTCTGCCGGAATCTCCTGATCACATTCCAGAACCATAACCGCATGTCCTCCTCGGGACTCCCGGTACAGCTGAAGCGTTGCCACGTTCACCGACTTGTGGGCCAGCATACTCGTGACCTCTGCCACATGTCCCGGCTGATCCTGGTTGTGCACGATCAGTGTGGGATATTCTCCGGAAAAATTGGCAGAAAGGCCGTCGACTTTTGCAATGTTAATCAACGACCCTCCGAGAGATTCTCCTACGATTTCCAGTTTTTTTCCGTTTTTTCCTTTGAGTTTCATCAACACGGAATTGGGATGCGCATCCTTCAGTTTTGCGCTTCCGAAGGAGAACGTCATCCCGCATTCCTCCGCGATCTCAAAACTGTCCGGTATCCGCGCGTCGTCCGGCTCCATACCCAGAAGTCCCGCCACCAGAGCGTACTTGGTTCCATGTCCGTCGCCTGTTGCAAGAAAAGAGCCGTAGAGCAAAATCTTCGCTTCCACGACCTCTTCCTGCATCAGCTTTCTGGCCACATATCCGATTTTTACCGCGCCCGCCGTATGCGAGCTTGACGGCCCGACCATCACAGGGCCGACGATGTCAAAAATATTCATAACTTCACCCGGTATTTCTTATGTCTGTATTTGCGCCTCGATAAATATGCATCATTGTATCATATTTTTTCCAAACGCTATATCACCAAAAATAAGCAAGATGACGGAACTCTATTGTCTTTTTTATCTGAACAAAAATGTTTTTTATAATTCTTTAATTAACCCCCACTTCTGCGACGATATTATAATGAATGTTTTTGCGCCCAAAGATATTTTCTTTTTCTGATACAGAGTTTTTGATACGGAATCTCCGGTACGGAGATTCTTCGCCGAAAGGAAATCAAATGAATGTAGAACAGATTGCTTTTGATCAAATCGCCAAGACCATCGGAAGCCTCTTCCATCGCATATATTATGTCGATATCGAATCCGGCAGTTTTTGCGAATTCATTGTTTCAAAAAAGCCGATATCGTAACTCCGGAGGCGCCCCTTTCGCAGTTTATATAGAACCTACACTTCTTTCTTCGTCAGACTTATGATATCCATAGAATTCCATCGCGGAATATTGATCCGCAGATCAGCGATTACAAGAATGGCAAGCAGGCCTTCTTTCCCGTGAGGGAAATTCGCGATGGACCATCCCGGTACCAGAGCCAAGCCTCCGGGAGCAAGGGTATCAGACACCTGAAAAATAGCTTCGATCATCTCCTCCATGGTAGACGGCCGGCTGTCGAAATCAAAAATAACCCGGTTCCACATTCCCGCCAGACGGGAGGTCTCCTCAATTCCGATAACTGTAACCGCATCACTCTCGCTGATCCAGGGATCGCCAACCACTCCCGGCTCATCTCCCGTGTGCAGAATCAACGTGTTCAGCCTCTTATCAATCAGCTGCTCCAGAACAGTTGTCTTCTCCTCATGAGTCCAGGTATGTCCGTCCTCATAGTACCACTCTTCATTATCCAGAACGCTGAAGAGAAGGCTGAAATAGTCCCTCTCCAACGCACGAATGAGGTAATAATCATTCCAGATCTGTACTTCATCATCCGAGGCCAGATAGAGCATACCGGAGGATGTATCGAGATCCACCGTCTTCTCCAGCTGCATGGAAAGGATCTTGGAACGGATATTCAGCGAATGGTAACTCTTGATCTTCCGAAGAATCGGGATAATCGGAAAGTCAAGAACGACCTGGTTTTTCTGAGCGATAAAATACTTGAACATCAGAGCGCCATGCGGCTCGTAGGGCTGATTCGACACGTAATCGAAATAATACCCCTTGACGTAACTGTCAAAAGCCAGATTTGTGATGTGATGCGAAAGTCCTTTCTCGAGGAATTTCTTTTTCACATTCGGCTCCATGGGCGATGTGGCAAGAGAGAGAAGATAGGGACCGTCGTTTGTCAGAATATACTCTCCATTCGTGGGTCCGTACTTAACTCCGAGCGCATCAATGGCCTTCATTGCGAAACGACAGAGTTCTTCCTGTTCCGGCATAAGCTCCCGGACAAGACTCGCGTAATCATATACACTGCCCTCGCCGCCTTCCGACGGGGGAATCTTATGGTAGCGCCATATGTCTGTAACCATATGCTGCCCCGCGCAACTGCAGGTATTAACGATGTATTCAGTGCCCTCCAGACATTCCTGAACCAGGAGACGTTTCCCGGTTGCATGATCCGGATCTTCTGCATTCAGTCCCTTTTCAAAAATCTGTGCGATATCTCGATCATCGCTGCAGATCGATGCTTTCAAATCTCCGGGATTCGATACGGATTTAATGACGATACTATTCAGATTCCGGGTGTTCATAAAGGCTTTTGCCTCTTCGAAGCTGCTGCACAGACAACACGCGACAGAATTAAGTCCCTGTTCGGCAAGCATCTGCTGCATACGGTATTTATCGGTGTAACTGGAGATAAAGGCCGGATCGTTTCCGTTCACACCAAAATGAGCTGAAAGACGGACTGTCAGTTCTGCTTCATCTTTGTTTCCCTGAAGAACCGCAACGATGCGATAATCATCCAGTTCCTTCGCGATGCTCTCGTAATCATTCGATTCTGAACGAATCACGATGGCTTCTGCGGGAAAACGCTTCACAGCACTGTCCCGTTCCATCTCATAGAGTGTCTGATCTTTCGAATGATTTGCTTTCTTCGGGTATAACACAATGGGAATATACCCGCGTTCGATCACATCGTACACATACTCAATTCCCGTCGATATCGCTCCTACGATCAGAATGGCCTTTTTCTTTTCCATCTTCTGCTCCTTATATAAACACCGGAAAGCTGATAAATCCGTATCGTCAGATTCCTTCTAACAATATATATTCGACGGAATATTCCGTGCTTATAATATGTGTATCGCAGCAGGCGCAGAATTGCCCCGCAGAAGCGACAATTGCGGACGCTCAGACCTCGACCGCCGCCTTCTCCAGGCACTCATTCAGTAACGTCACTATATCTGATTTTTCGTATCCTTTACCGATAAATACAACCTGATTACAGCGGTCTCCGTACAGTTCATCCCAATCATCCTTCAGATCCGGATAGTCAGAGAGGATCGGCTTCAGTTCTTCTTCCGGCCATGCGGAAACCCACTCTGACAGTTCCGTTATAGACGCGTTTCTTCCAGCCTGCTCAAAGAGCTGTACATGCTTCCAATCATCGGAAAACCAGATATATCCTTTCGAGCGGATCAATGTCTCCGGATACTCCTCCACCAGCCTGTTAAATCTCTCCCTGTTGAACGGTGTTCTTTTTTCATAGACAAAGGAAGAAATACCATATTCATCCACGCAGGCTTTTTCATCCTCATCTTCGCAATTGTTGAGCGCTTTCTGTACTGCGCTGTAACCTTCTACCTCATCAAAATCAAAATCCGGACGGTTCAGAATCTGTTCCAGATCGACATCCCCCCGGGTACAGCAGATCATATCCGCCTCCTGTTGAATATTGCGGAGCCCGGCCTTGACTTCGTCGAGCTGTTCACCGGTAAGCAGATCTGTTTTATTGAGGATCATAAGGTTGCAGAACTCGACCTGATCAATAATAAGATTAATCACATCTCCATCCTCTGCTTCCTCGTCCGACACGAGATCATGCAGGAATTCACGATACATCCGGTCCACGTCTACCACTGACACCACTGTTTTCAGATAGACCCTGGTGTCCGGCGTCGATTCCTCATAATTCAGGAAGGCACCCGCAATTGAGGATGGCTCACTGATTCCGGAAGCCTCCACAAAAATCGCCTCGATTGAAGGATCCCCCGCGAGGCGCTCGATCTCTGTCATAAATTCATCCCGGAGTGTGCAACAGATACAGCCATTTTGCATCTCCACCATTTCAACCTGAACCAGCCGGTTCCCTGTTCTATTCAGGATCGACGCATCGATATTGATACTACCCATGTCATTGACAATCAGGGCGATCTTCCGGTTTTCCTGTTTCAAAATATTCTGCATGAGCGTGGTCTTTCCGGATCCCAGATAACCGGTGATGATCACGATGGGTACTTCTCTTTTAGACATTTTCCTTCTCCTATAAAAATGCATGAATTTGCAACTCAGTTGCATATTATAGAACCCGCATAAATATCCGTCAATAGAATTTGCAAATCAATTGCACATTTTCTCTGTTTATTAAGCTTCCGTTAACTCATATCAATTTTAAAAATATGCACTTTTTTGAGAAACACTGGAATCCCCCAAAAGTCGATAGTATAATTATTATTAATTTTTTCATTATTTTTTGGAAGATGCAGAGAAAGTGAGTACATATATATGAAAATGACAATTGTTGTGGACAATGTTTCCGGTGAAGGAATCTCCGGTGAATGGGGGTTGTCGATCTACATAGAGTACAAGGACAAAAGAATCCTTGTGGACGCCGGCGCATCGGATCTTTTTCTGAAAAATATGGAAGAACTCGGCATTGATGTAAAAGCTATAGACTACGGTGTGCTCAGCCATGCCCACTATGATCATGCCAACGGCCTGCCTGCGTTTTTTGAAAACAATAAAAAAGCAAAGTTCTATTTGCGGGACGGAGCGGCGGAAAACTGCTACCGCAAAGCCTTCATCTTCAAAAAATACATCGGTATACCCAGAAGACTATTGAAAGAATATCCAGACAGAATCGAGATGGTATCCGGTGATTATCTGTTGACTGACAGTGTGTATCTGATTCCGCACAAAACACCTGGGTTGTCCGCTATTGGCCGAAGAGAGATGATGTATCGTAAGACAAAACAGGGATGGGTTTTTGATGATTTCAGTCATGAACAGAGTCTTGTCCTTGATACAGAAAAAGGACTCGTGATCATCAATTCCTGTTCTCACGGAGGTGCCGCCAATATCATTAACTAGGTAAAAGAGACTTTTCCGGACAAAAATGTTCACGCTCTCATCGGAGGCTTCCATCTCTTCAACAAATCCGATGAAGAAATTCGCGAATTGGCCGTAAAGGTCAGGGATACCGGCATCGATTACGTATGTACCGGGCATTGTACCAAAGGGCATGCCTTCAGGATCATGAAAGAGGTGCTTGGCGATAGGATTGAACAGATGCATGTCGGATACAAAATTGAGATCTGAAACACGAAAAAACTCAGACCACTGCGGTCTGAGTTTTTTCGTATATGATGTTGAAGCTGTGGTTTGCTGATTCATTTTTACCTGGCCGGTAATCAGAGACAGGCCTTATAGATTTCCACGATATCCTCGTTTGTCAACGGCACAAAGGCATCTTTCAAATATCCGCCTGAGTTGGCGTGTGCCGCCATCTCCTCGAAGTGTTCCTCGTCGATCTTGAGTTCTGTAAGATTCATTGGAATGCCGGCCTCTTTGAAGAAACGCTCGAGAGCCTCGATCGCTGCCAGTGCCAATGCCTGGTCGTCGTCTCCCTCAAGTCCCCAGACATTCTTCGCGAATTTCACAAATCTCCATGCGCAGGAAGGATCTTTCTTCAGGATCAGACGCATCCAGCGTGGAGTAAGGATCGCAAGTCCAACACCGTGGGTGATGTCGTAGTAGGCCGAAAGTTCATGCTCCATTGCGTGGCAGGGCCAGCCGGTTCCCTGTTTTCCGTATTCCGGGATTCCTGAGCAGGCCACCGATGAAACGGCCATCAGATTTGCCCTGGCTGTATAGTTATCCGGCTGTTCCAGAGCAACCGGCAGATACTTTATGGCTGTTTTCAGGACACCCTCTGCGATGCTGTCCGACAGCTCGCTGTCTTCCGTCCGGGAGAAGTATCCCTCGAAGATGTGGCTCATGATATCCGCGGTTCCCGCAGCCGTCTGATATTTGGATACAGAATAGGTATAGGTGGGATCACAGATGGACGCAGACGGATAGGTGTACATGTTTCCAAGCTTTTCATTGGTCTTGAGATTTGTGATAACTCCGCCGCCGTCATATTCAGATCCTGTTGCACTGAGCGTCAGGATATCTACCAGCGGAAGTGCCTTCAGCACTCCGTGACGGCTGGCTACCATCTGCCAGAGATCGCCTCCCTCATAATAAACGCCTGTAGCAATGGCCTTGGAGCAATCAATGGTACTTCCTCCGCCCACAGCCAGGATCACATCGATGTTGTTCTCTTTGCAGAGTCTGACGCCCTCTTCCACCGATTCGATCCGGGGATTCGGCTCAATACCCGACAGCTCCGTCACGGCATATCCCCCTTTGTTCAGGATATCCGTAACTTTGTCATACAGACCGATCTTCTTGATGGAGCCTCCTCCATAGGTGAGCAGAACATTTGTCCCAAAGGGTCGGAGAATCTCATCCAGATGCCGGATCTGTCCCTCTCCGAAGTACAGTTTTGTCGGAATGTCGTGAATGTAATTGAGCATATGCCATCTCCTTTCATTTTTTGCAATTCAAAGTTACTCTACCCGATACACGTATTTTTCTTGCACCGGATCGTTCATATATCTGTCTTCTTTTTATCCATATAACAGCCCACTATCCTTTTGGTTTCGTCATATCTAATAGCGTACAATTTTATTATATCGCATTCCTGGCGAAAATCAAGTTCTTGAACACCGTTGTTTATAAAGAACGTAGCGAAGCGTTTTGTGTTATAGAAATTCCGGAGGAATTTCCTATAACACGAGAAAAGACGCCCACCTTTCCGGTAAACGTCTCTTCCATCGTACCGATCATGCTTCGTTTTTCTTTGTCAGCCGGTCCAGATGCTTGATATACGGGAATTTCTTCTCTTCCTCCTCTTTTCTGCTCCGGTAGGTTTCATCCTGAACGGACTCCGGAGTCAGATACCAGATCGCGGAAAGATCGATATCTTTTC